>JBGSJB010000751.1:0-5799 GCA_041742175.1 Pirellulaceae bacterium
GAACCTCAACGGCTCAATTACTGCGAGGTGCTAAGGACGTGCAATTGGTCGCCCTCTTCAGCCCCGAACATGGTTTCCAAGGCTTGCTGGATGAAGCGGGAATTGGTGATTCGACCGCTACCGAACTCAAACTGCCAATCTATTCGCTGTACGGTAAAACTCGACGGCCAACCGCCGAGCAACTCGCGCAAGTCGATTGCCTAGTCTATGACATTCAAGATATCGGTTGCCGGTTCTATACCTACATTTCGACCATGAAGGAGTGTATGCTCGCCGCAGCGGAACACAACAAGCAACTGATTATCCTTGATCGCCCAAACCCAATCGGTGGAATAACCGTCGCCGGGTCAATGGTCGATGCCGGTCGCGAAAGCTTTGTCGCTTGCCATAACCTACCTGTTCAACACGGCATGACGGTCGGTGAACTTGCGGTGTTATTCCGCAAAGAACTCGATCTCAAACTCGATCTACACATCGTGCCAGTTCGCAATTGGGAACGTTCGCAATCGCTCGCTGAAACAGGGCAGGAGTGGGTTGACCCTTCGCCCAATATGCGCTCGCTGCTCGCGGCGAGACTCTATCCAGGTATCGGACTGCTCGAGACCAGCAACATTTCGGTTGGTCGCGGTACCGATCGTCCCTTCGAGTGGGTTGGGGCACCTTGGATCAATAGTCGCGAGCTGGCTCATTGGTTCAACGAACAGAACGTTCCAGGAGTTCGAGCTATCGCGCGTCGGACGACTCCCAATGCAAGCAAGTTCGCCAACGAACCCTGTGGCGGAATACAATTGGTTGTTACCGAGGTCGATGCGATCGACGCCTTAACCATCGGTCTGACAGTGGCCGTTGGTCTGCAAGAACTCTATGGCGACGATTGGAAAGCTGCCAGCATCAACACGCTGCTTGTGAACAACCAAGTGCGAGACGCGATCACGGCTGGCAAAAGTGTAAAAGAAATACAAGCACTTTATGCAGCAGACTTGGCCGAGTTCCGAAAACGCCGCGACGCAGCGCTGCTTTATTAGTGCTGTACTGCTAAGCTGATTGATGGCAATCGGTATACGGTAGCAAACAACAATGCTTTGGAAAGTGAGTTACCCGTGAATTCATTGACTAGATCGTTCCAAGTTGTAGCTGTGTTAGCCTGTGCTCTGCTTACCAACGTCAACGCGCAAACCGACGCCAACCCCGTCTTGCAGTTCCGGGACATCGACGGCAACGAACACGCGTTGCCGAATCATGTCAGCGGTCGCTACACAGTACTCGTTTTCATCAACACGACCTGTCCGATTGCAAACGCCTATCATCCAACACTGGCTCGGCTGAAAACGGAGTTTGCGGACAAGAAATTCGATTTTGTCCTTGTCCATGCGGATCCGGACGTAACGCTCGACGCGGCTCGCAAACATCAGCAGGAGTACCAAATCACCTGGCCAATCGCGCTCGATCCTGGCAATTCGATCGCCCGGCAAGTGAAGGCTAAAGTGACTCCTGAAGCGATCGTCGTTGATTCAAAAGGTGAAATTGTTTACCGCGGTCGAATCGATGATCGCCATCAGGATTACGGTCGCAAACGCCCAGCGCCGACCACGCACGATCTGCAACTCGCGCTCGCCGCGATTCGCGACGGTCGCCCAATCACAAACACAGAAACCAAAGCCATCGGCTGCGTTATCCGTTACGCTCCACTGAGTCCAGTGCCTCGTTGATTCGCTTCTCGCTGACCGTTTGCTTGGTTCCAAGCGACTGTGCGAAGATGGAAACGCGAAACTCTTCAATCAGCCAACGCAGTTGATCGAGCCGAGCTTGAACGTCCGGTGTAACAAGCGACGTTCGCGATTTAACTTCGCGAAAACGTTTCATCGCTTTTTCGATCGGAGTTCGCAACTGTTTATCTTTCGGCAATCCGCCTGACTTGAGCTTGTCGAGTCGCAACTCGATCGCCCGCAGATAGCGAGGCAATTCAACGAGCGCGGACCACGGTGTGACTTTCAGAAAATCGGCTGCAAGCAACTCTCGCAAATGATCGCGGATGTCGTCTGAAATCTCGCGCCAGGTGGCTGGCGAAGCTTCAACACGTTTACGAACTTCGTGGGCGCTCTCGGACAATCGCGGCAACCAAGCCGCAACGCTCTGCGTGGCGATCGAAATCTGCTCGACAGCTCGCAGGTTGCGAAGTTCAAAATCATCGCGATTCTGCGGCAAAGTTTGATTTTCGATGAATGCGATCCGAGCAATCAGGTCTTGCAATTGCGTGCGAAGTTGATCGCTTTTCAGAATATGCCCGAGCAGCACGCTCGACTTCTCAAGTCCCGGCAGGTGAGCTACTTGACCTCGCAAGTTGCGATGATGCTTGAGCGCGAACAATCGATTCCAACCTTGCAACGACAATCGTTCCGCTTCCGTAGCATGATCAACTAGACGCAATTCCACGGCTTCGCCGACATCCACCAGCGCAGGGAAGGCCGCCACGATCAAACCACCGCGCCGAATGCCAACTTTCGCCGGCAACGAATCAAAGTCGACTTGGGTGATGCGACGATCTTTCCAGTCGCTCGTCGTTGCAACTTGCTTCGTAGCCATCATCGACTCAGGTGGAGCGTACTGCGCTTGCAACTCAGCCACATTGCGGCCAGTCTCGACCACAGTGCCCGCATCGTCGACAACGCGAACCAGAAATTGAAGATGCTCCGGCAACTTGGTCCAATCGAAATCGCTTGCACGAATCGGTTCGCCCGCGCGTCGCGAAAGCAATTCGCATAGTACCGTTGTAAAGGGTCGTTGGCGATCTGCTTTGTTCAGTTCTTCCGCAAGCGACTTCGCAACATCGGGCGCAGGCACAAAGTTGGCTCGCAAATTCTTCGGCAGCGATCGAATCAAGTACAGCAACTTATCTTCGAGCAGACCGGGCACCAGCCATGCGAGCGCCTCGTCACTGATCTGGCGCAGCGCGGCTTGAGGAACCGTGACTGTCACGCCGTCCGCTTTGTTACCGGGTTCAAAATGATAAGCCAGCGGTAACTTGGTCGAACCAACCTGCAACTCGTTCGGAAACGCGGCAGCAAAGTCGACTTTCACTTTATCTTGATCGGCAATTAAGTCCTCGGGCTTCATCCACAGCGATTTGACCAGTGGCGAGTCTGGGTTCTTGTTCATCCAGGTGCGCAAGCTGTTTAAGTCGGTCACTTCAGCCGGGATGCGTTGTGCGTAGAAGCGTTCGAGTTGGTACTTGTCGACAATGAACTGACGCTCGCGCGTTCGCTGAGCCAACTCGTTCATGTCGGCGAGCAGTTCTTGGTTGTGCGCATAAAATTTTTCGCGACAACTCCACTCACCCGCAACCAAACCGTGTTCAATCAACATCTCGCGCGCCGTCACAGCGTTGATCGGCGCCAAGTTGACACGGCGTCCAACGACGATCGGCAACCCATACAAAGTGCTGCGGCGATAAACCATCGCAGCACCGATCTTGCTGCTCCAGTGGGGATCGTAGTACGAGTGTTTTAAAAGATCGCGAGCCGCATGTTCAATCCATTCGACATCCACTTCAGCGATCGTGCGTGCGAATCGCTTGGTGGTCTCAACAATTTCCGCCGCCATGATCCACTTCGGTTTGCGACGAAACAATCCTGATCCAGGCCACAACGATAACGACATGCCACCAGCGGCTTTGTATTCATAGCTGTCTCCGGCGTTGGCGATGCCGCTGAGCAACCCAGCGAGCAACGATTGATGGATCGCATCGTAACCTTCAGGACGCTTGATCACTTCGGGTTTCTGAGCTGGCGAGTGACGTTGGTGTTTCCCTTGCGATCGCGAATCGGGCAACGGCTCAGTTTGCTTCTTTAAGTCGAATGGAGGCAGTTTGAATTTGCGCTGACCGACTTTCATTCCCGAGCTGTGTAACAATTCTTTCAACTGACGAACAATGTCCGCCCACTCGCGAAAGTTGTTGTGTGAAAGAAAACGCTGATGCAAAGCTTTTTGCAAACGTGAGCGACCGAGGTCACTCCCGAGTCGCTCGTAGAAATCCCATAATCGCAAGTAGCTGAGGAAATCGCTGTGCGGATCGAGAAACATCGCGTGCGCTTCATCCGCTTGCGGAGCTTGACCGGTTGGACGCTGTCGCGGGTCTTGCGTTTCAATCGCTGCGGCGATGATCAACACTTCTGGCAAGCAGTTGCGTTCGTTAGCTTCGATCAGCATACGTCCAACTCGCGGATCGCACGGAAGCGCACCGAGCTGACTTCCGACCTTCGTCAGTTCACCGCGCGCGTCGATCGCATCCAATTCGCGAAGCGTTTTCTCGGCATCACGAATCGCTTCGGGCGCAGGCGGATCGAGCAACGGAAACTCTTCGAGCGGCCCGAGTCGCAGCACGAGACTCTGCAGCAGCACCGCTGCCAGATCGCTTCGACGAATTTCTGGCGTCGTGAATTGGCTGCGAGAATCGTAGTCTTGCTGACTGAACAAACGGATGCACACGCCGGGTCCCAAGCGACCGCAACGACCGCTGCGCTGGTTGGCGGAGGCTTGCGAAACGGCCTCGATAGGCAGTCGTTGAACCTTACTGCGCGGAGCGTAACGGCTGATCCGCGCGAGCCCCGTATCGACCACGTAGTGAATACCGGGCACTGTCAATGAGGATTCGGCAACGTTCGTCGCTAAAATAATGCGACGTTGATTATGCGGTTGAAAGATCTTGTTCTGATCCGCTTGGCTCAAGCGCGCGTACAGCGGCAGCGTCTCAACACCGCGCTGATTGCCAGCACGCTTGTGATGTCCGCCGAGATGCTTTGCAACGATGCGGATGTCGCGTTCGGTCGGCAGGAACACAAGCACATCGCCTGCACCTTCGTGAAGCAGTTCGTCGCATGCGTCGGCGATGGCGGACAACTGCATCTGTTCATCAGGTTCTTCATCAATCGAATCGTCAACGATCGGACGATAACGCATCTCAACTGGATAAGTACGACCTGACACTTCAATGATCGGCGCAGGGCCTTGTTCATCTGCAAAGTGGTTCGCAAAACGCTCGGGGTCGATTGTTGCCGAAGTGATGATCAGCTTCAGGTCGGGACGCTTGCCTGAAAGTTGCTTCAAGTAACCGAGCAAAAAATCGATGTTCAGCGATCGTTCGTGAGCTTCATCGATGATGATCGCATCGTACTGATCGAAGAAGCGATCTCGCTGCGTTTCAGCCAACAGCACGCCGTCGGTCATCACTTTGATCAAGGTTTGCGGTTGCGTGGCATCGGTGAAACGAATCTTGAAGCCGACCAACTCGCCAACTTTGGAACCAAGTTCTTCCGCAAGGCGACTCGAAACGGCGCGAGCTGCCAGTCGCCGCGGTTGCGTATGACCGATCATTGCACGACGACCAAGGCCAGCTTCAAGACACAACTTCGGCAACTGTGTACTCTTACCCGAACCCGTTTCACCACACAACACGACTACTTGTCGCGATTGAATCAAGTCGATGATCTGTTGGCGGTGCGCGGTGATCGGCAACTCAGGATCGTAATTCAATTCCGGGATGCTAGCCGCGCGCCGTTTGCATAACTCGGCTGATTTCTCAGCCGCGAGTTGCCAAGCGGCCTGTCGGTCACTTTGACGGTCACTTTGACGGTCACTTTGACGGTCACTTTGACGCTCGGCACCTGCGTTCGACTGAGCGAGTTGTTGCCATTGCCGCAGTAATCGATGCCGATCCGCTTGCATTACCTGCTGTAAATCGCAGGAGCATTTCTACTTGAAACCGTCATCGATAAGTCATTTTTCCATTGGTCCGGCGAAGTT
>JBGSJB010000752.1:0-5418 GCA_041742175.1 Pirellulaceae bacterium
TACTTGCAGAGCCAAGAAGGTTTTTCGATTCAGCCGCAGAGCAGTCCGAACCTGCCACCGCAAGTCACAATCACCGAACATGGCACTAAGTTCCGTGTTCATTTCGGCACTGGACATAAGACCGGTTTCTTTTGCGATCAACGTGACAACAGATTGAAGCTCGCCGAGTTCTGTCGCGATCGCTCGGTGTTGGATGTCTGCTGTTACACCGGTGGTTTTTCTGTGCAAGCAGCGAAACTTGGTGGAGCGACGGATGTAACCGGCATCGATCTCGACGAAAATCCGCTGGTAACCGCCAAGCAGAATGCCGCTCTGAACGATGTGAAGATCAAGTTCACTCAAGCCGACGCGTTCGCTTACATGCGCGACATGCTGCGTTCGGGTAAGCAGTATGACGTCGTTGTACTCGATCCACCAAAACTCATTCGTAACCGCGCGGAGATTGAAGAAGGCTCGCGCAAGCACTTCGACCTCAATCGACTGGCCATGCAGATCGTCAAGCCTGGCGGAATGATGCTGACTTGTTCTTGTGCAGGTTTATTGCCTGAATCCGAGTTCACGCGCATCGTGCGGTCGGCTTGTCGCTCTGCCTTCGCCGAGTCGCCGCGTAACATGCAGATCATCGGCAAAGTCGGCGCGGCCGCATGTCATCCCGTCTCCGCCAATTGCCCAGAGACTGAGTACCTCAAAGCGATGTGGATTCGCCTCTGACCCGCAATGTTGCTGCTACGCAACAGTCTTTACCAAGAAAGGGTGTCGATGGGGACTTGGGGATATCACGCGTTCGACAACGATCACGCCTTGGATTGGGCAGATGAACTGGTGAATGCGGCGAAGCCGTTATCGTATATCGATCGAGCTCTAAAGGCTGCGTTAAAGACCACTGATGACTCCTACGAGTGTGATAGAGCGGTGGCTGCGGCGGAAGTAGTTGCGGCTTTACGAGGCCACTCAAGTAAAATGCTGCCGGAGAACGTCAGTAGTTGGCTCGAAGAAGCTGAGAAGAAGATCAGAGCCAGTCAACCTCGGGGCAAAGAGGTGTTGGGTGCGTTCTGAGTGTTTGTATTTCATCATCAGCTTCATCCGTGGGGCCACAATGTCATCCGCGGTCAAGAAGTCTCCCCCGAGTGCCCAGCGAAGCCCGCAGATGGAATACCGGCTCGAAGATGAAAACACGATAACTTACTTTTGCCTCACTCCGTATCGCCCGATGCTATCGTGTGCTAGAGATAGTTGAATAGTGTCAACTGAGTCACCTGACTCATCAATTGTAGAGACGCTTCCAAGGCGGCTTGTCGGCCGCTCAGTTCGGAAATGGTTTGAGCTAGATCCGCGTCGAGTTCATTCGACTCAACTTCTTTCAGCCGAATCTGTTGTTCAGCGGAGCTGCTTTTGATGCTCTCGATAGATTGCTGACGAGCTCCGACGACGCCGCGAGCTAGTGACAGTCGCTGTAGGTCAGCGTCGATCGATTCAACGATGCTGGGAAGACCTTCTTGCCGGTTTTCCCTGATCGCATCTCGCAGTCGCGTAATGGAAGTAAAGGCACCTTCGACTTGAACGCCGCTAACGTCGGCCCCGCGGATCACATTATTTGCACCTGAGGTGGTACCAGCGCTGGAACTGGCATCGCGTGCGACCAGGCCCAGACCCCAAGCCGCTTGACTGCCGCCGACATTCGCAACGGAAATCGGCTGAGCTCCGGTCGGCGCGCTCAGCACTAAGCCATTGCCTGTGGTTGATAGCGATGCGACAACACGCGTTGCAGGAGTAAAGTTCGTATCGTGATTGTTGATGCGACTGATAACATCGTTCACCGTTAGCGCGCCGTCGAGGTCCACGCTAAAACTGGTTCCATCGCTGCGTGTGATCAGCAAGTCGTCGGTTGTATCGCTGATGAAAACACCTTGACCGAAATTCAGTCTCGATAGTGGCGTTTCATAATCGAACGTGCGCAGTCCGAGCCGCGTAGCCAGATCGCCGCCGTTTTCCGCAATCGTTAGCGAAGTGCCGCTCTCCAGACTGCGAATCGCAATGTGTCGACCGGTCTCATCGAGACTGGCTTCTACCTTCGCTCCCGAACGGCGAATGACGTTCAGCAAATCTTCGACGGTGTTGGCGCCCGTCGTAGAAATGTTGTAACTCTTGTTGCCTTGCTTGATCGTGAACGATTCACCCGAAGCGATACCACCGCCTTCGAACAACGAGCTCAGCGGCGTATTGAGTGACGCGCGGGGATCGAGATCGTTGCCCGTGACAGGCGACGTCGACAGGATGCTATCCGTTTTGATTCTCAGATCGCTTGCTGTGTTGCCACCGCCAACTTCGCGGATGTTGATGAAGCCCGATAACCCGTCTTCATACCGAATCTCTAAGCCATCTGAGTTGATCGTCGCTTGCAGGGTGCGACCGCTTAATTGCAAGCCATTGATCGCGGCTGCGACTTCACCCAGGTTGTAGGCTTTGGAAAGATCCAGCTCTACGACTTGCAAGTTGTCCGAAAATTCGATGCTGCCGCCACGAATGCCTTCGCCGCGATTCAGCAAAGAGAGCGGAGTGGCAGGTGTTAGTCGGGGGTTGATATCCACGGTTCCGACGATGAAGTCGCTGCGCACACCAAAAGCGTCTTCGGCAGTAACGTTGGCAGCTACTGTCGATGCCGAATCGGAGATCGTCATCAACTCGTCGATCTTTCCAGTGAACAGCATCGAGTCGTTAGACGCGATGAATGGGAGCGACGTGACATTGCTGCCGGCGAAGATATATTGGTCTTGAAATTTTGAATTGCCAAGTTCCGTTAAGCGAACATAGGCGGCTTGAAGCTGCGCGTCCGCAGCACCTCGTTCCTCTTCGGAGAGCGTATTGTTGCCAACTTGAACGGCAAGACCACGAATATCGATCAACAGCGATTGCGCTTGGGAAAGCGCTGATTCCGTTGCGCTGAGCATCGTGTCGGCGCTCGACAGATTCGTGTCAACCTGCTCCTTGAACTCCAACTGACGCTGCGCGGCGAGTGAACGAATCGCTGCACCCGGGTCTTCACTCGGACGCTGAATGCGTCGGCCGGTGCTCAGCTGCGTCTGCAGGTTTGTGATCGCATTTTGATCGGTATTGATCTGATACAACAACCGCGAAATGGAAAGCGCGGAAGAGGATCGTGAAGAGCCGACGGGATAGAAACTCGCTGCCATAGTTATTCAAATCGCAACAAATGCGGGTGCTGCACAACTTACAAGTTCATCAACGTATCGAGCAATTCATTGGAGGCTTGAATCACTCGGCTGTTCGCCTGAAACGCGCGTTGATAGAAAATCATCTTTACCGCTTCCTCGTCCAAGTTCACGCCGGTAATGCCCAGCAACTTGCCTTCCAGGACTTTGTAGTAATTCGCAAGCCCTTCGGTAACTCCAGCTTGCACATTGATATCTTGCGTCGTGCGCACGACCAAGTCTTCGTAGCTCTGCTTAATCGAGCGACCATCGAGCTGCTCAAGCGGTTCGTCAAACGCTTGTGCCAACCGAACTGCATTGTCGGTTCCGCCGCCGACACCTGTGTTGCTCGCCGCGAATTTTCGCGGATCGCCAGTCAAAGTGTCGTTCACTGCAATCGTTGCTGCGGAATCGCCTTGAAAGAACGTGTTGATTCCAGCCGATGCGAGGAAGTTCGTCGTGTCGTTCTGAAATGCGAAAGAAATCTTGTCGGAGTCGGCTTCGATTCGTAGTTTGCCTTCTGAAGTAATGCTTGCACTGATGCCAGAGAGCGCGTCGATCGCAGCAGTCACATCGGTCAAGGAGGTGTCATCGGTGCCACCGTTCAGCTGAACGCGAATGACGTGAGTCTTGGTAAGTCCAGAAAGAGAATCGATCACTTGAATCTCGAACTCGCCGTTCTTGATGTCGATTGGCAAGCCGGCAAGATCGAGCGGCGCGGTCGTGTCATCTGCACCGTTGGTTCCTGTAACGCTGCTGAATCCAACCGTTCCCTGACCTTGTGTATGAATCAGATTGAATTGTGCAATGAGGTCGCGTGCGAACTGGTCAAGATCTTCAAAAGCGGTGCCAGCCGCTGTGTCACGAGCCGAGTAGAAGCCATGCAAACGCCCGCTGGAGATTTGTAATGGCGAGTCGGTATCAGCCAAACGAACTTCGAGATTCGAACCGTTTTCGGTTTCAGTTGTAGCCACCTTCACTCTACGCTGCAGCCCGTCCGAAACCAAGTACTCGCCGCCAACGAACACAGTAACTGAGCCACTCGCCTGCTCCGAAGTGCGGATATCTACGACGCTCGCTAGTTCGTTCAGCAATTGTATTCGTTCATCTCTTAAGCCCACGGCATCGCTTTGAATCGCGCCGCCACCTTCGATTTCGACAATGTTGGTATTCAGTTGAGCGATGCGATCGGTCAGTCGATTGATTTCGTTGGCAGAGTCGCGAATTCCTTGGTTGAGTTTGCCTTGGAAGTCGACGAGTTGCGAGTTGATGGTGCGGATATCGGACGAGAGTGACTTGCCGCGTTCGATGACGAGACGACGCAGCGAAGTGTTACCAGGTTGATTTAGCACGTCTTGGATGCTGCCGGAAAAATCAGCTAACTTGGTGCTCAAGTCATTGTCCGAAAGTTCGCCGAATACCGATTCAATCTGGCCGTAGACGTCATCTATCGCTTTGCTGCTTTCGAGGTTGCTGCGCGTCTCGCGCAGTTGGCTGGCAGTAAAGTCATCGAATTTTTGGACAACACCGTTCGCACGCACGCCGTAGCCGAGCAGCACGCCACCGACGAGAACCGCCGGCCCAGTGCTTTGAATCAACTCTTGGCGGATGTAACCAGGTGTGTTTGCATTCGCAACATTGTTGCTAACAACTTGCAACCCAAGTTCACTCACCTGGAGCGCGTTAGCGGAAGTCTGTATTGTTGAGAACAAAGACATCGTGAGCTACTTCAGTAGGTCGTAACTAGTGCGGTGTAAAAATTCAAATTTGTGCGTCCAGAAGATGACCGCCACCGTTGTCAGCGTTCGTTGCCGGCACATAAACACAGGATTCGAGTTGTCCGTACGACAGCAACTGCATCGTCTCGTTAGCAAAGCGTTCGCACTGGCTGATCAATACCCAAATCGCAAGGTGCAATCTTCGCAGTTGATCCATCTGCCGCTTGGCCGTTCGCACCCGCTCGCGACGAGCACGGTTCGACCAACTGGGCAGTGCCTGAGCGAGAGTGTAAATGTCCGCATGCGGCAACTCGACCGACTTGGCGTCTTCGAGGATCTGTTTGCGCTCTCGATGTAGTCCCTGGATCTCTGCTAGCAGTCCGTCGGCGGCACCCGTCAGTTGCTGCAGTCGTTCGTAGTTACCATCAACGGCCGCTTGCTCTTGATCGGAGATCCACTGCGACCACCGTCCGCAGATGGTCATCAGTTGC
>JBGSJB010000753.1:0-18549 GCA_041742175.1 Pirellulaceae bacterium
GGCTAATCTGTCAGCTTCTGTAGCTGCAAAACAAGGCAATCTGCAGCCACAAATCTATCAACCACGATCATCAACCACCAGCAAAAAATGGCTGGTTTTGACTCGCAAACAAGTGGCTGGTTTTCACCCGCAAAATGACACAATTCGCTGCGATCGACCGCTCGCGAGAGCGGTCGCGGATTGAAACCGCACAATTCGCAGCTCATCGGAAAGCCTCCCAATCGACCGCTCGCGAGAGCGGTCGCGGATTGAAACAGGACGACCGCCGAGGCCATCGCCGCGAACAGTAGATCGACCGCTCGCGAGAGCGGTCGCGGATTGAAACCAATAACCGCGAAGCATTTCGCCTGGACGCATGGATCGACCGCTCGCGAGAGCGGTCGCGGATTGAAACGGCTTAACACCCTTATTTGACTGCCGATCCGCTCTTGAGCTTGATCTTTGATGTCGTCGAAAGCCGCCTGCAGGGTACGTTACCTGTTTACACTTTGGATAGTTGGGGCAGCCAAGAACTTCTGGAAGTCTGTATCCGCGTGTCAGTTTGCTGGCATTTAAGTGACGTAATGCCAGCATTGTCAACTACCCCGCCTTTAAAACCGCAGGAGATCGGCTTTACTTTATGGCTGCAAGTTCCATACTGTTTTTTAGTACACTTCGTCGGAAGTGCATATTGCATCGGTCAGCGCTTAGGGTACATCGGGTCGGGCGATCACATTTGTGTCAAATCATTTGGGAGTCTTCGAAGTTTGGGTTTGTATTGCAGTGTTGAATTGTTGGGTATGAATTCACACTGCGGAGTTTGGTAGAGGGTGAGTCGTACTAAGGACAGGTTGATGTCCGGTGTCAGGCTCTAGGGTTTGGGTAAACTTTAGAAAGCTGATTGTGCGAGCTTCACCGCGAATAAGCCGGGGTAGTCCCGGGTTTGTCCGGTAAGTAGGGTCCATCTCCGGTCCGGGTCGTGGATCGTATGTTGCCAACGGGGGTCGGCGCAGTCTTAGTTGCGCTGAGTAGTCTGGGGCGACACAGTTGAGTAACGCTGGGGTTGATTGACCGCCTCTGTGCTGGAAGGGTTGAGTAGCGGAGGGTTGAGTAGCGGGATTGTCATGTGTGGGTCACTGCATGACAAAGAGGTGCGTCATGGGAAATGATCGCTAAATCTCGTATTTGGTTTGTTCAAATTTCGAGGAAGACTTCGCTCTTATGCGAACGTCAATTCAGCCGTGCATCCGCCTGAACATCTGGCGGATGTCTTAGTCAAGGGAAAACTATATGGATGAAAGCTTCATTATTCGAAGCGCCGAACTGCCTACACTTGCGCGATTGATCGCTGAAGTAGTCGTCGAAAAGCTGAGCCGCACGCCTCCGTCGACTGCTAGCCTTGTTAACCGCAAGGAACTGTCAGCAGCGTTGGGCGTGTCGGTACCGACGATAGATCGAATGGTTAGGCAGAAAGCGGTTCCTAGCACGAAAATCGGTACGCGTCGTTTATTCGATGTTGAGCAGGTACGCAGAGCAATCGCAGAAAAGGAGATGGTTCAAAGTACGCTCGAATAAAGGGTGTTCAAAAGAAGGAGGTTTAACGCACTAGGATGCGACGTCTAGCTGACGTATTGTGTGAATAAACTAGGTTAGAGATGGGTTCATTGAGGAGAGAAAAAGATCGCGGACGGATAGGTTGGCGATTGCAGTTTATGGACAACCGGAGCGAGCGGAGAGTTTTGTGGATAGGAAACGTGTCTAAGCGGGCAGCGGAAACGGTTGCAAGGCACGTCAATGAACTGGTACGTGCTCGTCGCGCTGGGGTTGCGGCGGAGATCGAGTCGGCCAAGTGGGCGAATGAGTTGACGGGTAGATTGCGGGAGAGGTTGGCGGAGTGGGGCTTGGTAGGAGCTGAACGCAAAGTTCAGCTCACCGATGCGGCTAGGCTATGTGGGCCGTACTTCGACCATTACGTCCAATCTCGAACGGATCTCAAGGAGGTAACTCGGACCAAGTACGATCAGTCAGCGAAGTGCTTTACGAAGTATGCCGGGAGAGATCGGTCGTTGTCGGACGTGACCCCGATAGACATCGACAATTGGCGGAGGTGGATGATTGATAAGTCGGCTGGAGGGTTGGCGGTAGCAACGGCGAACAAGCATGCGAAGCGGATTAAGAAGATGTTCGCAGATGCGGTTCGCGCTAAGCTGATCGGTGAGAACCCCGTAGCGGATCAGAAGATCGGGTCAGAGGTCAATCGACAAAGAGACTACTACATCGATCATTTGACGTCGGCGAAACTGCTGCGGAAACTTACTTCCGATGGGGAGACTCAGTGGGCGTTGATTTTTGGGCTGTGTCGGTACGCAGGATTCCGGTGCCCGACCGAAGTTCTAAGTCTGACGTGGTCAGATGTTGACTGGGAGGCAAGTAGGTTAAGGGTTGATTCGGTTAAGACTGGACTGCGGTTCTGTCCGATCTTTCCGGCGCTGTTGCCGTTGCTCGAAGCTGCCTATGAAGCGGCTTCAGACGGGACGGTTCACTGTGTAAGTCGCTATCAAGGACTGAGTACTAACCTGCGCAGCCAGATGCATCGGCACTTGATGGCTGCGGGGATTGCTCCGTGGCCTAAAACCTTTGTCAATCTGCGAGCCAGCTGCAGGACTGACTTGCAGGACCAGTTTCCAGATCATCTTGTCAACACTTGGTTAGGGCACTCAAGCCGCATTGCAGAGCGACACTACCTTCAAACAACGGATGCTCACTGGGAGCGTGCCGCAAACGCAACTACGTTGTTTGGCGAGCCTCATGACTTGACTTGCATTTAGCCAAGTTCCAGGCAAAGATGATCAATACACTTCGCCACCCGCGCTCCACAGGCAAGGGTGGCGAATTTGTTTTACAGCGGCTCGACAGGCTGCTTTCTTGTTCGGTGGAAATGTGACGTGAGAACCTTGATGAAGTCCGTCTTCGTTCTCGCGCGCTGAAAGCGAGTGGACGATGGCATCGTTGCGACTGGAAAGTGATCGTGGTCGGACTGGCTGGCGATTGCAATTCGTAGACGCCAGTAAACGTCGACGAAGCCTGTGGTTGGGCGACGTTTCAAAGCGAGCTGCGGAGACGATCGCTAGACACATTGCCGAGCTCGTGCGAGCCTTCGGAGCAGGCGTGGCACCGGAAGCAGAGTCGGCGCGCTGGGCTAATGAACTGACGGGACGCCTGCGACAGCGTTTGGCCGTCCTAGGGTTGGTCGGGTCTGAGCGGCGGAGCAATACGATCGATGCAGTCCGACTATGTAAGCCGTACTTTGAGAACTACATCGCCTCGCGCTCGGACCTAAAGCAAGCAACCCGTGTTAAGTACACCCACTCAGCCGAATGCTTCATCCGGTTTGTCGGCAAGTCGCGGTTGTTATCCGACGTCACGCCCTCGGACATCGACGAGTGGCGACTGTGGATGGTCAATAAGGGCATCTTCGCAGGGACGGATACGTCGCCTCCTCGCGGGCTTGCTGTTGCGACCGCGAACAAGCATGCGAAACGAGTGAAGAAAATGTTTGCGCAGGCGGTGCGTGCGAAGCTGCTCAAGGAGAGCCCAGCGGCCGACCAGAAGATCGGGGCCGAGGTCAATCGCGAGCGGGACTACTACATCGACAATGCGACCTCGCAAAAGCTGCTGAAGCAGTGCCGTGAAGACAATCAGCCCGAGTGGGCTCTGATCTTCGGACTATGCCGATACGCTGGCTTCAGGTGCCCCAGCGAAGTTCTCGGGCTTACCTGGGCGGATGTGAGCTGGTCGGAAAATCGACTGCGAGTGGACTCGATAAAGACCGGGCTTAGATTCTGCCCAATCTTCCCCGAACTACGTCCGATCCTTGAAGCGGCTTTTCACGACGCCCCGGAAGGGACGCTACACTGCGTTCGACGCTACCGATCGAACGAAACGAATCTCAGAACGCAGTTCGCTAGGATGCTTACAGCGGCCGGCGTGAAGCCTTGGCCAAAGATCTTCGTCAACCTTCGAGCCAGCTGCCGAACCGACCTTCAAGAGCAGTTTCCCGACCATGTCGTCAACACTTGGTTAGGGCACTCAAGCCGCGTTGCAGAGCGACACTATTTGCAGACAACCGATGCTCACTGGGAACGAGCAGGACTCGTAACGGCGGTGTTCGGCGGTGTAGCCGGCGGTGTAATCCCTGCCGATCCAGGGGAATCAGCAGCATCGCAAAATGCAAAAATCCCTGGAAAAATGGCCCTTGATAGCGCCGGATTCCCAGAGATTTCATCAATAATGCCCCCGCAAGGACTCGAAAACCAACGATATTCCCGTGGAAACTACACGTTTCCCCGAAAAATGGTCAGCGGATAGGTCAGCAAGTCATCTGAAAAATGGCAATTCCGTCCCATCTTACGACGAGCAGCTAGCTCGAATCGATGACTTCAACAACGAACTGAAACTGCGTCGCGACATCGACGCTCTTCTGATTCAGTTTGACGAATCCCAACTGTCTAATGCGTTGCGCTTCTTGCATTCCATTTCTTGCCAAATTCCAGGGGACAACAATGAGCCTAAGTAAATCCGAAGCAATTGATCTAGCCCGCGAAATCAAATCCGAAGAGCCAGACCTGACCATCGTTCGGCCAGTCCCAGTAGGTGAAGGCAAATGGCTGATTGTGGTCAAATGCGGTCTTTGGCGGTGGACCGTGGGGTCAAAGGACGAACTCGAAGCAGGTATGCGTATCATCTTCGGAGATCCACCCGAGCCAGTCGGCAGCGAAACAACCGAAGGCGACACGGTTCTAATGTCGTCAAACCAATTGGAGGCGTAAAGGCCATGAAGACTGTAGAGATTCTGAGGGCGCGCCAGACCCGCATACTTGAAGCGATCAACAGCCGACCGGCACAGCGCGGTATGGGTACGGAAGACTTTGAACAATTGGTATCTATGAAGGCCATTCGGGCCGGCGCTACCTCGTTGCGCCAAGTGATGGCAATTGTCGATGCGACGATGGTCACGAGGTAGCAATCTCCGAAGTTAAGTGCGTCATACTAAACTTGGCACCAGAAGAAAATTGGTGCCAAGTTGAGCGTGCGATAGTCCTAGCAGTCATGGACACTTTCTCCGAAGCGCTTACCGAACTAGAACCTGAGATCCGGCAAAAGTATGGTCGCAAAATGCGATGCATTGCTCCCCGGTGCGACTTAGACGATTTGGTTCAAGCGATCTACCTCAAAGCATGGAAACACCGCCGTACATGTCGTGGTGCGTCCACCAAGGCGATTCAAGGATGGCTAAGAGTCGTTGCGGCTAACGTGTTCCGTTCGACCATGAATCAGCATCTCGGCTGCGCCAATCGAAGCATGAAGCGGGAGCAAGCTGGTGAACCCTTGGAGAGTTCCGTTCAATGCGACCCATCGCAGAGTGCTGAAGTCGCTGAATCGAAGCAGCTAGTGCGTGCTCTCGTTCAGAAGCTAACCGCACGGCAACAGCTCGCAGTTCGGATGCGTTACATCCAAGAGCAGGAATACGCCGACGTGGCGTCGGCGATGGGGATCTCTGAACA
The DNA here is from genome assembly GCA_041742175.1 of Pirellulaceae bacterium. GTDB lineage: Bacteria > Planctomycetota > Planctomycetia > Pirellulales > Pirellulaceae > Aureliella. Next base: position 5,544 of record JBGSJB010000753.1, read on the forward strand.
CCGAGCTAGGGTTTTAGCTTCAGTTGGGGTAAGGCGACTGAGGGCGATGGATTGCCAATCTTAACAGTATCTTGTTGATTTACTCGGAAGAGCGTATTGAGTTTGGGGTGATAATATTCCCTCAGATCGAGTCGACGAGGCCACCTGGATACTAAAATGCACACCAACTTTTTTGGTAAACCAACTCGCTGCGAATCATAACACCCTCTACTTACCAAGGACTAACACGTTGCCAAACACTCAACTAGTGCCGACGATCGAATCGTACAAGACCGCGCTGCAAGAATTGTCCCCCCTCCCGTTTCACCACGCTGCTATCATTCTGTTTCACTATCGCAGGAATGGCGTCGCAACTGCGACTGAGCTTGCAGAGGACATGCATTATAGTAGTTACCGCGGAATCAATTTACACTACGGGAAATTTGCTGCGGGATTGTGCGATCGACTTGGCCTACAGCGGAATTTCTGGGCCATTCTTGAAGGGGCGGAGCCCAACGATGAGAGCGGACAACTTGAACTGGTATTGCGAAAGGAATTTGTCGCTGCACTTGAATCGCTTGGTCTCGTTGCAAAAGACTGACTTCGAAGAGTGTACAGATACTACCAAATCTGTGCTTTACGCGACTCTTAGCAGTTGAGGTCTCTGGTAAGCACCGGTTACAACAGCGTGTAACTGTAATGGCTGCTGTCACAGTCACACCGGGATGCGGCGCTATAGTCAAGACGATCTCACAAGTACTGGTGGGCGTGCGTGTGAAAGTAATGCAACCGTGTTCGACCGCCGATCTCGCCATTGCGGATTGGCGCTTGAATCTGAATCATGAAGCCGAGGCAATTTGTGGCTACAAAAGAAGATGCAATACAGCGATTGATTGACGTTGGATTCCAACAAGAAGCGAACGAATTAGAGTCCTGGCGTGCTACCAACGGCAAAAGTTGGGGTTGGGACGGCTGGATACGCGGCGCGCATCCTCACGTGATTGCCACGATCTGGCCGGAGGAACAGAGGAACAATGTACCTCCCCACACGGGTCCAGCCGGCGACCTACCCAGAGAAATAGATTGACACGCACTAGTGCTTTCCAAGTCGGATAGTTGTACCAACAACCACCCGAAACAGGAGAGTGTCATGTCGGATCAGATGTTGTTCGAATTACCTGCCGTTAGGCCGAAACTCGCCAAGTGCGTGGTCTACGAGTGCCAGCTTGTACGGTCATCTACCGTCACATTTACATCGGAACGGATAAGCAGCACGCATGTCGCCATTCGAGTAATAGCAGAACTTGTCCGTCCGATCCTTGAGAACGCCCCGAGCGAGAAGTTCATGGTCGTTACGCTCGACACGAAGCTGAAGGTCATCGGCTTGCATCAGGTCACCGTTGGAACGCTGGACGCCTCTCTGGTTCACCCTCGCGAAGTCTTCCAGCACGCGCTGTTAGCGAATGCCTCGTCGATCATCCTGGTCCATAATCACCCATCGGGCGATACGACGCCGAGCAGCCAAGACCGATCAGTGACAGAGCGGCTCAAGAAGTGCGGTGAGATGCTCGGGATCCAAGTCGTCGACCACATCATCGTCGGACATGACGACGGCGAATGGAAGGCAATATCGCTGGCTGAGTCCTGAAAATCCCGCTTGCATTACGCACGCCCCGTATAGATCCTGAGGACTTTATCCGTTGGAATTGCGACGCTTAAGCTGAGCCTCTTTGTAAGCAGCTTGAGCTTTAGCAGTCGCATCCGCCTGCCCATTCTGAACCCCATCGGCAACGAGCTTCACGAATGTTTTCTCGTGTTCCTCTAGTGTGCTCTTGATCCTCTCTATAACACCACTAATCAACGCTTCTGTATCGAGCTTTACTTGAACCTCGAAGTCCTTGCGCCCTTGAATCTCGACACGCACTTGCTGAGTTGCCTCGCTGAACTTACGATCGCTATCCTTCACGTCGAACCCAGTCCGCTCGCTCGCTGCTTGCTGCCGTTGACCCAGCGTAGCTTGACTCTTGCTGAGATCCAGCAGTTGCTTCTCTCGGTCTTTAATGTTGCCGTCGTTCCCGATCGCATCTGCTCGCGACTGAAGATCGATGAACTGCTCTTGCCTGATCTTGGATCCGGTGAGCTGCGATTTCTCAAAACGACCGAACTTTTCCTTGAAGCCGAACTTATCTGCCTCGGCGAGATCCTGCTTCTTAACAATCGAAGACTCTTCGCTCAAGCCGAGTGACTCCAACTGCTCTTTTTCCTTGCGAGTCAGTTCACCGCCCGCCTTGGCCCGCTCCTGCGCCTTCAGGACACCTGATTTTTCTTCTTGATTCAGTCGTCCGAACTTCTGTGCGGCCGCTTCAAGCTTCTCCTCGTTGGTGCGGTAGATGCCGCGCTCCTTCTCGATCAAACTGATTCGGTTCTCTGCAGCCGAGATGCCTTCGCTGTTGATGCGAAACCGCTCTGAAGCTTCCTGCTTGACACCCGTGATTATTTGTTGCTGCGCGTCGCCAAGCTGATCGTACAGGACGCCCGCACGCTCCAGCGAGTCGAGGTATTGCTTTTCGTCTTTAACAAGCGACTCTTGGTAGTCGTTGATAATTGCCATCTCAGCAGCCAGCGCTTTTGCTGCATCCGCTTCACTACTAATGGCACTCTCGCTAGCCGTAATGTTCCGATTGTCGACGAGGAGCCCCTGAACTTTCTGCTTAGCCCCGAATCGGAAGTCTTCGATTTGTTGCGTTCCCTTCTTGGCGATGATATTGAGTGTTGAAGTTAGATCTGCCTGGTTAGCAGCGTCATGCGCTACTTTGTTTCGCTTGACTGCCTTTTCCAGCTCGTCGAAACTGTCAGCCAATCGCCTCGATGGATTGTCGGAACCAATAAATTGATCGATCTTACCGACAGTCCGATTCGTGCCAATCGCGCCGAAAAACTGACCACTATATGACTTTGGGTCGATCGTGCCTCCGCCTGCCGCTGTGTCGTAACCGATCTTAGCGATCGCAGCAGTAGCCAAAACTGATCCAGCGACCTTCCCGTACTTCAATAGCTTGCCACCGCCTCCGCGAAGCTTACCCGCGTTCTCGGTCGCGTAGTCCATACCCGCGTCTCCGAGGTTGTCGATGATCCCAGTCTTGTCACCGAGCCGATCACTCAACGAGTTGACTCCAGCGTACCCAACGGTACTGAGGATTGAACCGACAAGCCCGCTCTTACCCTTGCCCGCCTTCGTATGGGACGCGACGCGACCACCCAACTGCCGATCGCCCTTCGCTTGCTCGTGCGCCAACTGCTTCTCTTCCTGAGTTGCTCGCTCCGCCGCGACTGCGACCTGCCTCAGCGCGTCGGCGTGCTCCTTGTTGCCGCGTGTCACTGACTCAAGTTCAATACCCTCTCGCTCCAGCCACTTGACGTACTCAAGCGTCGCGTTCTGAGTGAGTCGAGTTGCCTGCGCCTTCTCCTTCTGCTGCTGCGTCTCCTTCTCTGACCGATCCGAGAACAACGAGAAGACTTGCAGGGCTCCGCTCACCGACTTGAACCCACCGAGCACGAGATCCGACGTTCCTTTAACCATCAACAGAGTGTCGATCAGAACCTTGGCGTCCTTCGAGTCCGCGAACAGGAATGACAGACCTTGCGCCATCTGAGCGATACCACTCGCACCTTGCTCGGCCTTCTCCGCGATCTCACGGAATCCGCGAGACAACTCCGCTGAAGTCTGCTTGCCCTTAGCTTGGAGTTGGTCGAGCTGGTCGAGCGTCGCGCCGATGTTATCCAGCGACGCTGACTGCTTGTCCTGGTGCTCCTTCTGTTGGCCGGCAAGCTCCTTGCCGCCCTTCGCACCGAACAGTTCGTCCGATTGCTTTCCAGACACGCCCAGGTCGCTCCCCAGGCGAGCACGGAGGCCGTCGCGGTACTTGTCGGCGGTATCTTCGCTCAATCGCAGGATGTCGTTATCGTCGGCGTGAAGCAGAGTCTCCAAGTCAGCGCCGCTCAAGCCCGACATCGTAGAGATCGCTGACGACACGCCAGACCGGACGCCCTTCGCGATCTTCTCGCCACTTCCCTTTAGATCGTCCGCCAATCCACCTAACGACCGCGAGAAAGCTGTCTTGGCATCTGCGCCTGCGACACCGAACCGCGAAGTCGATTCCCTGTGGAATCGGTCAATTGCGTCAAGTTGTGAGGCGTAGTCGGGCGTCGCGATCGTTCCGCTTGGACCTGCGCCAATCGCTAGCCTTGAACTACTTGCTGCCGCACCAACTCGGCTAATAGATTCCTCAATGCCGAGAACTGAGGCGTGAACAGAATCCCGCAACCCCCGAATCGCTGCAGCGTTACCAGGGGAGTCAATGATCTTGATTTCGTATTCGACGGATTTTGTCATGTGTGCTCTCCCATGAATGTTTCGTTGGACAATTGCAAAGACTAGGACCAGCGAGAATCAAGAGTGCCTTGTGCTTTCTTGGTGCTTTACTGAACCGTGGTGACACGTTTTGTAGTTTGCTCAGTCGAAGTTAGTGGTAAGAATCCACAACGCAAACGGGAGTTCAAGTAATGCAAGCCCAAGAGCTGCTGACGCCGAGGCAAATGGTCGAACTGGCGGAGCAAACGGCAGTAAAAGTAGTTGAGAAAATGAGCGGACAACCAGCGCTCCTCGACCAATGCCAATTGGCGGAACGACTGGGGGTAAGCCAATCATCCATCAAACGACTATCCGAGTCTGGCGCGATCCCAAAAACGAAAGTAGGTCGACTGGTCAGATATGACCTAAGCGATGTGCTGCGAGCGCTGAGGGAGCCATGATACGAGTCGAGAACGAACCGATGGTGGACGAAGTAACGGTCTGCCGGGTGTTGAAGATCACGTTAACGAAGCTGCGCAAACTAGTGCGGCAGGGGACAGTGACGCCAGCGATTAAGCGAGGCGATTCAACGAGATATTGGGTCTCGGCAGTTCGTCGAGACCTTATCGAACACTTTGACCCGAGGAGTCAAACTTGAAAAGCGAAGTAAGAACCAAGCCTGACGGCAGCGTATTGCACCAATTGTCAGTCCCGTCAAATTTGCGTCTGGGCGAAGAAGTGAGGCTGCAACTCCACAAGATGGAAGCGGAGTACCTTGCCGTCCAGCGGCGCGAGGTTCCGGGTCTGCTGGAGGGTATGCTGGGAAGCGTAGCTCAAGGCGTGAGCATGTTCGGTTATCTGTTTGGTAGGCTCGAAGATGCTTGGTCCGGCCAGCATTCCGACTCGCTCCAGAGGGCTCACGATTCGCGGCGCTACATGAAAAAGTGGGAGCCTACCTATCTGGCGATCCAAGCCGAGCTGGTAGCGATTCAGGATCGTCGGGACGCATTGCTGCGCGAGCTGTCCGAATCGCTACGAATGATCGACAGCTATGACGCTCGCTCAGAAGCAATGAATATCGAAAGTTGGCTGCTAAGCCAATAGGGCTACAAACGAAAATACCCACCGGGATGACGAACAATCCCGGTGGGTTAAACCCGATCGACCGCCAAGCCGACTAAGGAAGTATACGCCGATGGACGCCCACGGCAATGAAAGCAAGCGATGAAAGCAAATAATAATCGAGGTCCAGTCGACTATCCCGTGCACCCAGCGGCTGAACTGTTTCCGATGATGTCGGAGGATGAATTCCAAGGACTCAAAGCTGACATCGCGGAACATGGTCAGCGGAAGACTATTACGATCTGGAATGGCTTACTGGTCGATGGCCGCAATCGAATGCGAGCCTGCAACGAACTGGAGATTGAGCCGCGAGTGCAGGAATTGGCACCCAGCGCTGACCCAGTTAGTTGGGCTGTCTCTGAGAACTTACATCGACGCCACCTGAGCACTGGCCAGCGGTCAATCATCGCTGCAAAGCTCGAAACATTCCGACATGGCGACAATCAACACAGTGAGGAGATGCAAAATTGCATCTCCAGGAAGAATGCCGCCAAACTACTCAACGTGTCACCACGTTCAGTAGCAACAGCGAAACAGGTAATTGAAAACTGTCCCGTAGAGGTTTCAAAGGCCGTCGCTATTGGATCAATAAGCCTCAACGCAGCCGCCAAAATGCTTAGACCGGCTAGTTCTTCTGAAGTGCCAATTGAAACTTTGGCACCGATAGCAAATCCGGTCGATCTCGTTCGCCAGCTATTGGCAGATCCATCTTTGTCGCGAGACTCGCAAATCCGTCTAGCCGCTAGCCTGGATAGGAAACTGAAGCGGGAACTCGATGTGGTGTTAGGAATTGCCAAGCGAGATCGGGAATACCTTCAGTCGCTGGAGAGAGGGAGGCGAGCTGCGGAGAAGGAGAAAAAGGCTAGTTTGGAATAAACCGTGCGACGTTTGCACTTGTATCGAGATTGGCGGAAGTTGGCGGAAGTAAACGTAAATCTGAGGGAAAAATGACTGAAAAACTACTGCTAAACGGAATCGAAGCTTCAAAGTTTCTGGGCGTAAGTAATGACGACCTCAAGGACTTGCGAACTCGACTCGGCTTGCCGTTTGTGTTGATCGGCAAGCGGTATTTATACCCAGTAGATGCGTTGCGCTTATGGGTGCAAACGCAAACGCGGACAGTAACGACCTAACACGCCGAATAGGCGACGAAAAAGGCCCAGTGAATTAGTGAGTTAGTAGCTCACTTCACTGGGCCTTCGATTCATTTTCGCCGTTTGACACCTGATGGGTATTGGGAATGTCGAACGGCATGCGCTCATTGCAGGGGGTGGCCTACTATGGCTCATTTTGAGGTCGCTGATGATACTCAGCTTCCACCAATTCTAGACCAAGAAACGCTCGCGATGTGTCGCGAGTTCGATCAGATTCCGCTCAAGCTGCTTGAGCCGTCTAAGACGGACTTTGAATACCCCAGTCATCGCGACTTAGAGGCCCTTGCCGATACCGTCAAAGGGAAAGCTCAAACAGCGATCCGCTACGAACTGCGGTTATGCTTCAAAGACTTCCTTCGAGATGGGCAGTTTACTTTTAGCACCAAGCGATTCGAGTTTGTTCATAACGCCCGCGTGCGGGTTAAGTTTGTTGAATTGCTAAACCAAGTTACCGAGGTCATTGGTAAGGCAGTCCCAAATCGCAAATGCAAACCGAGGGTCTTTTCTCTCCCCGGTCTCACGAAGAAATGTACAACAGATAATGGTTCGGGGGAGTCTGGGTTCTCCTGTGACCCCGTCTACCTCCTGTCTCTGCCTATCCCTTGTGAGTGGCAATCTATCCGTAATAGTCTCTGGACAGACTACTGTACTGAAAACGACCTGCCTCAAAACTTGGATGCTAACGGGCATTCTGACTGGGGAACTGCTACTCGTGCGATGCTTGCGGCAACGACCGTGCCTGCGTCCCTCCCTCCCGGACTCGCAACCGAGACCGTTGCACGCCATAAGCAACTGACCGAAACCGGCGTACCTAACATCGTTCTAAGAAAGCATGGGCGGTTGCTCCATCCGCTCAGTAACCAGTCAAAGGTTATTCGCAGGCTTTCTAAGATTAACGGTTGCTTCATGATCGAATGCGACATGCACGCGGCCTATCCGTGCTTAATAGTTTCTGAGCTTCCGCCAGGATCTTCAAAGTCAAAAACCATTCGAGCGTTACAGTCTGGAAAGTTCTGGGGTCCCTTTGAACGCGTCTTTCAGGAACACATGACACGACTCGCGCAAGAGGGGAGAGCTTACCGCGATGCCGATGGCGTTTGGTGGATTCTCACTGCGGGCGAATTCGAGAAGACGAGCGTCAAAGTGGAGTTCAACCGACAATGTTTGTTTTGGCAAGATGGTAGGACCGAGGCGGCACCGCTTAAGGTGCTTTTGCGCAAGATCCACTACGCATTCTACAGTCGAGTTATGGAGCTTCGCGAAAAGCTCAAAGCTGGCGAATTGTCCAACAAACTTACTAAGGCTGAAGGCTCTCTGATCGTCGATGATTTAATCCCGACGTTGCATCGAAGGGGAATACTTGTACGCGGCAACAACGATGGAATTGTCGTGGCAGAGCATTTCGCAGCTGCGGCCCATGAGGCTATGGAATGCGTTGCCCTTCAGCATCTCGGATTTGTGCCGCATATTTCATTGAAGGGGCTATCGCCCGCTTTGGAAGTTAATCGCGTCGGTCCTGCTTGTTGAGTCCAACCGAAAACCCCTAGGAGCGTACTATGATCCAGTCAGCCATTGGCCTAGCCAAATCTATCGACGAACAGTTGCGAAGCTTCATTGCCACGACCGTTGGCGCTGAGCGGGAGAGTTATCAGATTGCCCGTGCTAACCTCGTGATGGCATACCCCCAGGCAGCTCCCGGTGTTTCAATGTCGAAAGCGATCGTGCCACAATCTCGCGAAGATCGTGCGATCGGAACTGCCTTCGCTACTGCATCACGTGATGTGTCGGTTCTGGGTTCATTGGCGGCAGCTCGCCAGTCATTCGCAAAGTGTGCGGCTAACGGTGACAAGATTGGTTGCCTCAACGCGATTGACCGCGAGATCGGCGCAAAGTTGACTTTGGCCAAGAGTGATTCAGTTCGTAAGCAATACCTAGGGTTACGTCAACAGTTGTGCGCGGCAGCGCAGGCCATGGGGCTCGACTTAACCGACAACGGGTATCGAATGCCAAAATCGCTTTCCGGCGTGGTCGGCGGACCAGCGGTCGAAATTGGCGGGCAGCTCAATTCGATACTGGCTTCGCTCGCTAAGGCAAAGAGCAACTGCATCGACCGTCTCATTCGAGCCAAGTTGGACGAGATTCTATCAGCGCTTCATGCTCAAGCGGAATCGTGGGGGTTTCGGCTCGTAGGCGGTCGCTTCCAAGGGATCCAGTCCGAGTAACAATTGTCAGTTGGATTAGAGCTGCTTGTCAGTCGAGACACATCTACGAGCTATTCGAGACGGAAAGGTAATAGCTTCTTCCTCTATCGAAAGGTCTCGTTATGTTCACAACGAATTTTGCTCGTTACAAGCGGCTTCCATCTGGAATTGAACCGGTAGCGATCTCGCAGGGAATTCCACGCTGGTTCCGCGGACGACGTGAGCTGTCGCTAGCCCCCAGTCGCGAGATGTTAGATATGAGTCTTACTAACTACATCGCGGCGTTTGATGCTCAGCTCGCAGCGTTAGACCCCAAGCAAGTCATTGAGACAGTCGGAAGTAACTGTGCGTTGCTCTGCTGGGAGTCTCCGGGAGTGTTTTGTCACCGCAGGCGAGTTGCCGAGTGGCTCGAGCAGTCCCTCAACATTGAAGTTCCAGAGTTTGGATTCAAACGCAGCGGGTTTCCAGGGTATCTCTCCCTGCCGGAAAAAGATTCAGCCGGTGCCAAAGCTTTGAAAAGAACGCTTGAGTCTCTTAAGTCTTAAGTCTAAGAGCATGTCGCACCCATCCATCGCCCTTAATTAAAGCAGAGTAATCAGATGAACACTGAGCTAACGTCGAAGGGCGGGCGTCCAATCCCGCTTGCGAATCCAATTAATCGCAAACGGATCATTGATGCGATTGTGACGCACATTGAACACGGGATGCACGTAGAGATGGCTCAGCGATCCGCTAATATCTCGTCATCAACGTATAGACGCTGGAAGTCGAAAGGCGAAGCAGTACAGTGTGAGTTGGAGGAACGAGATTTGGAGGAGCCCGACGAAACTTTCTCTGATTCCGAAGTAGGGGTTTGGGCGTTCTGGCGGGCCATAAAAGAGGCAGAGCTTGCGTGTCTCGATAGAAACCTTCTCACCATTCAGGTTGCCAGTCAGACGCATTGGCAGGCGGCAGCGTGGTGGTGTGAGCGTAGATTCCCAAAAGAGTTTGGGCGCAAAATGCGAATTGAACACAGTGGCGATGAAGATAGCCCCGTCGTCACGAAGGACGTTTCCGAACGAATGACCCGCGAACAAGTTATGCGGCTGCTGTCACCGGAAGACCGCAGGAAGGTCATTGAAGCGAGACGATTGCTGCAGTCTGCGGTGACGTTCGCTAAAGCTGAATTCACGGACGGCGAATAGTCGTTAAGTACTTGGTAAATAACGACTTAAATCGCTTTTTTCGCGCCTAGTTCCAGCGCCTTTTGAGCCTGTATAGATAGTCCTTTTTCTCTTTTTACTATCAGCAGGCATAACCATGGTGACCAGCGACCAAGTCTTAGGTGTGATTGATGAATGCGAGCCAATGATACGAGCTCGGTATGCTCGTAAACTCAACGCAATCGGGAATCGATATGACATTGATGATCTCCTTCAAGCAACAAGATTGAAAGCGCATAGGGCTGTTGATCAATGTAGAGCTTCAGCCGAAGATGTCTCCCTGCGCCACTGGGTGCTTCAGATTGCGTCAATGACCTACAAAACCGAGATCACCAATCACGTCGGGGTCGCAAAGCGATCAGTAAAACGCGAGTCCGGTGAACTGAAGTGTGACTTGATGACACGTCCTGGCCAAAACGCCGTCGACACATCTGAGCTGAACGAGTCCGCTAACGAGATCATCGCCTTACTGGATGAGCTGCCCAAATCTCAGGCGAAAGCCGTTCGCGCAAATTACATTGATGCACGCGAATATTCCGACATCGCAGAAGAGATGGGTGTGACGGTAAATTCGGTCAGGTTACTGGTAAGCCGTGGCCTAAAGCAGTTGCGAAAGCTGAGCGTTCCCTACGGGTTTGAAATGGCAACTGATGGTACACTGGTTTCGAATCCAGCCGAGGCGTCAGCTATTGCCATGATGCGAGAACTTCATTCTCGTGGCTGGTCATACCAACTAATTACAGAAGCCGCAACCACGATGAACCTAGCGGCGAGAAGAGGCATGAAATGGACTCCCGCAAAGATCCGATCGATCCTAAACGACTGAGTGAGATGACGGACGAGGAGTTGCTGCAGGGCATTGCCGATGCAATAGCAAAACCAGCCGACTGCGGTAAAGAATCGGCTGCGGAGTATTTGGAGCGAAAGGCGGCCGAGGAGCGATCGATGGAGCGGGGCGGTGTTGAGTCAGAATAGGCCAGCAGACATGGAGTTGAAGTGACGTTCTATTGCGAATGCTGTGAGGGCTGCAGCACCCGCGGTGATGGAACCTTCTTCCAGTCGACGCCGAAGGGCGGATTGGAAAGCATGTAGTCGAATCGGTCGGCATACAGTTGGTCATCGCTGAGCGTGTTGCCCAGTTTGATGCGGCTGACGTCCTGGCCTTTGATCAGCATGTCGCCTTTGCAGATCGCATAGCTCTCGGGATTCAGTTCCTGGCCAAAGGCTCGCATCACCGCTTCTGGGTTCAACTCATGGACGTATTCCATTCCACTGGATAGGAACCCGCCAGTCCCTGCAGTGGGATCGTAGATGGTGCGGATGATACCAGGTTCCGTCAGCGCATCATCGTCTTCCATGAAGACCAGTGAAGTGGTCAAACGCACAATATCGCGCGGCGTGAAGTGCTCTCCCGCAGTCTCATTGCTGGACTCTGCAAAACGCCGAATAAGTTCTTCAAAGACCAGCCCCATGTCGTGGTTGCTGATCGCCTTGGGGCTGAGGTCAGTCTGTGCAACCTTCTGAACCACTTTGTAAAGCAGGTTCGCGTCCTGGAGTTGGCCGATGAATTCAGCAAACTTGAAGTGCTCGAATATTTCACGAGCGTCTTTGGAGAAACTGTCGATGTATGAGAGTAGGTTGCTCTTGATGTCGGCGCTGCCCATCTTGGACAGATCCATTGCCGAAGTGTTGTAGAACGATTGCTTTGCGGCCTTCAGCAAGAATTTCTCGCGGGCTTCTGCTTCAAGGTTTTTCATCTCCGCAAGTTTCTCGACCTGCTTCAGCACCTGCGGTTTGCGTTCCTCCAAAACGCACTCCAAGCGACGTAGAATCGTGAATGGCAGGATAACGCGGCCATACTGCGATTGTTTGAAGTCACCGCGTAGGAGATCAGCAAGCGACCAGATGTAAGCCGCAGTCTGAGTGAAATTGATCGTCATGAAGTAACTTGTTCAAAAGGATAGCTAGATCAAAACCCGCACGGCTGCGTGTTGGGTAGTTCCAGAGTATATACTTTTGGCGGACTCGCCAAAGCGGGTCGTCGATTTAGAACTTGCAGTTTGCTCTTGAGTACGGGGATCTCACTCGCACTCGGTTGGTGATAGGACATGGATGTACAACTTCCCATCTTTCTGCCAAGTATGAAACCGCTGAATTACGAAGAATTTGCGACTGTCGCGGTCGTAAAACCGAATAACCACGCTACCCTCTGTTGAATGACTTTCGAGTATGGACTTTGGCATCGTTAAAAGACTAGTTTCGCCTGCCTCCGGTAAGCTTTCCTTATTGAGCTTTGCAAGGAATTTCTCTAATCCAAATTCCGAGTAGACGTTCCATTCCATGGCTACTTGAAAACCGGTCCCCAAACCTAGATTGGTAATCGACAGTAGTCTTTCTGGATCACTTGAATCCAATTGAAACATTCCGAAGGGATCGCCGTCTTTCGGCGTCACAGGTACTTCGGAATATGCAGAGGTGAAATTGATGTTTGGCTCAATGTTTCTTGCATTGTCGACGAACCTGTTAGATTCGCTCACCAATAGTGCAAAAACTGATAGTCCTAATGCAACCCACCCAATTACTGCTTGTATCCAACTAGCTGTTAGGCTTTTTATTCCAATTTCGAGACTGTCTTTACTGACTTGTAACGATTGCAAGGCGATCTGCATTTCTACCGAGTTCATTTGATTTCCGTCATTGCGAGAGTTCGTTGCTGCGCTGTCAGATTGCCTTTCAGCGCTCCAAATATGGTTGCACACCCACAATTTCGGACGCAACACGAATAATTGGACAAGATATTCGACATGCTGACCTGTGGTTCCAGTCGTTGACTATGACGGATATTGCTTTGGCTCTAGTGTTTTGCCCCAGCTGAAACTGGAGTTTGGAGTTGATCGAGTTATTCTACAAGCCAAAGGAGGCTCTCAAAATGACACGATCACGAAGAACTTTCACCGCTCAGGAAAAAGCCGCCATTGTCTTGCGACATCTCGTCGA
>JBGSJB010000754.1:0-1927 GCA_041742175.1 Pirellulaceae bacterium
ACATGGGCTACAGACGTAAGCACGCAACAACGAACAGTTGATTGGCAAATGCGACTCGACGACGCACGATGCAAACTCAAAAGCGTATACCCTAAAATCCTACCTCCCCAATCCTAAATTCCAATTGGAACAAAGCACTAGGGACACGCAATGGGATATAATGCAGGCTTGATCCGTTTCGAAGAACCCGCCAACTTAGAAAGCGTCCCTGTGAGCCGCTCGCTTGTCGCTCGCTTCAGATTAGCAATGTCACTTTCCGGTGCAGTGCTTTGTCCATTGACACTCTGTCCGCTGAACTTGCCCGCTCAAGAGCCGGCAGCGCAGGAGCTTCCGGTTGCGGAGCATCTGCTGGAACTTGAGCAGAGTGCATTTCGCAGTGCTGTGCGCGCCGTCGAGTCGTCGGTTGTGCAGATTGAAACGTTCGGCGGTCTGGAACGCGTTGGCGAAGAATTGGTAGCAGAGGGTCCGACAACGGGAACTATTGTCAGCAGTGATGGCTGGATTATCTCAAGCCTTTTTAGCTTCCGCGCTCAGCCGGCGTCGATCTTAGTCAGTTTGCCGGACGGAAAACGAGCTGCAGCCAGAATTGTAGCTCGCGACTACAGCCGCGAATTGGTGCTACTGAAAATCGACGAAGTCAGCGACTTGCCGATCCCAGCGGTCTGCCCGAAAAACGAGTTGACCGTTGGACAGTGGGCTATCGCATTGGGCAAAACCTACGACAGCAAGTCCGTTTCTCAGTCAGTAGGAATCGTCAGTGCTTTGGGACGAGCGTACGACAAAGCGATTCAGTGCGATGCGAAGATTTCGCCGGTGAATTATGGTGGGCCTCTGGTCGATTTGCAGGGCAGAGTGATAGGGATTTTAGCGCCGATTTCGCCGGGCGCTTTCCTCGAAGGTGATTCCAGTCAGTTGTACGATTCGGGAATAGGGTTTGCGATTCCTATGGAAGATGTGTTGGAACGGCTGAAAACGTTGCAGAGCGGTGAGAACATTCGCTCGGGGAAGTTGGGAGTGGTTGCGGCGGACCAGAATGAGTTTTTGGGACCGGTCAAGATTGCCGGGGCCTCGCCCGGATCGCCGGCTGCGAAAGCAGGTATTCGGGCTGGTGATCTGCTGATTGAAGCCGCCGGAAAACCCGTGCGCATGCTCGCTCATCTGCGCCACGCGCTCGGACCAACTGATGCAGGACAGACGTTGAAGATCGCAATCGAACGCGATGGAAAACGTATCGAGTTAGAATCTGTTTTAGCAGAGGAGATCCCGACGTATCGTCAGCGGTTTACTGGTCTTCGCCTTAAGAAACGGGAGGCGGGCGGCATTGAAATCATCGATGTCGAAAAGGACTCACCGGCTGAAAAATCCAAGTTGGCTGTGGGCGATTTGATCGTTGAATGTAACGGTGAGAAGACTAATGAATTGGCTGACTTAAAGCGCATCGTGGCTGTTTCGGAGTTGGATGTGCCACTTCAGTTGGTCGTTGACAAAGATGGTGTGCGACGTGACGTCAGTTTAAGCGTAGTGGTCTGGCCCAAGGAACTGCCGAGTGAATTGCCGCCTGCTCCGCCGGAAGTGGACGAGAGCCTCCAAACGGAAATTATCGACCTGACGCTAGGTGATTTTCCCAACAAAGCGTTCGCCGTGGTTCCACCGCTTGCACAGAGACGGCAGTTGGGGTTGATGGTGCTTTATCCGGAACCCGGGGAAGTTGATCGTAACAAAGTTCAATCGGCCTTCGGCAACTTCGCTCGCGATCAAGGTTGGATCGTCGCTGTCATTCCATCTTCGAATCCGACGGCGTGGTCGCGCGAAGAAGTGGAGCTAGCGGCGCGTGTGCTCGGTCGACTGGAGATTGCCTACACGCTAGATGAATCAAAGATTGTTTTTGGTGGGATCGGTGTCGGTGGTCGGCTGGGCATCTTGGCGG
>JBGSJB010000755.1:0-3149 GCA_041742175.1 Pirellulaceae bacterium
AAATCGTCGCGAATCAGTTGCTGAAAGTACAGTTGTGTTTCGGCGAGAGCTGCATCGACCAACGCATCGTCGAGATAGTAGTCCGGATACATCAGTTCATCTGGCGAAGTGTCATTGATCTTGCGCAGGTCTAACCAATAAGCCAAAAAGGCATCGATGAATTGACGCGAACGATCGTCGCCCAACAGTCGATCAACTTGCTGCCTCAGCACCGCTTTGTCCTTCAGTTGACCTTCGCTTGCCAACTTTCGGAGCGTCGTATCTGGCTGACTGTTCCACAAGAACAAACTCAGTCTTGTTGCGATCGCTGCGTCATCCAGTTGCCCGACCGGTTCTTTAAGACAAAGGAACTCGGGCGAGCAGAGAACGGCTGTGTAACCCGCGATCATCGCGTCTTCGAAGCTCATCTGTTGCTGAAGTGCAAAATCAACGACGGCCGCAAAACGTTCGACTTCGCTCGCTTCTGCAGTTCGGCGATAAGCGGCTGCCAGAAAATTCGTCAGCAATTTGCGAGCATCGCTTGGCGGATCTTGTGATTCGACTGTGACGTTGCGATCGCGACGCACTAACGGCAATTCATCGAAGAGCAACTTGGCACCACGCTTTGGCCACTCGTCATACGCAGGTCCTTCGACTTCCATATAGTTGTATGCGACGCCGGGCATGCCATCTTTTTCAGCCAGAGGGTTGTGCCAGTTCGATGGACGTGAGCGGAATAGGCGAACCGCATCCATCTGAATCGATTCGCCTTCCAGCAAGGAAACCTCCAGTTCGCGGACGGTCGGTTCAATTTCAAAATCGAATTCGCCGAGCTTGCGCAGTTGGCGCGGCGGCGAGACGGCATAAATAGCAACTGGTTCAGACCGACGACCACGCGACGTTTTTTCGCGATCCGGCCGCCACCATTTCTTTTCTTCACCCGCAGCCCAAAACGTATAGCCTTTGAATCGCAGTTTGTAGCGGCCCGCCTCTGGCGCTTTGAACGCGTTAAAACGAGTCTCGATCGGTTCATAGCTGCTAGCGACCACACCAAACGCTTCGCGCTCGCGTAATTCCGAATCGCTATCGCCAACAGTGAACGGTTGCTTTGCGTCGCGCAATACCTTTACATCCGCGTCGTAATTAATCAGCGGAAACGTGGCGCGTTCAGGACTTCGATTGAACTCCGTGTAATGCACTTTGCGATTCAATGAAGTTTGCTCACGGGCGTAGAAGCGGCGAGTGGTTGCGTCCGGCTTCTCGATATGTTGCGGCTTCACTTGGCGGAGCGCATGCTCGGCCGCTTGCATGTAGCGAGCCATGTTGACGTGCGAGACGTCGAGCGCTTTACCAATCTTGTTGAAACGTTTCAGTTCACCGTCTTCTGGAAGAATGGTCTTTAGTTGCAGCCATGGCGCGCCGAGCAAATCGCGCAGCGTGTTCTCATATTCAGAGCGGTTCATGCGCCGCCACACCGCGCGTCCAGTTGCTGCGAGTTCCCGCCGATCGAGTTCGACCAACCGATCGAATAACTCTTTGGTGAACGGCTCCGTCTGCTCAGCTTTCAATGCGTTCTCCGGCGGCATCTCGCCAGCCATTACACGATCATGCACTTTGGTCCAGATCGCCAAGTGTTTCGCATCGAGCGGTCCCGCAGTGAGCTCGCTCAAGTCTAGATCACCTTCAGCGTTATCAGCCGAATGACAGTCAACGCAGTGGCTGTGCACGAAGGTTTGAAAGTTGTTCAGCGGTTCGTCGGCACGAGACAGTACCGCAGACGCATTGATCACAATCAGCAAACAACACAATCGCTTTAGCAACATGCATTCGAGGAAGCGACGCACACGCATAGCAGTTCACATCAAAACGGGGGAGAAACATCGGCGGGAAATTGGGCGCAGCACACCCGGCGGGTAGCCTAATTTTAGCACAAACACGCCGTAAAGAATAATTTGGCGCGGCGTCGCAGCCGAATGAGTCGCTGCGAAAAACCGCAGGCGTGAATTACCCCTGCGGTTTGAATCAAAGATCGAAGCGATGCAGTTTACTTCGGTGTGTTTACGGTGCGGCGAACCGGTCGTGGATAACCGATTTTTTCGAGCGCGATGTACACTTCTTCAAGTGTCTTTTCGCCAAAGTTCGAAATGCTCAGCAGCTCTTTCGGCGTGCTGCGAAGCAGATCACGCACCGTAAAAATACCTCGCTCTTCGAGGCAGTTTGTGGTGCGAACAGTTAAGCCGATTTCAGCCGTACTCAGCTCAAGTCGTTCGCGGAGAAGCCGAGCGTGTTCTTCAGCTTGGCTAAGTGGAATTCGAGTTCGCGACATGTAAAGGTCCCTCCTGGTCAAATCGCACATGGATCAATTCGCGTGAGTGATTCGACTGGGTATTTCGATCGTTCCACTACGCTGCGGCTCGTTCCGAAGCCGTTGGGCAAAGAGTATAACGTTACTAATTACATGATCCTACTCCACTGTGTCAAATAACTAGTCCTACAACCGGTTTGATGACAAGCGAGTGAACCACCTGGTAAACATCACTCAAACAACGCATTCAATATTGCTAGCAACTAGCGGTCACAATGAGCACAACTGATTCTGCTTTGATTCAAGGGTTGAACGCGACGCAAGTAGCTGCGGTCATGCATGTCGACGGTCCAATGCTGGTATTGGCTGGACCTGGCAGCGGCAAGACGCGGGTGATTACTCATCGCATCGCGTACATGATAGAGCAGGGGGTGCATCCGAAGTCGATCCTTGGTCTGACTTTCACCAACAAAGCCGCTCAAGAGATGCGCGGTCGATTAAAGCGGTTGGTGGGACACGATGATGTTTGGTTGGGAACCTTTCACGGATTCTGTGTCAGTTTGCTGAGGCGTTATGCGCGTTTGGTTGGCTTACCGGAAGGATTCAGTATTTATGACGTGCAAGATTCCGAAGCTGCGTTGAAAGAAGCGGTAGCCGAAGCGAAGTTCGATATGTCGCACACTTCGATCGGAAGTCTCGCTAGTCGCATCAGCTTTTTTAAGAATCGCTTGGTGACACCGGAGATACTTCAAGCTGAAGCGCTGTCCAGCGACGAACATTCGGTGTCGCAAGTGTATCCGTTCTATCAGCGCAAATTGATCCAGTGCGGCGCGGTCGATTTCGATGACATTCTCATGCATGTCGC
>JBGSJB010000756.1:0-1616 GCA_041742175.1 Pirellulaceae bacterium
GTAATGGTATCGACACGCGGTGATCGAATCACAGAACCATTCGCTGAAATAGAAACTGGAATTCCTTCGTTCTCTGGTCCGAGTTTCGATTTCTCAGCGTCGATCTCCATGACGACGTTTCCTTCAGGGCTGATTCGTGGAGTCACACCGATGATCAAGCCAACGTTCTCAAGAGCCACGTTATTTTGCGCGCCGTTCTGGTTGATAATGGAGCTTACGATTCGCGGCACACGTTGACCAACTTGAATGAAAGCTTGTTGATTGTCGAGCGTTAGAACCTGTGGGCGGCTGAGAATCTCTAATCGCCGCGAGTCCTGAAGTGCCCGAAGCAAGAAGCTGACGTTCTCGCTGCTTGCCGAAAGCACCAAGCCGCCGAATCCAAGAGCTTCGTTATTCCGTCCAACTGAGAAATTGGAAATGCCTTGCGAACCCACCTGGCCGGACGAGCTCAGCGCGCGAGACGAACCACTGTTGCCGAGCGGGTCATTGGAATTGAAGTTAAAGCCCGGCGTATTCGTCGCTGCAACAATTTCTTCTGCAGTTTCACTAACAATACCCGCCGCAGTGGATGTGTTCGTCGTCGTTGTACGTGTCAGCAAACCGCCCAGCAAACTGCGATCAAAAAGAACCGAATTCTGCAGTCCCACTTCGGCGCCAAATTCATCCGTGTCACCAAGAATGATCTCCGCGATCATGACTTGGATCATCACTTGAGGCGGTTGTTCATCGAGCTGCTCGATCAGTCGGCTGATCTCTTCGTAGTAGCGTGGCGTTGCACTGAGGATCAGTTTGTTTTGAACCGGTTCCGGTACTACCACGACTTCTTTTTCAAGTTGTTCGAACGGATTATTTGAACCTGGCGTCGCGTTTTCAACGACTCGCTTGCTTCGCAGAAATTCGTTGATCGCCAAGGCGACGTCGACGGCTGGAGAGTTCTTCAATTGATAGACGGTGCTTTTACGCTGCAAAGTGTCGCTTTCGTCCAAACGCACGATGAGCGCTTCAACGATTTTTAGATCGCCCTCCGAGCCGACCACCATGATGTTGTTGCCTCGCGCATCGACGGTAAATCGAAGCGGGAGCAGCGACGATTCATCGGGGGCACTGGACAATTGTGAAGTCCCCGGCGCGCCAGGTGACTGAGCGGGCAACAGAGCCCGGAGCGTTTCAACCAGCGCTCCGGCATCGCCATTTTTAACGGGAAAGATTTTGATCTTTGCAACCTCGCCGGGTGTATCGAGTTGTTCAATGAGTTTCTCGATCAATGGCAAGTTCTCGGGCGAGCTCTTGGCAATAATTGTGTTGTTGCGATCATTGACCGTAATCTGACTCGCTTCGAGAATTCCGCTGGTTACTAACGGGCGGCCATCTTGATCGAGCAATTGCACGCTGGAGCTCTTACCGGTCGTCGGTGCCGAGAGCGCTTGCGTCAAAGCGGCAGCGACATCAGCCGCCAGACTATTGCGAATCGTGAACACACGAGCCTGCTGCATGGATTCAGCCCGCGGTACGTCGAGCTGTCGAATTAACAGACCGATCTCTTGCAAGTCGTTTGGACCCGCATTGACGACGATGGCATTCGTTCGGTCATCGACCATCGACTGAATGACAGGACC
>JBGSJB010000757.1:0-3316 GCA_041742175.1 Pirellulaceae bacterium
CGAGCTTGATCGCGCCGGTAGATGTCAAGCAACTGCTACCGTGGAGCATGGTGCGCCGCGCCCTGTACGTCGCCGCAACCGCTCTAGCGTTGCTAGTGCTACTCGCTTTCGTTCCACGATTGCACTGGATGAATCGAGTCGCTCGAGCTTTGTTGCCAGCCGCGAATCTTGATCGCGTCGCTGGCGTGGCGATCATTCTCGAAGAACCTCAACCGAACTCCAAAGTAGTCGCTGCTGGCGACATTGTCGGTGTGATCGCCAGAATCGAAGGACGCAACACGCCGAGGGAACCTGGGAAAGTCATTCTGGAAAGTCGCTCGACATCGGGTGAACTGACACTCGTTCCAATGCAAGAACAAGCAGATGCACCTATGACAACTGCCTCCGGCGATCCGGAACGCCAGCAGACCGTGCGTTATCATGCCACGCTTAGTACTGATGGAGTCTGGATTGAGTATCGCGTCACAGCATCCGGAGCCGCAACGCGTTGGCATCGACTGACAACACAACCTCGCCCCGACATCGATCGCTTCGAAGTGCGCATAACTCCCCCTGCATACGCAGGTCTGGAACCGATACTGCAAGCTACGCAGGATGGCAACATCCAAACAATTATGGGCTCACACGTTGAACTCAGAATCGCATTGAATCAGCCCGTCGCGGTTGCCGAAATGCGCTGGCAATCGGATGCTGGTTCCGCGCCGATCCGTTTCACTCGCGATGCGAATAGCGATCTGTATGTTGCTGAGTTTAACGTAGATCGAAGCGACTCGTACCGAATTCATCTTCAGTCAGCCGTAACTGGATTCATTAACGAGTTCAGCCCTTCTTACTCAGTTGATGCAATCGTCGATCAACCGCCGCAAGTCGCGTGGACCAAGCCTGCCTCGAAACAGGTTGTTGTCCCGGATCAGATCTTGTCTTTAGCTGCTCAAACGCAAGACGAGTTTCAGATCGCTTCGCTCAAGCAATTGATGCGCGTCGGTCGCGGTGCGGAGTGGATTGCGACCGACTTGGACCTGACGCAAATTGAATCGGTCGCAGCTACTAGCTTTCAACCTGATTCGTTGACTGGTAGCCGGAATAGATCTGACGTCACTAAATCTGACATCGCTTGGCAAGTCGATTTGTTAAAGACTTCAACGCGCGTCGGTGACATCGTCGAAATGAAATTGGTGGCTGAAGATCGCAAAGGCCAATCGACTGATTCGGAGGTGGTTGAGTTTCTTGTGTCCGAGTCGTCGATTACTTCAGTGCCGACTCCAGCCGAAATCCTACGGCAAGACATCGCTGCTGCACTCGATAGTTTCGCTCAGCAAATTAAACAACAGCGTTCAGCCATCGACGAACTGGCAAAGTCCAAAGAGCGTTCGCAGAACGCGTTGAATGAAACCGAACGTGCGGAACTAAGCGGCAGGTTGACCGAAGCGGCTAGCGCACTCAGTGAAACGATTACTTCAGCCGTTCCGAAACTTTTGCATTTGATTGAACACGCTGCTTCGCAAACGGAAGGTAGCGCGAGTCTGTTGGAACTCGAACAGGCCGGTCTAGCGCTCGCTATGCTTCGCACGAGAAATGCTGGCGAGTTAGCTGCGGTGACGAAGCGTCTAAATGAAACAGATGCGGAGTTGGGAAAGAAACAGTTGACCAGCAAGCAACGCGGTGAATTTGAGAAAGAGATTGTCCAACAAGCCAAGCGCATTGAGCAAGTTAGTGAAACGGTATCGAGCGGATTTCGAGCGATGGCAACTCACGATGTGGGGCGACGAATTTCGTGGCAAACGTCACAACTCGAGCAACTGTTCACGAGCTTCCCGAACTCACTTGACGACACCGCACCCCAAGCGATCGAGCAGGCCAAGAGGCAGTCTGTCGTCTTAACTCGGCAATTAATGGAACTCCAGCAATCGATGCTCGACTCCCTGCCCGTCCTTCGGCAGGAAACACAGCAACGCGTTCGTCAGTCCGCCGACTCGATCAGCCAACTCGTGACTCAGTTCGAAGCGATGAATTCGCAAGGCGATCTCGCGGCGTTGAAGTCTCGAGCGGAGCAGATTGAAAAGAATCTGTCGCAAATGAAGAACGCCGGATCGTTCGATGGCGGACTACACGAGGCGGTGATGAGCGGGCATCGCCGGTTTGCCGAATTTGGTGGGCAGCCAGTCGATCAATTGCGCCGCGCGCTCGCGAACCTCGTCGCCGATAAAGAGAACGCGTCCACTGAGATTCGCTCCGCCAGTTTCGAATCCGCTGTCGAAAATATTACTGAACGTCGAACGCTTTCGCGAAGTCGTCTCGAGGGCGACCGCGAGTTTGCAAGCGATCTTGGCACAGCCGTCCGTGCGCTGCGAGCGATCATGCAAAACACTAGCCTGTCTAAGTCGGACCAACATCGCGAAGCGAACGAGACCGCTCCCGCACTTGAGACTTTGCAAGCGGTCCATGGCGTCAACGAAACTGCCAAGCTGCTTGAGGAACTGCTTCGCGGTGAACGCTGGTCGCTAAGCTCGAGCGATGCGCGAGTCCATCATCCCATTTTGTTCGATAGTTTTGCGGAGCGTCTTGAAAATGCGGTGAAGCTGCTGCGACAAGCGAAAGTACCCAATGAGATTGTCAGTCGCATTGAGCGATTGCGATGGGATGACGCAACCAATAAGGCTGGCCAAAAAATCAACAGTCGCCGCTGGGAAAACACACCTGCGGTGTCAACAGCAACCGAACTCAGTCAAATCAGTGAGCAATTGACGGATGCGAAAGCTGAGCTTGAACCGCTGGCAGCAGAGGCTCGCGCTGCGCTTGCAAAACAAGCACCCTCGCTTGAGGAACTTGCAAGCAAAGCCGCCGAAGCGACTCGCAAGCTGCAACAGCAGACTTCCACGCTTGCCGATGCCATCGAGCGCGACGAAGCGGCAAATGAATCGCAACAAATCGCGCAGTTAAAATCCGAACAGATAGAAACGCAAATGCCTATCAGCGAGTTGCGAGAGGCGTTGGTGGATCAAGCTGACGCGCAGAACTTGCTTGATTCCAAAGAACTAATGACCGCGCGTGAAAGCGATGCCGCATTAGCAGTGGTGGACAGCGCACAGCAAGACATCAACGATTCGATGCAAGCCGTTTCGGCCCCCGATGACCAACAAACGAAGGCATCTGCACTTCAAACGGCCGCGGAGCAACAAGCGAGTGCCACCGCGAAGCTGGAGGAACTTGCCGCACTCCTTCAGCAAGCGGCTCAGCATTCGACTCAGTCAGAGATTCAACCGGACGCTACACCCCAACAGTCCAGTGCATCAGAGGAACTGATGCGGCTTGCGCA
>JBGSJB010000758.1:0-1620 GCA_041742175.1 Pirellulaceae bacterium
GCTCGGTCGCCCTCGCGCAGTTGCCTTCACCTAGTGCTTGCACTCTTGAAGTTGTCATTTGGTATACTGATCTCCTTAAGTTACCTGTCTCGCACAGGGGACTTAAACCCCATAAACCAATGCCCATGACGGGCGTACCAATGCGATGCAATCGAGCCCTCGATCAGGCGTTTTGACTCGGTCAGAGTCTGCCGCTCGGGCTGGCTGAATCGTGACGTTATCGAATCGACCTACGCATAGTAGTAATGCCAATCAGCGTCGCTTGAATATCTACGCTGGAGTAAAATGCACCTGGAGGCAAACATGTCACTCGAAACACTAATTGGCGGACTTACTCGCGATGAGCAGATTGTCGCCATGGAACTACTTTGGAAACGGCTGACGACCGAAGATCCCTCCGCTACGCCGCCAGAATGGCATCGAAGTGTCGTTGCCGAACGCGTGGCTGCAATCGAGCGCGGAGAAGAAGCCCTTTCTGATTGGGCTGACGCCAAAAAGCGGCTTGCGGATCGACTCCGATGAGAATCAAGATCTCCGCTGGTGCCGAACGCGACATCGCGGACGGCTGCGATTTTTATGACGACATCGGTCCAAACCTGGCGACTTACTTTCATGACAGCATATCTGCAGACATTGATTCTCTGCTGCTCTATGCAGGAGTTCATGCCAAGTTGTCTACGCTGTGCTCGACGGCAGGCGCGATCCAGACCGCAATGCACAGACGCTGCGTCGACGGCAGCTCAAGAACGAATGATTCGATAAATCGGGTAAGGACGGTCATTGCTGACCGTCCTCCCCACACCACCTAGCGTACATGCGGGTCCGCACTAGGCGGTCGGGCGGAGATGAGCAAGTTCGGCCCATAATGTCTTAAGACTCAAGACTCCTTGAGTTGCTAACCAAGCGTTTGTCATACCAACGCCGCTCGCGAATGGCTTGCCTGCGTGGGACGCCAAGTGCTATTAACTCGCGGCTGCGCACGATGCGACTCTTCTCAAGGTTTACGGCCAAGTGAAGTTTGCGTGTCAGGAAACGATGTACCGAAGCGAACACTCGCTCGGCACTGCGCCGCGACAAGCAAGATGGCGGCAAGCGTTTGTTAGGTATACCAAACACCGGAGTTGCCGGCCGTTTTCACAATGAATGATCGCTCGCCCGCGACATCATCGCCTAACACTAATCTCGCTCAATACCAACGATAAGCGAACTCGAAGAACGCGTCGATCGCTCGGTCACGCGCCTTCGGATCAGCCATGAAGGGTGCTAACTCCGATTCGACCTTTTTAAGCTTCTCTTCAAGCAAGTAAGTCGACAGTTGAATACTTTTCCACGACTTTTTAGTAACTCCGTTCGAATGGGTCGCAAGCAAGTCAACTGAATGCTAAATGAGTGCTTTTTCGCTAACGCCGTGGGCTGATACTTTTCGGAAAAACTCTAAGCTTCCGGCGGAATCGGTTGACCGTGCGGATCTACATCCGGTGCATTGGTTTCCGCGTTCAGTCGCTCGCGCAGTTGCCGATCGGTAAAATGCTCGAATCGCTCTGCGCCTTCATGCAGCTCGCGATCCGACAAACCCGAAGCCTCTGACGCCAAGTATTGCTCCCACAAGCGATGGGCACG
>JBGSJB010000759.1:0-1800 GCA_041742175.1 Pirellulaceae bacterium
GACGCGGCAGAATTCGCAGCCAGATCGTCCGGCTCTGCATCTGAATTAGATTCAGCACTGGAGATCACCGCGACCACAGGGGACTGGCGTGCGTCAATCATTCGAGCTGAAGGGCGGACCGTGGACGCCGATCGTCCTTGACGCCGGGCGCGCAGCTGATCCGCGTTCAATGGATCCAGGGAAACTTCGGCACCATCGTAAAGCTGCAGATCGCTGCGCAGCGAAGGAATGCCTGGTTGCTGAGCCTGTACCAATGGTGCCAGCCACAGCACCAGCGCGCACGCACCGACGACGGTGCTGATTCGAGCATGATCATTGATTGTACAGATGTGGATGCCGTCCATGGCAAATTATTCTTTCCATTCGTAAGCCGAATGTGTTGATCGTCAGTGGGTTTTATTTCCGCCGATGCGATACGCGAAATCTTCTTGTTGTTTTTGCTGACGCGTCACCAAGCCGTACAGTGTCAACTGTACGTCAAGACTTACCGGGGATTCGATAACCGTCGTTGGCGTGATGGTCAGTTCTTTGGTAGTCATCAACCATCCTTGATCTGTCACCTGTTCTAAGACTCTTTGAATCGACTTCAGCGAACCATCCACCTGCAGTTCAACCGAATGAGTGTGTAATTCAAACGATGATTCCTCGGCATACATCGGCATCGTACTGCTACGAACACTGTCTCCGTCGCTTGCCCAAGCACGTCGTTCGCCATTTGGTATTTCTAGTCGCCGTATTCGCCCTCCCGCCTTTCGCACAATTTCAACGATCGCTTCTCGGACCATCTCTGTCTTCGACGGATCGATCGACCGCGAATTCAGATCATTCAAGTTACTGGTCAGCTTCGATTCGATTCGATCTAGCTGAGCATTCCGCTCACTCAACTCCGAAAATCGAAGCTCCAGAACTTTCAATTCCGCTGCATTGCGGCGCAGTCGTAGAAATTCATCGACCCATGGAACCGCAAATATGATGATCGCTAGCAAGCTAACGCTGGCCACGATTGCCCCGGTCGCCCGGTTGTTTCGATTATTCATCCTGGGACCCCATTTCCGAATCCGCAATGTGGAAATTGGTCACCAGTCGAATCATGAAGCGGGTTCCACGTGCGGCTTCATCGGGCGATGTGCCTCGCAATGCGACCTGCGCGATCAAAGGGAGATGCCGGAAATCGTTGACCAATTCAAATACTTGTGATTCGTTCGTGACCGTGCCGTTCAACAGAATCGAACCATCCACATCGACTTGAAAGCTATTCAACTTGGCCGAGTCGGACAAACTTTTTGTTATGTTTGCAAACATCAAAGGCCAGTTGGGTTCCTGCGACTGGCCGCGAATTTTCGCCAAATGAGTCAGCCGATCTCGCTTTTGCGATAGCAGAGAAAACCGAACTTCGTTCGCTTGTAGTTGGGCTTCGATCTGCTCTCGGTCTTTGACGCTTCCAGCAAGTCGATGTCGTTGGCCAGTGACAAGTCCGTAGGAGATCATCAAGACAAGTGTGGCAGCAACCGCCGACCAGCCAGTACGCAAAAGTCTGGAAACCAAGGGAATGTCCGGCGCGCGACGAACTTCGTGCAACAGATCGGGCACATCCGAAGCCAACACTCCGATCAGCAGTGGCAGCACCGTGGCCACCGAAGGAACGCAGTTGGAGTCGCGAAACCGTTCGTCGATTTCGTACAAATCCTCCATTTTTGGAACTTTCATGGCGATCGCTTCGATACTCATCGATTTGCCCAATACTTCTTGCGTGAGGGCTGTCTTCGATTCGTCACCACAGATCAACAATTGCTGCAATTC
>JBGSJB010000760.1:0-19275 GCA_041742175.1 Pirellulaceae bacterium
TGAACCCAAATCAGCGTCGACCAAACGCACAAAGTTCTTCTTATGATCTGCGGCAGACGGAATGGCATTGTGCCCGCAGATCCAAAACGACAGATCGCTAGGACATTCAAAGGAACTCGACGCAAGCGTTCCGACATAAGCTTCACCGCGCGTGAAACTTGACAGCACCTGTACCGATTGGCCGTCAGTGCATTTACGAGCTTCCGTCTTCCACTCCGCGCCGGCCGCGTCCCGCCAATCGACGATCGACTGTTGAGGTACCAGTGAGGCTTCGGTTTCAGCGCGCAACCGGCCCGCAGTCTCTGATGCAAAAGCTTTGATGGACTCGGGGAACTCGACCTTCTGAGCTGCCAAGGCGTTGCAAATCGAATCCAGCGATCGCGCCCACGCGATTGGATTCGGGCCGTCAGCTTTCTTCACTAAACGAATAAGTGCATCCGCCATTGTCGCATTCATGTGCTGCGCAGCGCTCGTAATGGCCGCTTGGACCAGCTCGGGGTCCGAGTCGGGGAATCGGTCAACAAATCGCAACAAGCACTCTGCGGCTAGTGAACTATCGAGCCCCGGAAGGATGCTTGCCATTTCGATTGCCAGTTTGTCGTCGATCGCGAGCGTCATGCGAGTTAGCGGTGCGTCTTCGGCTGCATCAAACTTCCAAGACTTCAGGATCATTTCGAGAGCACGGGAGTCGCGAGTAAGATTTCGAACGGCAATCCGGCTTGCTTGGCGTGAAGTCGGATCAAATGTTGCGAACTCTCTCGAAATGGCCAGCAGGCCGCGTACGTTCCCAGCACCACCACAGCGACCGATGGCTTCAATCGCAGCCAAGCGCACTTGCGGTTCAGGATTCGTCAATGCCTTTCCGATGGCTGTCGTCAGTGGAGTTGCGCTTCCATGCATCGGTTGATTAGCCGCTCGCAATACATCGACTTGCAAACGCGGCGAACCATTATTCACGAGCGATACTGCATCCGCTGAAGTCAGTTCATTGCGACTCCAGAGCATCGCCAAGCACGACAATCGCAGCAGCTCTGGTTGGTCGCTCGACAGCATCATCGCGCGCACTTCACTAAGCTTATTTGGTGCAAGGACTTGTTGGCGAGCGCGTTCGATCGCGAGTTCACGTCGCGTTAGGTTGGTACTGGCTAGTTCCGCCAATTCGGTCGCGCTAAAAAGCTCAGCACTTTCAACCTGCTTCTGATATTCGGTCAATGTGCGAAGCACCTTGCGCCCGCTGCCTCGATAAACGATGCGCCAGATACGACCGCTTTCGCGGTCACGTCCAGGGTGTTCGAGCGGTACTTCGTAGTGACCGATAATCTTGTTGTAAAAGTCGGCGACATACAGCGCGCCGTCAGGACCAAGTTGAATGTCAACTGGTCGGA
This sequence comes from Pirellulaceae bacterium, assembly GCA_041742175.1. Taxonomy (GTDB): domain Bacteria; phylum Planctomycetota; class Planctomycetia; order Pirellulales; family Pirellulaceae; genus Aureliella. The sequence continues at coordinate 1,386 of JBGSJB010000760.1, forward strand.
ACCAAGGATCATCGCTAGTCATAAAATCAGGCAATTCTCGGGCAGTCACCGTAGCGCCTTGACGCTCGATCACATTGCAATTGATGCGGCTGGTCATCACATTGCCGCTGTAGAATCGCTTCTGAAAGCTTGCCGGAAACAGGTCCGCTTGATAGTAATTCAGACCACAGATCGCGGTGCTGCCATGCAAGTGATCCATCATCGACGGAGCGAATCCCAGCCCATCGTGCGGTCGTCCAAAACTTGGATAGCAGCCGCCGCGCAGCAGCGCTGTGATCGGTTTGCTATGGCAATCCGCTGAGTAAAGGTTGCCCCAATCATCAGCCGCCAACCCGAACGGATTCACTTGGCCCGAAGTCCATTGTTCGATGCGCGAACCGTCATCGAGAAAACGAAATGTGTTTCCAGAAGTCAGCTTCACGTTCGAGCCATCTGTCGCGGTAACGTTCGATTGATTGTTAAACCCGTGGCAAGCGTAGATCCAACCATCAGGTCCTCGTCGCAATCCGTTGATCATCCCATGTGTATCGCGAGTTGTATCGAATGGTCCCAGCAGCTTGATGCGTTCGTCCGCTTTGTCGTCACCATTGTTGTCACGCAAGAAGACGATGTCCGGAATGTTAAAACAAATCACACCGCCCTTGGTCGGCAGCAGACCCATCGGTATGTTTAATTTGTCGGCAAAGGTCGTTACTTTATCGCAGCGACCATCGCCATCAGTGTCTTCGAGGATCTTGATCGAATCACGAGGTTCCGTGCCCGGCTTTGCTGGATACGGATACTCGAGCGTATTCGTGACCCAAAGTCGTCCGCGCGCGTCCCAAGCCATATTCAGCGGCTTCGCGATCTGCGGCTCGGCTGCAAACAACTCAGCTTCGAATCCGTCGGGCAGATGAAAGCCAGCGCGCTCTTCGTCCGGTGTGCGCGCTTCCGTTTCGCGAACTCCTTGACCGTAAATCTCCGGTGCAGTGATTGGTTCTGAAGCGCGGTCTTCATCCGCTGATACGGAACTAACCAAAATCAGATTAAAAAACAACGCCGATAGGAGACGGAAAGTCATGGCGGAAGTTTCGCAGGTGGGGGAGGAGGGCCGAATGCGTGACGAAGGCCCACCTCCATCCTAGTGACAGTCCCTGGCGATTGAAAGTGGCTCCGCGGTACGCTCCAAGCAATGCACAGCGAATTGCTGTTGTTCAATCACGCAGCCAGCACCGCTTTGGGAACATAGATTTGATAGAGCATCAAGTAAACCAGCACGCCGGTCACGGATACGTACAACCAGATTGGCCATGACCATTTTGCGATTCGTCGATGTCGCTCGCGATGCCCCTTCAGCCCGAGGTAAATTGTCCAGATCGCGAGAAACGGAACGGTCGCGGCAAGCAACACGTGACTCGCAAGCATTCCGTAATAGAAGTAGCGAACAATGTTCGGAGCAACCTCTGGATCGCGCGGAAACGATTTGCTGCCCGCGTAATAGTGATAAGTCAGATAGCAAACCAAGAAAATCATGTTCACGCCGAAGGTCGCGAGCATCACGTTGCGATGAGCCGCTTCGCGTTTCTGTTTGATCAGCACGTAACCAGCGATCAGCAACAGGGTTGCGAGCGCGTTCAGCGACACATTGATATGAGGCAACCATTCGACCACAAGCGAACTCCTCCACTGACTTAACATCGACTCAGGGCAGTACTATACACGCAACGCTGATTCTGGCGAGCGGCGGACGGGGCTCTACCGAAGCGACAAATTGACTCATCGCCAGATTCGCTCGGGTTTCAAAGAACACCTTCAAAAAGGCTCGAACCGATGCGCACCATGGTTGATCCCTCCGCAATCGCTTCACGGAAATCGCCGCTCATGCCCATCGAAAGTTGGTCGAGCGTTACTTGCGAGCCCAGTTTATCTTGAATCCGATCGCGCAGTTCCCGCACCTCAGCGAACTCACGTCGCGCCCAATCACCGCCCGACTCGCGACTGCACATCGCCATCAGTCCCCGCAATTCAATATTCGGAAGCGACGCGACATGCTCCGCAACCGCCTTCAATTCGCCTACCGGCAGCCCTGTTTTCGTCGCATCTTGAGTAACGTTTACTTCCAGCAACACCTTTAATCGCAAGTTGGCCGCAACCGCTTCGTGACTCAACTCATTCGCCAAGCGGAGGCTATCCAACGAATGCAACCAACTGATATGCGGCAGTGTGCGTCGCACTTTGTTACGTTGCAAATGCCCGACCAAGTGCCACTGCGCCGCGCGTCCTGCGGCTGCAAAAACTTCCGACTTGTTCCACAGATTCTGCGGGCGATTCTCTCCCAAAGCTGTGCAACCAGCCTCGAACAATTGTGCAGTCAAATCGACGTCAACATACTTTGTGACGCCGATCAGTGACACTTCGCTAGGCTGCCGCCCAGCATTCGCCGCAGCACCGGCCACTTCAGCCGCAACTCGGTGCCAGTTCGCTGCGATCAGTTCAGCAGTTTCTTTCGAGGCAGTCATCATCGCTTGTACCTACCGGCCATCGTTCGAGTTTCGTGGGTAGTGTTAACCCTCCCGAACGCAGTTTTAGGGAGGGTCAGCCCGCTATAGCGTGGCTGGGGAGGAGCGAATTATTTTGCAGGAATTGGCGACACCAAAGCAGATCGATCGGCGAACAGCCCTCCCCGGCAATCTCGCTGGACGCTCGATTGCCGACCCTCCCGGTCGCTTCGCTAGGAGGGTAAAGTCAAGGCGCGGTGGCGACCAGCGGCAAGTGTCGTTTAGTTCCCAATCTGTAAGCCATGATTCTAACGCAGAATCATGTGGCTGAGTTTCTCGCTGCTTTCGCAACTCTCAAGTTCTCAGCGAAGTCGCGGTAAGAGTTGCTTGCAGGTGATGCGTGAAGACTCGTAGATCACCGGCAAACCGCTGCCGGGATGCGTCCCGCCGCCGACAAGATAAACGTCTTTGAGGTCCTCGAAGCGATTGTGCGGTCGCAAGTGCAACATCTGGCCGAGATTATGAGCCAAGTTAAAGGTGGCGCCGCGATAGAGCCCGAACTCTTCGAACCACGTCTTCGGTGTAATCATTCGTTCAGTCACGATGCGCTGACGAACGTCTCCCAGTCCCTCGAGCGCCAACTGATTCAATGCTAACTCGCGGTACTGCTTGCAAGTCACTTCGTCCCAAGTCACGTTTTCATGCGCGTGCGGAACGGGAACTAGAACGTACAAAGTGCTATGCCCGGCGGGAGCGAGCGAATCATCCGTGATGCAAGCGTTCTGCACATAGAAACTCGGTTTGTCCGGCAACCGAAAATCCTTTTCGATCTGCTGCAAGTTGCGTTCGTAATCTTCCGTGATATGAATCGTGTGATGGGGTAAGTCGTCGTAGCGACCGCGAATTCCCAAGTACAACATAAACGTCGAACAAGAGAACCGCTTCGTCGCAATCTTCTTATCCGTCCAACGACGTCGCATCGCGTCAGGAACCAACTGCCGCATCGCTTCGGCGAAATCTGCGTTGATTACCACTGCATCGCATTCGTAACGCCCTTGATCTGTGATCACCGCGCGAGGTCTCTTGCCATCGAATTCGAAACTGCGCACCGGTTCGCCCAAGCGAATCTCAGCTCCCAACTCTTGCGCGATCTCTCCCATGCGTCGGCTGACTTGACCGCAGCCACCCCGCGGATGAAACACGCCATGCTCGTATTCGAGATAAGAGAGAATCGAAAACAAACTTGGGCAGCGCATCGGCGACATTCCCAAGTATTTTGATTGGAACGAAAATGCGATCGCCAAACGCGGGTCTTTGAAGTAACTGTTTAGTTCCGAAGCCAGTGAACGCCAAGGCTTCAACATCGGTAACGCTTTGAGTACACCGGGCGAGAGCAGGTCGAGCGGACTGTTGAACGCCGATTCGAGCACGAAGCGAAAGCGATCAAGCTTCGCGCGGTTGTCAGTGATGTAGCGCGTGATCGCTCCGCGATCCCCCGGCGATAGCACTGCGATCTGCTCTTCCATCTGCTCAAGGTTCGGCGTCGCATCCAATCGACCGCCCGCGCCGAAGCTGATCCGATACTGCGGATCCAGCCGAGTCATCGGAACTTCTTGCATCAAGTCGCGACCAACTGAGGAAAAGATTTCGCTGAGCACGCGCGGATAGAGGAAAAAAGTGGGACCAATATCGAACTTGAAACCGTCCTGCGTAAAAGTCGCCGTACGGCCGCCGACCCAATTCTGCTTTTCCAGCATCGTGACCCTGACGCCTTGATGAGCCAGTTGCATGGCCGTGGCGAGTCCACCGGGACCGGCGCCGACAATCACCACATGCTTTGCCGTACGGTCACTCGCAATCATCTTTCCCCCGTTGAAAACTCTCGAAAATACACCATCTAAACCTGCTACGGTCGCCCTTCGCCACGCGAAAGTGCGGTACGGACGCTCTTTTGCGGCGCGAAAGGCGACATTCGGTTATGGGCTAGTGTAGCGACTTCGACAAGAGCCCGTTTGCGTTGTTAGGATTGTTTTAAAATAACACGCTCATTTACAAGTTTCCCGCCTTGTCCCGCCTCGATCAGGAAAGTGCATGCATGCCAAACCTCCACCGCTTTAACGAGTTCGTGTTGCTGTCCATTTTCATGACGACATTCCTAGCAACCCTTCAGGCGCACGCTGCCGACGCACAAGAAAAGAAGCTGAATGTTGTTTTTATTTTGGCGGACGACCTTGGTTGGGGCGAGTTGGGGTGTTATGGTCAGCAGAAAATTCCGACGCCTAATGTCGATCGACTTGCAAGCGAGGGCATGCGGTTCACTCAGCATTACTCTGGTGCACCAGTTTGTGCGCCATCGCGCTGCGTGTTGATGACTGGCAAACATCTCGGACATGCCGAAGTGCGCGGAAACTTGCAAGCGAAAGTGCATTTTCCACAGTTCACCGAGGGCCAAACTCCTTTGACGGAAAATGCCGTTACGATCGCGCAGTTGTTTCAACGCGCTGGCTATGCGACTGGAGCGATGGGCAAGTGGGGACTCGGACCGGTCGGAAGCACCGGGGAACCTTCGCGCAAAGGTTTCGATCTGTTCTTTGGATACAACTGCCAAGCGGTTGCGCACAGTTACTTTCCGAAGTACTTGTGGCGCAACTCGGAGCAGGTGTTGATCAACCCGAATCCGATTCCCGGTGCGAAGAAGCAACCAACCGGCGCAGTCACCATCGCTGATTGGCAAGGCGAGCAGTATGCGCCGAAGTTGATGATCGCTGAAGCCGAGAAGTTTATTGCTGACAATCGTGATCGCGCGTTCTTCCTGTACTTGCCGTTCATCGAGCCGCATGTGGCGATGCATCCGCCGCAAGAATCCGTCGATCGATTTCCTGCTGAGTGGGATTCTGAGCCTTATCGCGGGCAGTGTTCCTATTTACCGCATCCGCGACCACGCGCCGGTTACGCAGCGATGATTTCGGATTTGGATAGCTACGTTGGTCGCGTGATGAAGGCGCTAGAAGCGGCTGGTGTGGCGGATCAAACATTGTTTGTGTTTACCAGCGACAATGGAACTACGCATCCTGGTCAAGCGGATACGCATTTTCATATCGGCGGCGCGGATCCAAAGTTCTTCAACAGCACCGCGGGCTTGCGTGGTTACAAAGGCAGCGTTTACGAAGGTGGAATCCGAGTGCCAATGATCGCTCGGTTGCCGGGAAGGATTAAGGCAAATGCGGTGAGCGGGAAACAAGGCTATTTTGCGGATTGGTTTCCGACGCTTTGCGATGCAGCGGGACTCGCGAAGCCCGATGATCTGGACGGCGAAAGCTTGTGGAACACGCTCACTGCAAAGGAAGCAAACTCCGACGCAACATTTAATGCAGCTCGCAAGCCGATGGTCTGGGTTTTCCCAGAATACGGCGGTCAAATTGCTGTGCGGATCGGCAAACTCAAAGCGATCCGTCAGAATCTGAAAACGAAGAAACCAGGTGCTTGGCAGGTCTACGATATCGAAGCGGATCCAAGTGAAGAGCACGACATCGCTTCATCGCAAAAGGAACTGATCGCAGAAGTTGAAGCGTTGTTGAAACGCGAAGTGAGCGAGAACAAGAACTTCCCGCTAGCGATTCCCGGTTGACGTGTGGCTTGAAGAGGTCAAGCGTGCGCGCTGAGCTTACTTGGCGTGATGGATCGTCTACAATTGGAGCACGTGTCAACTTTTTGTGGCTGAGTGAGTCAACATCCAGTTCTAGAAGCCGTTTGTCATTTTTCAAAACCAAGCTGAATCGGTATGCCTGCGTCCACGGATCGTCGACAGAATTGGTTAGGCGTCCTGGCGATCATCGTCTGCATCGGAATCATCTGGTCGTTGTTGATGCCTGTCGTGCAAGGTCCGAACCGTTCGAGAAGATCGCAGTGCCTAAACAACCTGAAGAACTTCTCACTAGCCACACTCAACTTCGAAACGATTAAACGCGAATACCCAGGCTACCAAGCTCTTTTTGGGCAAGCTCGTTTTGGCTTGCCCGAAGTTGGACTGCCCGAAGATAGTTCAGCAAAAATTGGATCGTGGGTAGTGCATCTGTTGCCGATGTTGGAGCAGCAAACTCTGCGCGACCTATGGGACGATCCCATGACGAATGACGAATGGACCCAAGCGGTACGTGGGCAGAATAACGCCGCACTTCAAAAATTCTATCCGCCGCTAGCGCTGCTCAATTGCCCAGTGGATCGTGTCGAACGCACCGCTTATGCAAGCACCAGTTACGTCGCGAATACAGGTTTCCATCTAGTTCGGCGTGATCCAGCTCTGCAGTTTGAATGGTATGCGAGCGCAGCGGATGATTCCGCGCGTTCGACTGTTTCGCAGCGAGCGGCGAACGGCGTGTTTGTAAACCGCTTAGGTTCCGAAGTTGTCGATCCGCTGAGTGGTGAAGCGGTGAAGGTGTTTGGAAATGCGGCTGCGGTACGCGCCGCAGACATGAAGGATGGAGCTTCGCAGACGATTCTTTTCAGCGAAAACTGCAACAAACTGAGTTGGAGCACATTTTCGATTACTGACGAAATAGCTCGATCAAAGCTGGGTATCGTTTGGTTGTACGCGGGAACTTCCTCGAGCGATGGGCGGCCAGAACCGTTGAAAGTGATCCATACAATGCGAATCAATTACAACAAGGGCTTCATAGGCAGCGGGCCAACCAGTGCCCGACCGACGAGTTTTCATCCTTACATAGTGAACATTGCGATGGCTGATGGTTCGGTCCGCACGATCGATGAGGATATTGATTATCGCGTTTACCAATCGCTGATGGCGCCCCACGACGCGTCGAGCGACGTTCCGGATTTGGATTACAAGTTGCGTGCAGACGATTACCAGCGTTAGGCAACGTCGTGAAGAATGTTGTGGTGGAACTCGCCAGCCTTTTTGCTTCGGTTCGCTGGCGTCGGGCCAAGGGAGCATTGATGATCGCATTGCAAATTCGTGACGGCGGAATCTGTTTGCCTGTGAAAGTGCAACCCGGCGCGCGCCGCACTGCGATACTTGGCGCGCATGCCGGTGCGTTGAAGGTCGCTGTGATTGCGGCTCCTGAACAAGGGAAAGCGAACGCAGCAGTGCTCGATTTGCTGGCCGAACAATTTAAGCTGCCGCGTTCGAGCATCATGCAAATCTCCGGTGCAACGAATCGTAACAAGCAATTCCTAGTTTCTGGGATAGAGATTACCGATCTCCAGTGCCGTATTACAGATTGCTGCGAATCGATCAAGTTCGGCTAAGGATTGCGGCCGGGCAGCGCGTCAAGCTCAATAACCTTGCCACATCCAGACAAGTGTATCGGCCAACGTATGCTCGAAGACTTTGCCATCGCAATGCCTCGTGGCTCGACTGTAAACGTAGCGATAGTCGTAGCCCTTGGCTTTCAGCGCTGCCGCCGTTCGCTCGTTGGCCATGACCCAGTTGTGATAGGTCTCTTCAGGATCATTGGCTCGCAAGTCATTCTCAGAAACATGTGTGAAAATTCGCAGCGGCTTTGTCTCGGTGTTCTCGATCAACTTCATACTCGAGTGATACTCCCATGCACCCAGCGGAAATGCGGACTCTTCGGGTGCGTCATCATCTTGCTGATCAACAAAGGTACCGGAGTAAGTGATCAAGCGACGAAACAGGTCTGGTCGAAACCAACCCATGGTCAGCGCCGCAGCGCCACCTGAGCTGCAACCCATGGCACCGCGTCCCCAGGGGTCGTTCGTGAATTTTAGATTTGGATACGCAGCTTTGATTTCAGCGTTGTTGAGCACAGCTGGGAGTACTTCTTCATTGATGAAACGTGCCAGGCGATCCGACATCGTATCGTACTCCAATCCACGTTGGCTGCCCTTGCCATCATTGCCACCATTCTCAACTGAAATTGCGATGAACGCAGGCAGCTTGCGATTTGGATCCGCCGAAATCGTCAAGTTATCCAGCGCGTTGCGTACCAGTTTCAGATTGCTCGGTCCATCGTGCATTACCAAGATCGGAGCTTCAGTGCCATCTTTATAAGCCGCTGGGACATAGACAAAAATTCTACGCTCGGTGCGCACTTCTTTTCGCTTTTCCAAAGTGGCGTCGTCACCACGGAAGATCTTGCTGTCAGCAAGCGCCATTCTGAATTCGAATGACTTGCCCTTGGGATTTCCTTTGTCGGTTAGGTCGGGATCGATCTTATAGTCGGGACCGATCTCGAAGTTACCGTTGCCATCAGTTCCAGCGGCGGTTTGTTTCGAAGCTTTCTGGTCGCTGCTCGGATCTTGCGCGAGTAGGCAAGAAGTATGCCCAGCAACCGTAGCGGAAGCGAACAGCAAGTAGATTAAATTCTGCATGAGACGTCGATTTGTGCGCATGGCGTTTCTTCAAGTTCGAGAGGATGGAGGTGAACGTTGCGAATAACCGATACAGAGTAACTGGTCTACGGGCCGCTGTCGCAGGGTACTGGCTCTAAATTGCGGCGCAAAAAGTGCTGCCTTTCTCCGCAATCGTCGCGCCGCGAGCTCCTTTCGAGATTGGTGCGGACGCCAATAGCCGACGCGGATCGACGAAATGTAAAGTATACTTTCCAGGTCCCAACGAGGGTCGGCGCCGTACTGAGCGCGACTCTGCTTCGCAAACACTCACGAGTTACCGAATGAATTTGAAGGAATTTCTCGAGCACCATGGACTGCGCACAAACCCTTTCGCGGAGGAAGATGCGCAGACCGATGTCGTGTTTCGGGACCACTGTATTGAGAGCACTTTTCATCCGGCTTGGGACAAAGTCATCGGCAGCCCGTCGGCTCCATCGACTTCGATTGTGTTCGGAGCGAAAGGGTCCGGGAAGACCGCGATGCGATTGCAACTGGATCGCAATCTGCGTCAGTACAACAAAGAGCATCCGGGCGAACGCGTTTTCGTCATTCACTACGATGACTTCAACGGTTGGATCGGCCAGTTACAAACACGACTCGGACGCAAATTGTCGGGGAAACCTGAGCGCGTTCTTCAAAAAGTTGGCATTCACGATCACATGGACGCGTTGCTGGTGCAAGGCGTGACTGAGTTGGTTGATCAAGTGCTAGTGACAACCGGTTCTGCCCAAGCAACGGAACTCGCCATACCGCGAACAGCGGTCGACAAGCTCGACAAAGATCAGCGCAGCGACCTACTGTTGCTGGCCGCCTGTTACGACCAATCGAAGATCGGCAACACCCGTCAACGTTGGAACGATCTGCGCCGCGTGCTGCACGTTCGCAACTGGTCCAGCCAAATCGATTGGATGGTCGCCTGGGTCGGTTCGATCGTCGGCGTGTTGTGTGTGGTTGGGTTGTGGTGGAACGAGTACCTGTCGTTGACATCGGCAGTTGTGTTTGCAATCGTCGCAGTGCTGCTTGCCAGCGGACGTTATCTGTGGCGACTGGCGATGTGTTACAACCGCGCAATGAAAGTGGTTCACAACTGTCGCGTTCGCCGTCAAAGCGTTGGTGAGCAAGCGGCAGTGTTTCTTCAGTTGCCTTGGTCCGCGTGGTCGTCTGAGCCGATGCCTGTCGATCGTGTCTCCGAGTCGCGATACTCGTTACTTGCCAAGTTGCAACACATTTTGCAGACGCTTGGATTCCCCGGAATCATCGTACTCGTTGATCGCGTCGATGAACCTGAGTTGGTCAATGGAAAGCCTGAGTTGATGCGTTTGCTGATCTGGCCGATGCTTGATAACAAGTTACTAAAGCATCCGCGAATGGGTTTCAAGCTGATGTTGCCGCAGGAACTGCAACACTTCGTTGACCGCGAAACTCGCGAATTCCACGACCGCGCGCGACTCGACAAACAAAACGTGATGTCGAATTTCGATTGGACCGGCGAGTCGATGTATGATCTGGTTTCAGCTCGTTTGTTGGCCTGCGCGATTCCTGGAAGAAAGCCTGTGCCGACGGATCTCTTCGATGACTCAATCGGTCAGCAGCGGCTGATCAAAGCCATGCGCGAGCTGCGTGTGCCTCGGCAACTGTTTCGATTTCTGTATTCCGTTGTCAGCGAACATTGCAAGAAATACACTTCAAGCGAGCCTGAATTTAAGATCCAATCCGCAACCTTTGAATCCGTCTTCGCAACTTCCCAAGAGAGTTTCCGCCGCGAGACCACAACGGTCTAAAAAAATATTCCTGCATTCATCCGTGGGACCGCTATGCTATCCGTGGGTAAACAGCGGGCTATCGAACACTTTTCGTACGGACTCTTAAAGAACTTTGCCACGGATGACATGGTGGTCCCACGGATGGAAGATGAGTGGAGCGATGGTTTTCCCGACTGTAGCGTAGATTCGATGCTGCAGCAAAGTTGGTAGCTGGCTGAGGATAAACATGATTGTGAGGAAGTCTATCGTAGCGTGGCTATTTTTGATCGCGATGCAGTGCGGGTACGCTCAAGAAGCAGCGACAAAGAAGAGTGAGTCCAAAGAAAGTCCTCAATCGGTTGAAGAGATGCTACTTTTCTTTCCGTCGAAGTATCCAAGTGGAAATTGGAATCCAGCGGAGTTGCGGTTCAAGGACGTATACTGACTGCAACTAAGTTCAATAATTTAAGACAAAACGGCGCGTTAGAATCATCTAAACTAGGTGGCGGAAAAAATCTTAACTTAGGCAAAGCATTTTGAATGCTGTTCATGCGAGGCTGTTATGAAAACGCGAATCCAATGGTTGATGGTGATGGTTTGCACGCTTGGTGCGTGGGATTTTCTCGCGGCGCAAGAGAATCAAGAGAGCGTTGAAAAGTCGATCAAAAATCCTGTAGAAATGAAGCCCTTTACATTGAAACTGATCGACGAAGCGGGGCAACCCGTCGCCGACGCGTCGGTCGTCGCGTACGGCGTTCGCTGCGAGGAGTCGCCGGGCAGTTGGATCGGCTGGCCGGAAGGCAACGCGGGCAATAACAAATACACCAGCGACGCAGGGGGCATTGTCGAGATGCAGTATCCGGTGAAGTTCGGATTGCCAGGATTGTGGATGACGCTTAACAAAATTGACTTCAATGTAAAACATCCAGATTTTGTGACTGGTCGCGTGGAGTTCGATCCGGCGTTGGGCAAAGCGGAGCATAAGTTGGTCAAAGGTTGCAGGACCGTGTTCAGTTGCGTGGACGAAAACGGGAATGCGATCAAGAAGTTCGGTGCAATCATCGCTGGAGCGGGTTCGACTGCAGTTTGGAAATTCTACGACGGTGAGTTGCGTTCGAGCGGCGTTCCGGATGGGAGTTGGCAAACGATGTTCGTTGCTCCGCGGGCCGATGGAATGACATTGTTCAGTGGCGTGTTGCCGGCGCGCTATGCAAAGGGCAAAGACGTAATCATTCGCAACGCGATACTGCGGCCGGGCATGCGACTGAGCGGTGCGCTTTCTGAGAACGTTCCACGACCAGTCATCGATGGCAAAGTGATCGCTTGGTGCGTGCCGAAACCGACTGAAAGAACGTTTGGAAATGAAAACCCTGCGATTTCCTGGTGGGAAGAGACAGCAGTTGCTGAGGATGGTTCGTTTGAGTTTATTTCACTTCCGCGCGGTGGTACGGTTCAGTTGATCGCGATCAGCAACGGGTGGCTGACTGCAGGCAAGGAAGGCAATTTCACGGTTGGTGCCAACATCGACGTCAGCGAACAGGAACTGAGCGACAACTTGGTTAGCGATATTGTTTTGGAGATGACGGCGACGGGATCGGTTGAAGTCGAAGTCTTGGGACCGGACGCAAAACCGCTCGCTGGCGCAACTGTATCCACTTGGCCGAATCAAAAGCTGCACCTCGGAGGAACGACTTTGGTTGGAGCTTGTTATCGTACGATGGAGCGCATCGATGCACAGATTTCGGGAGTTGTTCGCGAACCAGCGTTTGGTGCTCAAGTGCAGTCTCGCTACGAAGGTAAGACAGATGAGCATGGCAAAGTCACGCTTCGGGATATTCCCTTGAATCAGAACGAATCGCTGTTCGTTGGTTTCGATGGAATGCGGATGAAGCACGAAGCCAATAAGCCCAAAGACATTTTTGAGGACTCGGTGAACTATCGGTGCGATACGTCGGAACCGAAGAAGGTTACCGTTCACATGCAAACAATCAGTGAATGAGATGCTGGCGTGCAAAGGCTCTGCGGCGAATAGCAATTTCTGGCACTGCGGAGACGCAGCTTACTTCGTGGCACTCTGGTTGCATTTCGTTAGAGCGAAGTGGTGAAACGTTCAGTCGGTCGCGGATTGATCGGGATCGGCTCATCAGGCAACTGTGCGAAAGCGATCAACAACAGGCGAAGTCGCACACCTGAAGGACCTATGGTCGCTGCACGCATTATTGGGCGCACAAGCTTGCTCGTCGTTATGCGTCGCGACACCTAAAAGGTTGAGTCACCGCAATCGGCTTTAAGAAAAACAGCAAATTGGAGCAGGCGTATGGTGATTCAGAACATCTTGGTTCCAGTCGACTTCAGCAAGAACAGTGAAGTTGCGATCGAGAAAGCGTGTGATTTAGCGGGGCAGTCGGAGGCTACGGTTCACTTGGTGCACGTGCTCGATGCGGATGCGACCGAAGACACGAAGCGCAGTGCGGAAGAGCGGTTGATGACGACCTTGAAGCCCAGCCGCGAAGGTACCTTGGCGATTCGTCGCGCAGTACTTCGGGGGCCGATTTCCGATCAACTGGGCGAATACTCGCATCGCCATGCGGTCGACGTAATCGTCATGGGAACTCGCGGCCGCAACGGTTTTTCGCACCAGCCGATCGGCAAACATGTCGAGCGTGTGATCACGAGTGTATCGCGGCCAGTGATGATTATTCGCACGGATCTCGCGCCGGATCGGCCGCGACTGACAGAGGTTGATCAATCGTACGAACGCACTCGAGTCTCAGATATGCCGGCGATCGATCTGATAACTCGCGCTTCGAGTCTGCGGGCAACGGACTTACATATCGATCCGTTGAGCGGTGACGAATACGAGGTCCGGTTGAGGATCGACGGTCAGCTTTCGCGATTCTGCATGATGAGTCGCGGAGTGGCGGAGCATTTGATTCAACAGTTGCTGGTGCTCGCGCGGTTAGACCAAGCAACACCCTTCAAGGCACGAGAAGGTCGCTTGCACTTGCCCGATGGCTTGACGAACTTGGAGGTTCGTATCACTACTTCCCCTGTGGCTGGCGGCGAAGCAGTTTCGCTTCGAATCTTTACGCCCGAGCGCATCGACTTTGCGATTAATCAATTGGGATTTTCAGAGTCATCAGTGCATGTCGTCAACAAACTGATTCGCCACGGCAGCGGGTTGGTGTTGGTTACCGGCCCCACGGGTTCTGGCAAGACAACTACCGTCTACTCGATTCTCGCAGCTTTTCGTCAACGCAACTTGAACATCATCTCGATTGAAGATCCCGTCGAATTTAGTGTTCCGTTCGTTCGACAAATCGAGGTTGATGAACAACATGGTCAAACGATGACGAGCGCGCTAAAGACTATGTTGCGAATGGATCCAGATGTTGTCGCGATCGGCGAAGTTCGCGATGCTGAAGCGGCAGCGATTGCGTTCAGTGCCGCGAATGCGGGTCGATTCGTGATCAGTTCGATGCACACTCGCGACGCTGCGGCGACCATCACGGCGCTGCGTGATCTCGCGGTTGATGATCGTTCAATCATCGGGAACTTAGCGGGCATTGTTAATCAGCGTTTAGTTCGTCGTTTGTGTCGCAACTGTCGTGCATCGCGTGCTCCCACGGCCAGCGAGCGCGAGTATTTTGAGAGTCACCAGTTCGCGGTGCCCGAGCAAGTTTTTTACAAAGTTGGCTGTGAGCAGTGTGTGAATACCGGCTACGTCGGTCGTTGCGGCATTTTCGAGACTGCGGAGCTATGCGACGCGACTCGTGATGCGATCGCTAGCCATCAACCTGAGCATAACATTCGTGCCGCTCTGCGCAGCGTTGGCGTACCGAGCTTGACGAGCGACGCATTCCGAAAAGTCTGCGATGGAATCACTTCATTCGACGAAGTGTGTTGTCTTAACTGGCTATAGACGCGTCAAGCTGAACACCCGTCACTTGGACGGTACCGTTAGTAAGTTTCAGGATAGATGACGATTTCGAGGCGGCGGTTGTCGGCGCGGCCAGCGGCGGATTGGTTGTCGCCTATTGGATGATTAGGGCCATGGGAAATGACGAACAATTGTTGTGTCGGCAGTTTGTTGCGACGCACGAATTGATCCATGACGGCTTGCGACTGTGCGCCGGCGAGTTGATACGGAGTTGTGAATTGGCCGCCGTAGAGTTGACCGGTGTCGGTGTGACCTTCGATGCCGATGCGTTGTCGTCCGAATTGGCTGCTGAGCGTGGTGGCAACCTGGTCGAGCAGATGGCTGCCCGAAGAAATGAGCTGAGCCGTACCGGGTGCGAATAACTGATCCGCCGGAATGCGAACACGAATCAAGTCGCCTTCGCGGGCCAGGTAAGCTCCCGGAATCTGCAGGTTCGATGTGTTGGCGGCAATCGAGTTGTTGGCGGTTAGTTTTGCTCCGCCGCGTTTGGCTAGCGAGGCTTGCATGCCGAGTGCTTGCGATTCGGTTTGTCGCTGTGCGAGCAGAGATTGTTGCAATTGGCCGGTGGTGTCTTGCAACTGTTTTGCAAGCAAATCGGCGCGATCACGAGCCACCTGCATCTGCTGCTGAGCTTGCGCGAGCTGTGTGGTGAGTGTGCGATTGGTGTCATCGAGCGTTTGCATGCGACGTTGCATCTCAGCGAACTGAGGCGGCACTTGATTGGCCATCGGTTGGAGCAGCGGGTTACCACCCATCAGCGCTTGTTGCGTGGGGGCGACTGCGCCACCGTTCATGGCGTAGGGGTTCACGGCGTAGGGGTTCATGGGGTAAGGATTGCGGTTGCAACCGAGCGCACCGATAGCCAAACCGCTCGCGCAGCCTAGCCAAATCCAGTGTCGCACCCGCTCCAGCATCTTTCTGCCGATTCTTTAACAATTGACTCAAAGTCGAAGAGAAATTCCTAGTGTTTGCTAAATAGCTGGAAACTCCGTTGCGTCGCAAGACCAAACGCTTCATTTTCAGGCAGTGAGATAGTCGCCTATTGCCTAGGAGCAAAAGGGAGCTTGAAGCATTTAGGATTCGCGTCCTGTATAGAGCGGTAACATGACGGCGCCGTTCAACAAGTGATGCGGACGGCTGAGCGGATCGGTCAATTGCACTTCGCGATCGACCCCCAACGAACTGAAGATCGTCGTACACACATCGGCCGGCGACCATGAACGCGTTAACGGATACGCGGCGAGTGCGTCCGTTTGGCCGACGACCTGCCCACCTTGTACGCCCGCACCTGCGAATAAAGCCGAATAAGCGTGCGCCCAGTGGTCGCGACCGGGAATCGATTGACCGGGTAACGTCGAGATCTTCGGAGTTCGCCCGAATTCGCCCATCACGATTAAAAGCGTTTGCTCCATCAATCCGGATGCGATCAAGTCGTCGGTGAGCGCGGCTAGCCCTTGATCCAACTGGGGCAACAATGTGTTCTTCAGCCGCCCCCAATTGTCGACGTGAGTATCCCAAGTTTGCACGATGCCCATCGTGGCTTGAACGATCGGCACACCGGCCTCAATGAGTCGACGTGAAAGCAGCAGCGATTGACCAAACTTATTGCGGCCATATCGATCGCGATTTGCATCCGACTCGCGATGGATATCGAACGCGTCGGTCATCTTGCCAGACGTCAAGAGATTGAAGGCGATGTCCTGCTGCTCACGGAATGCGCTTGTATCGGCAGAAGCAACTTGGCGATCACCATGATTGAATGACTCCAGTAAAGCTCTACGCGATTGCAATCGTGGCATGTCCAACTCGGGAGGCATGGCAAGCGCGCTGGCGCGAAAGTTCTTTTCGTTCGGATCGCCTTGAATCTGCCATGGGTCATGTTTCGGTCCCAAGAAACCCGCGTGTTGACCGGGCCAAGTCAACGGACCTTCGATCAAATAGTTCGGTAGCGTCACACCGCTGGGAATTCCATCGGATCTCGGTCGCACATAATTCAGCGCAGCCGCATAGTTCGGGAAGTCGTTGCGAGTTTCGACGCGATCCAGGTCGCTGCCACCGCGTGGAACTGGCGTGGGTCGCCCAGTCAGCGCTACGTGTGTCGCGAGAAGGTGATTATGTTCGCGATGAGCCAGTGCTCGAACAATGCACCAGCGATCGGTCTGCTGCGCGAGTAGCGGAAGATGTTCGCAAACCGCCACTCCCGGAATCGTAGTCGCGATCGGTTTGAACTCGCCGCGAACTTCCGCCGGTCCTTCCGGTTTGGGATCGAGCGTATCGAGTTGACTGGGTCCTCCACTCAACAACACGATCAGTACTGACTTAGCCTTGCCCGCTCCGGGGTCCGTGTTGCTCGCTGCGCGAACTCGACCAGCAAGCGGAACTGTCGCTGCTACAACTCCGGCGGCCCCGACTCGCAGAAACTTTCGCCGATCGAATCCATACATCGGTTCGAACATAATACGACCCCTATTGGAATGGCGGGAGATTTGGTGGGACCGTTTATTGTACTTGTATTTTTGCCGTCGCTGCAACGCAGTCGTGTGACTGATATAGAATTGGGCTTCGTCGATGGCTGCGTTTATCAAAGTCGCAGCAGTGGTTGAGTTCATCCATCAAGGCCAGCTGATCGGTATCTAATTGTTTTGGCAACGAAGCGTACTCGGAGGCCACTGCGGTACAGTCCAGGCGCGAGAGTCGCCGTTTTGCCCGTAAGATACCGCACCAGCCGTTTTTCGGTTGATCGCTGGCTCCATTGTACAGCGTCAGATTTTCGGAAAATTCCTGTCGAGTTCGTTTGCAAGTTCGCCTGTATTTACTCGGATCCGCACTGAGTTTGCATCGATTGCTGGACCGCTTATAGGGAATTGCTGATCTGTTAAAATCGTACCTACATGGATCAAACCTCGGAACAGTCTATTAGGAATTGCGATAGTGCAAGGTGATTACGGAAATTGGATAGCGGCGGCCTGTCGGTGGCTGGGAACTGCGCCGACCAATGAGCTGCCACAACAATTGATGGACGCAATACGGTCTGCGGAGGGCGACGAACTGGAAGCATTGTTGGGCGTCGTTTCAGAAAACTTCGACGAAATTCCGTCGGGACCGCTTCGCATTCGACAACTGATGCAACAAACTGCGGTGCGGCTTCAGCAACTGGTGCGCGACGATGCTTCCGATGTCGCGATCCTTTCGCCGGATCTTCTGGCGCGATTAGCGGACATGCTTGCTGGAGTCGATGACCTTGCCGCTGCGCACTGTCTGCAGATGCTGGCGCTGCAACCTGACGAAGAATCGATCAACGCACTCGCAGCCACACTGACAGAACAACCTCCAGAGCAACCGCAAGCGGTGTTGATTGC
>JBGSJB010000761.1:0-1755 GCA_041742175.1 Pirellulaceae bacterium
TGCGCGAGTCGCAGCGGTTCGATACTATCGAGCATGTGACGCACTTCGTCGTCACTTAGTCCGTTCTTCGTTAGCTCGGCGCGCACTTTGGCTGCATCCTTTTTGCCTGACATTAACGTTCCATACAAGTCGCCGCCAGCTAACAAAACGAACGTTCGATGAAAAGCTTGATCTAGCCCAGCGGTGGTCGCCGTAACAAATCCACCAAGACTTGTCCCTTGTAGTGAAATCCTGGAAGTATCTACCAGCGGCATCGCTGCGACTGCATCTCTAGCGCGACGGGCATCAGCGATTCCTTGTCGTAACGCATCCACCAAGCTGCTGCCGTTTGGGCGACCATTCGGTCCGCGACGCTCACCGTAGTAAGGCAATTGCAGCATGAACGTGTGAATGCCTTTGGAGCGGAGCGCTCGAGCTACAAGGCGACCGACTGTCATCCCACTTCCCGATTCGTGAATGATGACGGCGGCGGGCGCGGAGATGGGACATCGGTCTTGATCTTTAGCCTGATACCATTCCATCGCTACACTGTCGTTTGCTTGATCGCCGCTCGGTTTGGCCGACGGGAAACGCACTAACCAATCGCCGTACTTTTCGCGAGCGGCTTCGATGCGAACAGAAAATTCGGTTGGTGTCCATTTCAGGCCGTCCAAGCAGCGCCGGGCATCTTCGCTCGTTTCGTCACCGATGTTCAAAGAATCCTTCGCAGCGAACTGAGCATCAATGGTGATCGGAGCTTGGATGGTTACTTGTTCATTTGTGTCTTTTCCTGCGATCGCTTGAAGCGGCATCGTTTTTAGCAACTCGTTCAAGTCCAGCTTGACGTATGGTCGTTCAGCCGCGGGGTGCTTGTGATCAGCGTTGGCGATATAGAGTACGCCGTCTTCGGGAACGAATAAAACATTGTGCAAGTTGGATTGCATGGCGACGGGGCGGCACATCAAAGCCTGTGCCGCTTCAGCGTCGATTGCGCCATAGCCAGCTTTCACGCGATTGCGAAGCTCCTCAAGTCGCGAACCGGCGGAGAGCACAACGGCGTCTTCAATACCGTCTCCCAACAACTCGTGACCTTCTCCGGGTGCAACGAATTGTAATTTTTCTGGAGTGGCCGCTACGCCAACGGCAGAACGATCCTCTCCATCAGCGAATACGTAGTAGTACTCACACGTTCGCGGATTGTTCTGCCACAGCGCTTTCACCTCTGCTAGCGAAAAGCACTCTTCCAGGCCGCGTCGCATCAGTGTGGCCATTGGCACGCCGTCCCAAGCACCCTCACCGCGACCACCCATTTCACCCAACGAGATCTTCTCTGCGTTCATTCCGCTGACGCTTCCGATGAAGCCTGCGTAACCAACATTGGCAAACGATATCATGCCCTCCGGAGCTACGATGAAAGTAGTCGCTGCATCTTGCAATCCGATCGTCGTCATATAGTCGAGAACGCGACCGTGGTAGAGCTTTCCGTCTTTGGTCGCTTTTCCAAAGAGCGCGAAACCTGAGCAGTGGAACATTTCAGGAAATACATTCAACGCCTGCACGAGATCGGGATCCAACTCAAGACTGACCGCCATCGCGCGTGTTTCCGCTTTGTGACGTTCAGGAATGAACTTTTCCAACCGAGCGTAAGCTGAATTCAAGTCATCGCGAAACCAGCGGCCCGTGGCAATTGTTTGAGCAGTTCCAAACGCGTACATCACCGAATCGATGCAGCGGTTCGCTTCTTGCCGCAATAGTTTGCCATGGGCGGTACCGATT
>JBGSJB010000762.1:0-5159 GCA_041742175.1 Pirellulaceae bacterium
TTGCATCGAAGCGGACTTTCATGGCGCTGGCCGCTTTATCGTCAGGATGCCGAAAGCCCAACGCGCAGCCCACAACACAGGTGTAATCGGTTTCCACCAGTCCCAACAACTGATCGTACGCTACCGTGTCGATCCCTTCCATCGGACAAGCGTCCACACCCAGCATCGCCGCGGTAGCCATTAACTGCCCCAAAGCGATGTACACCTGACGCGCGTTCCAATTTAGATGCTGTCCAGCCGTGCCATTCACCGTAGAAACTAACACCTTGCGGTAGCCTGCCACACTTTGCAGATCCACGCCGCGCACCTTCGCAACCGTGTCCAAGTAACGGTCCACATAGGACTCGTCCATCGCTTTCCGAGCCGCCAACACGATCATGTGCGAACAGTCTTGCGGCTGCTTTTGGTTCCACGAAATTGCCGGCAGCTGCGCTTTCACCGCTTCGCTGGTCACGACGACAAAACGCCACGGCTGCAGCCCGTAACTGCTCGGAGTCAAAATCAAACTCGCTTCGAGCGCCTGCCAAGTAGCATCGTCCAGCCGTCGCGAAGCATCGAACCGCTTTACTGCATACCGCCACTTCAGCCGCTCAATTAGCGCCTCAGGCGTCAATTCCGCCATTTAAAACTCACTTTCAAGTTAATTCCACCACTGCTAATGCGAGTAACCAACACCCGCTGGCCGCACGCCCGCGTCACCGCAACCATGCGATGAATTATGATACCCTGATTAGCTAGCCCCCGCGGCGCCCTCGCCGCCTTGTTAATGCGACTCGCACTTGACTACTTGCGGACCCAATTGCCATCGGAGTGTTGATTGACGCTAACTGCAAACCAAACTGAAAGACGACGATTGAAGCGCGGTACCGGTCTGGAGACTGTTGTCGACAGAGCTGCAATGGCGATTCTGAGTCTCGGCGTGATAGCAAGCACAGCTCTGCTCTTCTCCTTCACAGCCTGGGGCACAGTTGGCTCGGTGGCAGCGATTGCTGCCGCGTCTCTCCATTGGTTACTGCTTCGATGCGTTGCGGAGCACCTGCGTCTGCAAAAGAAGATCGCCGGACTCGCCTTCGAAGGCCGTATCTCAGGTCCGTACGCAGAAATCATTTCGTCCTGCGGAAACTGCGGTCAAATGCTTCACTCAGCCGAACGCTGCGATTCCTGCGGAGCTCAAATAGTCCAAGATGCTAACACAATTCCGTTTGCCGCTTAGCCGCACCACGTTAGCCGCAATTCCTGTCCTAGAAGCTGTATCCTAGAAATGGTCCTAGCAAGCGGGACGATAGGCCAATGGCACGTACCGTAGTTAGCGGTTCTGACATTTCGTTGGTTATTGCGCGTCTTCTTCCGCGCGAACCGGTTGTGAGAAAGTCAGCCGAATTCTAAAGTGAGTGCCATTTGGCTAAGAAGCAACGGCTACTCTGGAAAACCGGTTTTCTCTCAAGCCAACTGCCAACAAATGGAACTCAACATGAAAACAACTCGGATGAAGAAGAATCATGTCCAGTTAATCGCAAGCGGAGATCTGCGATTGTCAGCAAATCAAGTTTGCTGGCCAGCACAAGCTGCGATGGAGAAAGCACTCGGCAAGGCCTTTGAGAACGCGGGTTGCACAGTTGGTAGAGCGCATGAATTCGATTCAAAACTGAAGCATGGATTCATCTCAAGTCAGCGACAAGGGTTGAATGTCTTTCGTGATATCGATCCAGACGCGCCGTTAGTTGTGGCCGAAGCGGTTTGGCAATATTCACATCATGTTCTTGCCGGGCTCACAACGCACCGTGGCCCGATTCTCACGGTTGCAAACTGGAGCGGCCAATGGCCAGGTTTGGTCGGGATGCTGAACTTAAATGGTTCACTGACGAAAGCCGGAGTCGCTTACTCGACTTTGTGGAGCGAAGACTTTACGGACGACCTCTTTCTCAGCAAGTTGCGGGAATGGATAGAAACGGGGAAGGTCTCACACGCTTGCGATCATGTGCAGCAGCTAAGTGAATTGAAAGTCCCAAGCAAGTCCGCGAAGCTCGGTGCAACACTCGCCAAGCAGCTTCTTTCGGACAAAGCGATTATGGGAGTATTCGATGAAGGTTGCATGGGCATGTTCAATGCAATTATCCCCGATCAGTTGTTGCACAGTGTCGGTGTGTTCAAAGAACGTTTGAGTCAGTCCGCTTTGTTTTATGAATCGCAGCAAGTGAGTGCCAACGAAGCTAGAGCCGTCTATGCGTGGTACAAAAAACGAGGCATGAAGTTTCATACTGGCCCCAATCATGAGACAGACTTGACAGAAGATCAGATTTTGTTGCAGTGCAAAGTCTATGTTGCTGCGGTGCGAATTGCCGACGACTTTGGCTGCAATACGATCGGCATTCAGTATCAGCAAGGACTTAAAGACTTACTGCCCGCCAGTGATTTGGTCGAGGGTACGCTGAACAATTTGGATCGACCGCCGGTTAAGTCGCGCGACGGAAAACGCGTGCTGTTCAAAGACCAGTTGCTGCCTCACTTCAATGAAGTTGACGAGTGCGCAGGTCTAGACGGATTGTTAACTGCGCGCGTGCACGAGGCGTTGCAGCAACCGCCTGAAAATACACTACACGATTTAAGATGGGGTGCGGCTTATGAGAAGGAATACGTGTGGGTCTTCTTGATCAGCGGCGCTGCACCTCCCGAGCACTTTATCGATGGCTGGAAAGGAACGTATGGCTATCGCCAACCCGCGATGTACTTTCCAAACGGCGGCAGCACCATGCATGGTGTTTCGAAGCCCGGTGAGATCATCTGGAGTCGCATCTATGTAGCCGATAACGCGCTGCATATGGACATCGGTCGTGGCAGTGTAGTAAAGTTGCCTGAA
Organism: Pirellulaceae bacterium; assembly: GCA_041742175.1. Classification (GTDB taxonomy): domain Bacteria; phylum Planctomycetota; class Planctomycetia; order Pirellulales; family Pirellulaceae; genus Aureliella. Next base: position 2,858 of record JBGSJB010000762.1, read on the forward strand.
CTCGAAACACAGCGCCGCTTGCAGGCGACGACTCCACAATGGCCAATCATGCATGCCGTCACTTACGGTGTCTCGCGTGATCAAATGATGGCCAAACATCAAGCCAACCATGTGCAGGTGGCTTATGCGAATGACGCCAGGTCGGCCGATGAATGCATGCTGACGAAGGCCAGTTTTGCCATGTCGCTCGGCATCAAAGTGAACGTCTGTGGAACACGTTCGCGCACGAAGGTATGGGAATGAGCGGATTTTAAGTGCCGCTCAAGCCCGTCGTCCAGTACATCGGTGCATCCGAATCTTTCCATGTAGCATCATTGTCCACGAGCAGGGGAAAGTTCTTCGACCTGCTAAAAGTGGCTAGGTAAGCTCACTCAGAATCGTCTACCTTCACATCAAAGTCTGCTGAATTGCCGACGAGTTCGGGAGCGTACATGCCGACAATCTTGGCTGGCAGGGCGGTGAATTTACCGGGAGCTTCGCTGCGCAGTTGGTAACGCACCGAGTACTTGCCGCGTGGCAGCCAACGGATGCACAAGCCGACTTTCTTATCGCGAAGTTCTCGGTAGATACTGAGTCCGGCTGAGTAGAAGTATCCGCTTTGGGTTTCGACGGTCTCTAGACAAGCCGCTTTGTTGTCTTCGATCAGTATGTACTCGTAGTCGTTCTTGCTTTCGATCAGCAACTCGACTTCAACCAATTGGCCGCTGGTAACTGCGTCGAGATCCTGCAACTGAACACGGTCATAACCGGATCGCTTCGTTTCGACAACTGCTGCATTCTTACCGGGCAGTAGCAGATCTTTTTTCGTCGGAGTCAATGAGTAATAGCGACGCTCGATTTTGACTTCGAGTCCTGCCGGTTCGATATCTTCTTCGAGCGTGAAGTTGGTCGAGTAGGCGTTCCAGTACAGCGGGCCGTCGCCGACGCGGCGGATTTCCAGTTCATGATCGCCTGCGGGAACTGCGTTTCCTTCGATCGCGATCGTGTTGTTGACTGTGAATAGATTCTCGGGAGTGAAGTCAACTCGACCGAGGCGTTTGCCGTCGAGCCACACTTCGGCGGCGACATTCGCTTTCGCTTCGCCAGTCGCTTCCAAGTAATCCGAAAACGCTTCGATCACCATCGCTGTATCGCGGGTGCTATTCCAATAGGTCGCATGTTTGCGATTGTTCAGCAAGTACTTGACCAGCCGCGGCGCCACTTGACCTTGCGGATCTTGCGCAGCGAGCAGTTTCAAGTACATCGCAGTGGCTTCGATCTGGCTGCCGTACCAATACCACCAAGCCGTCTCGTCGCGCAGGTAAGCGGTTTCGTTTTCGGCATCTTCAACCAAGAATTGTTCAATGTTCTGACGCAACATCTGCGTTTGTTCAACGTTGCCGAGTTTGTGAGTTGACCAAGCGAGCAGCGATTTTCCGTAGACGCTCAAGTGCAATCGACCTTCATACAGGAATGTCTGCATCTCTGCGTTAACGCGATCTTCCGACGAAAGGATATGGAAGACCAACGCATCGAGGTTATCTGGTTGCGACTTGTAAGGTACGGTCTTGCTCTCGGCGTTCTTCAGCTTCTGAAGCTCGCCGTTTTGATATTGCTCCAGCCATGCCAAACCGCGTTGGAGTACATCGGGCACAATGGCAACTTCGTTCTTCACTGCAACCTGCAGGCCGCGCACCACAACAGCGGTCGTATGAGCTGAACTGTTCTCGCCAGCTCCGCTAAACCATCCCCAGCCGCCGTCTCCGTTTTGCATATTCGTCAGCTTCGCAACTCCGCTGGCCACCATCTCATCGACCGCATCGCGATCATAGACCGGATTGCGATCAAAGCGTTGCCAACGTTTACGGCGTTCTTCGGGATCGCCGAGTTCTTGCGCGTTCAAGTTGTTGCGAGCTTCCTTAAGTTTCGCTAAGTCGATGTTGCGGTCGATCAGGACGCGCTGCGTGATCACAGTTGGCAGGAAGCGGTTCAGCGTCTGCTCGGTGCAGCCGTAAGGATACTCCGCCAGATAGGGCAACGCGTCGATCATCGCCATCGCCAGTGTGGGGCTCATTCGCACGACTAGTTCCGATTGTTCGGCGCGACGATCGGCGGGTACTGTAAACTTGACTCTGGAATTGTTTGCATCGCGGCGCACTGTGCCGGCGAACGAATCGGTTTTAAGAAAGCCGTGAACCAGAATTGGCAGCGACTGTTCAACGGCATCGGAGGCGGTGTCAGCGATCGCTGTCGCCCGCAGCTTAATTTCGCCTTCGGCGATCGCGCGGCATCGCCAATCGACTCGCGACTGGCCATGCGACTT
>JBGSJB010000763.1:0-13523 GCA_041742175.1 Pirellulaceae bacterium
TGCGGATCTTCGCACATGTAATATCGCCCGCCGCCGGTCTTCGCCAACTCTTCAAGCAACTGTTGATCCGCTTCGTTACCGCACGCCACACTCGACAAAGTGATTCGCGCGGCGACCATATCACGCACGATCCCCTCATAATCACCCGGAGTCGAATGTCCGTAGGTCATCAATATCACGTGCTTCAGTTTTGCAGAGGTCGCCGCCAACGCTTCGTAGGCGTCGCTCAAACCGGGATAGATATTCGTGCCACCACTCGCTTCGATCGTACTGATGCGATCCATGACATAGCCCTTGTCGGCAGCGCTATGAATCTCGCTGACCCAATAACTGGCGCCATCGAAAGCGATCACCCCGATCTGATCGCGCGGCGAAAGCAATTCGACGGCACCCTTCGCAGCATCTTTAGCAAGCTCAATCTTCTGACCGCCCATCGAGCCCGATTTGTCGACGACGAGCACCATCGCCAAGCTCGGCTTCTCCTTCTCTTTCTCGAAATTACTGCGAACAGGGAGAATCTCTTCAAGCGTTGTTTTGTAGTAACCACCCAGCCCGAATGATTGATCGCCGCCGAGCATAATCAAACCGCCACCGAGATCTTGAACATACGTACGAATGATCTCCATCTGCTGCAACGTCATCGCAGTCGCAGGAACATTCGAAAGCATCACGCAATCGAAACGCTGCATCTCGTTTAACGAACGTGGCACGCCTTCAACTGGTCGAACTTGGACCAATAATCCCTGCTCTTCCAAAGCCCACCGCAGCTCATTCGTCTGATCGACTTGGGAATCAACAAGCAACACAGTCGGTTTTCCAGATGCAAAAACCACCGCTGAGGCTGAGTTGTTGTCAAGCAACGTATCGGTAAAGCCGCGCACACGCACTGCATAGTCGACCTGCTTCTCGTCATTAACTGTCTGTCGAAAGCGAAGCTTCGTTTCGCCTTCCTCAATCTTGATCGGTTCCTTTTGTTCAATCGCCAAGACGTCGCCGCGATAGACATCAATGAAGCCTTCATCAGCGTGGTTCGAGGCAATGGTGACTTCCACGTAAAACGGCTCACCCTGGCGCACTTGAGCCGGAGCCGATACTTCAGCGACTTGAACTTCGGGTTCATCGCGCGATGGCAGAGGCACGGTGCTGATCGGAACTTTAGCCGCTGCAGCCGCTTGCACGGCATCGCCCAAAGTCTGCCTTCCGTCGCTGAGCACAACCACATGCGGCACATGACTGGGCGGAATCGAAGCGACAGCCGTTTCAATCGCTGCGGCGATATTCGTGGCGCGCTGCGCATCTTCCGTTTGAGGCGAGAGGCTTTCGTCCAGCTTACGCAGCACCGCCGGTTCGGCTCCAAAGTCCAGTACAGCCATGTCGTTGCTGCCGACAACTTCTTGCGCTTGCTTTAGATACTCATCGATCCTCGCGCTCGCATCGGCGTCCACACTTTGACTGCGATCGACCGCGAACACAACGAACATGCGCTTAGTCGGTTCCAGCAAATTCAAACCGGCGAGCGCGAGAATTAAACAGATCGCAATCAACGAACGCACGAGCCAAGAAACACGTCGCTGCCCAATCGGAAAATCGCTGAGACTCTTCCAGTAATACCAAACGATTGGAAACAACAGCAGTGCGGACCACAGCATCCATGGGCGAGCGATTTCTAAAGCGAAGTCGGCGACTGCTGATTCGTTCATCCAACCACCCTGCGTTGATAAAGCCACCATTCGATCACAGCCAACAACAGCCCAGCCAACACCAGATAAAACCAGATCGAACGCCCACCGAGACTGACGACTCCGAAATCGCTGGGCGACTTCAAGTCCAGCAGTGGTCGCAAGTCGCTCTCCTCACGACTGCATAAGTTGCAGGCCAGTCGCACTAACTGCGGATCATCGACCGACAATTTCGCAGCGTCCGATTCGCTCTTCGAATCTTGCGACGCATCAGCCGAGTCATTCCACGGATCGCGCGCGAGCGCGTCAGCGGTGCCAATGGTCCAGATGCCGCAATGATTTAGCATCGCGAGAGTCGCGGTCGATTCATCGCGAGCTAGCGGAGTTTGTTCACCTGACGGACTGCGGAGTAAAAAGCTATCCAACTGTTCTTCAGCTTTGTTGGCGGCAATGACTTCAATCTTCTCATCCGATTTCTCGATTACCGAATCGTCTGTTGTAACTAAGGCTGGTTCACTGGAAGCCGTGTTGCTCGAAGATTGCGTAGACGGTGCATCATTCTTAACCTGAACGCGCGGCAATGGAATGGTGGCAGGTTCACCGGTTGCCAGAGCGGGCTGAAGCTCACCTTGACTGCCCTGAAACCATTCCACTGCGTTCTTCATCAACACTGGAAAAGCAATTCTTAATGGCAAGTCGCCAAGGTCCAGATCGACGTTTAGCAACAACACTTCGCCGTTTGGTCGGCGAATGTAACTGAGCAGCGGTTCGTCGAGCGGCGTTTTAATCAAGATCTCTGCTTCGACAGTAAAGTTCAACTCGCGCGCGTCGGGGAAAAGCACGTTGTCCAGTCGAACGTGTTGCGTCACCGGCGACGACTCATCTACGGTGCTCACCAAAGGGGTCTCGATCGGTTCACCAACCGTCCAAAGATCACAATCGTTGCGAGGGCTGATCACCAGCAACTTTCCGGGTGGCAACGTCTTTGGTACCGTTTGATGCAGAACCAAGATACTGTCACGCGTGGGTTTCCAACTTGCAAGTTGCTCGGCTGAACCATCACCCGCCTCAGCCGCAGCAGCTACATTAATAACAGTCAAATCAACAAGCGGAATCGATTCTAAAACGCTCTTGAGAAAAACGCTGCCAGGCGTGGCGAGCGTAATCGGCATTTTGCGTCGCGTCGGCAGGACCGCCACAGCGCGATTATCGACGGAAAGACCATCGTCGGCGTCCAATGTTGCCACCAACCGACCGCCACTAGCCGAAGCGTGGTCCAGGTTCATCGTCTTCGACGCTCCCGGTTCCAGCTCGAGTGGGACAACGTCCACGAGCGCCTCTTCAAGCGTCAATTCTAGGCGGCATTTCTTGGGTTCGTCTGACAAATTGCTGACTTCGATGAGGACTTGATAACCGATTGCATCGAGCAAACTGCGGCGCACTTGAAACTGTGTGATCGCTAAGTTGTCGGCAGCCTCCCCGAAGCCGTAGATCGTCAGCGCTGTGTCTTTCTGCAAATCGTTGATCGCCGGATCACATCCATCGGTCAGCAGCACAATCGTCGACTGATCATTCGCCGGCACTAAACGCTTGGCCATTGTTACAGCTGGTACCATCGAGTTCGGTGCGTCGGTTAGTTCAATGCCATCGACGGCTTCGAGCAGCGAGCGCGCGTGCTCGGTCAAGCCGATGGCGACCGTCGCGCGACCTCCAGCGGTCAGCACTGCCATTTCATCGCCAACGCGTAACGAACGTATGATTGCAGCAGCGGTCTGCTTAGCCTTGTCGAGCCGCGATTGGCCTTCGACGCTGGCCGCCATGCTCGCCGAGTTGTCTACCACTAAAACGACTTTGCGACGCTGGTTCTTCTGCCAACTCCACAGCGGGTCGACCAAAGCACCGACAAGTAGCGCTAGCAGCGCGAGCTGCAGGAGCAGCGACAACCAATGCCGCAACTGCTGCCACCACGCTCGCGGTTTCTTCTCGTCGAAGACGCGATCCCAGAACAACATGGTGCTCACGGGCTGGCGTCGCAAACGGACTTTGAGAATGTAAAAAGCGAGTATCGGCAGCGCAATGGCAGCCCACCACCAACCCGCAGGATTTGCGAACTCAAGTAGATTCACGTTAGCTGACACCTCCTGCAGCACGCATCATCCGCAGAATCAACTCGTCGAAAGGCAGATCAATGGTCGTTCGCGTATTTGACAGCGAGTACGTCCGACAATACTGATCGATCTCGCTCAGAAACGCTTGAAACAGCTCGGCATATTGCTTCAGCTTGCGCTCCGTGATCGTCAGTTTTCGCAGGTCGCCGGTTTCCACTTCCTGCAGTTCAATATCACCCAGCATTTTAGGATTCGCTTCGTCCGTCGTATGCAACTGAACCACATGCGGTTCGAAGCGCCGATGACGCAGCAGGTCGACACCCTGCTTAAATCCATCTTGATCAAACAGATCGCTAATGATGATGACTAAACCAGTTCGCTGTGCGCGGTTAACTAAGCCGCGTACGACGCGTGCAAGATCGGTACGAGTGCCGCTTGTCTGTAGACCTTCGAGAAATCGCAGCACCGTCAACACGCGGTCCTTGCCACGAGTCATCGGTAGTTCGTCGATCAATTCATTCGAATAAGCATAAAGGCCTACACGATCCAAATCGGCGAGCGCTATGTACGCTAAAGCTGCCGCTACGCGCCGCGCGTAATCGAACTTCGTAAACGGTTCGCCCACATTCATACTTGGCGAAGCATCCAGCAGAATGTAGACATGCAAATCTTCCTCTTCTTGAAACCGTTTGAGCAACAGGTCGCCGTAGCGTGCGTAGACGTTCCAGTCCAGGTAACGCAAATCGTCGCCATGAGAATACTCGCGATGGTCAGCGAACTCGATTCCGCCACCCAACTGCTTCGTGCGCCGCTGCGCCAGCAGTTGGCCACGAAACATTCGCTTCGAAACCAACGATAGATATTCAAGCCGTTTTAGGAATTCAGAGTCGAAAAGAGACATGCAACCAGCCTGCAATACGGTCTGCGAACCAGGAAAGCGATCGTAACTTCTAATTCAACTTCAACTGAGATTTCTGCAATCAGTTGAGCGCGTCAGTCTGGCGCTCAACACAGCGCGATCAAGCGGCTTGGCGTTTGCCGATGTTCTGCAATATATTCTGGATGATTTCATCGGTCTTTATATCTTCAGCTTGACCTTCGAAATTCAAGAGAATTCGATGACGCAAACAATTGGTCGCTACAGCCCGAATATCGTCGGTTGCAACGTGATAACGATTGTCGAGAATTGCATTAATCTTTGCGGCGAGAATAACCGATTGGGCTCCGCGCGGACTTGAACCGTAACGCACAAACTTCTTCGTCATCGGGCTCGCTAACTCATGGTCTGGATGCGAACCCATAATCGTGTGAATCGCAAATCGTCGCACTTCGTCGCTGATCGGAATACGCCGCGCAAGTCGACTCATTTCAAGGATGCGATCCGGTTCCATCAATCGCTGTGCTTCCGGCGAATCGACATCGGTCGTACGATTCAGGATCACTTCGATCTCTTCTGTTGTCGGAAACGGCACAAGCAGTTTGAAGAAGAAACGATCAAGTTGAGCTTCGGGCAACGGATAAGTGCCTTCCATTTCAAGTGGATTTTGCGTTGCCATCACGAAGAAGAGACCTTCGAGTTTGTGCGAGATGCCTCCGACCGTCACATGTTTCTCCTGCATCGCTTCAAGCAACGCGGACTGTGTCTTGGGAGTGGCTCGATTGATTTCGTCAGCTAACAAGATATTAGAAAAGACCGGACCGCGTTCGAATTGAAAACCACGAGCTCCGCCATGCGAGTCGAGCATCACGTTGGTGCCGATGATGTCAGCGGGCATCAAATCGGGAGTGAACTGAATGCGTGAAAAACGCGCGTGCATCACACTTGCTAGTGTTCGAACAAGCAGGGTCTTGCCAAGTCCGGGAACTCCTTCCAGCAGCACATGACCGCCGGCGACTAAACCCATCAGCACGCCTTCAACAATCTTATCTTGCCCCACAATGACTTTGCCAACTTCGCGCCGCAAGCTAGTGAAGTCCTCACGGAAGCGATCCAACTCTTGCTTCAACTGATCATCAATTTCGCTCATAAAGAATGTTTCCCTGATTGAACAGCAATTTTTAATGGGCTTGTTTGCGCGCGTGAGGCTTCCGTAATAATAGCCGGTTGCATGGCCCGAGATAGCAAGCGTCAAGCGGAGTTGTGAGCTTTTTTGTGAAACATTTTCGGTGAGTCAAACCACACAAAAAATCGTTCCCTCCGAAATTAACTCAATTCGCATCCCAGAGCGCACGGGCGATCCAATCCAGATCGTCTTTCTGAGTGGCTTGAGCCGCTGGGTCGAGACTCGCGCCCGCAGAGTGCAGGGCGGAGTGAACAACTAACCTAACAACGTTCGCAAGGGGACTCGCGATGCCTTTCGCAAGTGCGCGTTCGATGAGGTTGTTCTGCCGGTTCAAGATCACTTCGTTCTTGTCAGTCGGGGATTGCCGAAAGTGCGCGTCGATCAGCCGCTGAAAACCTGGAGGAATGTCGCCGTCTTTCTTAAGGCCCTCAAAGGTTTTTGACAGTTCATAACGCTCATTCAGAAATGCCATCACGGGTTGCGAACCGCGGCAATCCGCAATCATGATCTTAGCGTGATCCGCTCCCAGAAAATCCATCCACTCTGCCGGCGCTTCTTCCAACCGTCGAATGCCAAGGACCGTTGTTCCGAAGTGCGGCGACGATGGGCTAGCGATGCGAAGATCAATAGCGCTCTCGCTCAAATCAGCAATCATGGCGGCGAGCAACGATTCTTCAAAGCTGCGCAGTGCGTGAATGCAAAGCGTTTCATTGCCGCGGAAGACTTCGTTCAGCCAGCGTTCTTGTCGTCGGTCCGCGTTGTACCAGATAACATTTTCAGCATCCATTTCGACAAGCGGATCTGCTTGAGTCTTGGTCAATATTTGATCGAAAGTCAAATCGCCCTGCGACGTCGTGAAGCGATAGCAACTTCGCAGCAGTTGTCGGAGCGGCGCTTCTTCCAACGCCGATCCAGCGATTGTGAAACGATGCCAGTTGATGATCGCTTCCAAACGTTGCGGATGTTCGATCGAAAGCTGGCGAAAGTGATCATAGATCGCCGCTTGAAGCGCGATGCGGACCGCGAGAAACTTCCCATCGCGAACCAAATCTTCACGACTGGCTGTCGGCGAGCAATCAGGCAGTTCGAGAATGCCGCGTAGGAAGGAGGCCCACGGCGGCAACAAGTCTTGAATGCGCCGCGAAATCACCATCCGCCGAATCGTCGCTGCGACAACAGCATCGTCCGAAAATCCGGGCGTGCGCTGAGGGGAAATGTACAGCGCGCCCTCAACGTGAACCGGCTGTGAAATGCGAATCGGAATCACATCGATCGGCGACTCATGAAAATAGCTCGACAAATCCAACTCGATCGATTCCGGATCCGGCGTCGGACTGAACCAAGCCACATTGATCAAGTTCGAACGCGCGGCCGCTTGATTCACATAGATCGGAATCTGAATAAAGTCCGCGAACTGCTTGATTGCAGCTTCGAGGACTTCGGGATTCTCGGACAGCGATTGGCAATCGGGTTTGAGAAACAGCGTAACGGTCGTGCCCACTTTCTCGCGCAATGAACTCGACAACTCGATCTCCGTACCCGCGCCGGCTGACCAACGAACACCTTCGTCATGATCCGAACGACGGCTTTCCACCACTAGCCGATCGGCCAACATAAACGAACTGAACAAACCGATCCCGAATTGACCGATTAATTGGTCGCCGGAGCCCGTCACACTCGCGCGGTCCGCTTCGCTGCCGCGTCCCTTCAGCAAACCGGTGATACCGATCCCCAACGTCCCGAGGTAATCCTCAGCTTCGTCGGGGGAAAGTCCGATGCCATCGTCGGAAAAACTGAGCGTATTGGCGGCTGGATTCTGTTCGATATCGATTCGACCTTGGTAGTCCAAATCGCGATTGCGACGGCGCATGATGGCATCGTGCGCATTCTGAATCAGTTCGCGTATGGGTGTGTCAGGCCGGCTGTAGAGCGACGAGCCCATGATTTCGATAACGCCCGCGATATCAACTTTGAAAGGTATTCGCTTGCTCCACACCCGTTCGACTCCGATCGTTAATTGCCAGTTTGAATCGGCGAATTGTACCGAAATTCGCCTGAACCAAAATGACGCACCCTCGCATTGCTCAACCTGATTGAAGAAAACCCGCTGACATTCACAAGCCTGAACCGCGCCGCCAATGCGACACCTCCTTTTGACGGATCGCAAGACAATGCTACAAATACTCCTCAAGATCGCGACCGATCGAATTCAAGCCCACGAAGAAGTGCTGTTTAGAAGTGCTGTTTGGTAATGCTCTAGAAGTGCCAGTAAAGGAAACAACATGCGAATTGGAATGAGGACTGCAGAAGCGTTGGTCGAAGGCAGTGAAGCTTACTTGTGCGCCGAACCGGAAATTGCCATCGGAGAGCTGGATGGTCCAGTCGGTACCGCGCTGGCAACTTTACTGGGCGATCAAGTAAAAGGTCACACGCGTGTGTTCGCAATCCTCAACAGCGACGCACAAGTCAAACCAGCCACACTGATGGTTTCGAAAGTCACAGTGTCGAGCACGCGTTACACCAATATTCTAATGGGAACTGTGCAAGCCGGGATTGCTCACGGGGTGCTGGATGCGGTTCGCGAAGGAGTGATCGACAAGTCGAAAGCGAATGAGCTGGGCATTATCTACTCCGTGTGGCTCGACCCCAGCGTAACGGAACTGAAGAAGATCGACCACAAAGCTCTGTTCGAAATCCATCGCGAAGCCACTGTCAAAGTTCTCAAGAAGGCGCTCGCAAATGAGCCTTCGATCGACTGGTTGCTCGAAAACCAGCATTCAATCGAACACTACTTCCATCAGTTAGGTGTCGATGGCAAGTTGGACTAAACCACTACCGGCCTAGAAAGTTTACGCAAAAGTTTCTGAACGGGATGTCGTCCCTACATCCCGTCTATTCGTTACGGACCTCGCTGCTTTAACTTGAAAAGCGTCACATTCTTGCCAAATTCACATAGTGGATCTGACGCTCTTGAATCGGGTGGTACGGTACAGCAGCGATAAATATTGACGCTTGGTTAAACCGTTTGCATTGTCGGGATTCTCTAGCCCCTCCATGACATGTGTTGGTTTTTGCAGGTGATTTGCTTTGACTGTTTCAAAGCGTTTCGCGATCGGGGCTCACACACGCGCGACTGGAAGCTTGCAACAGATAGCTTCACGAATCGCTCACGCGTCGCCCCGGAACTTGTTCGGTCGTGCAGATCTTAAGTGCGAGCCTTTGTCTCGCGCGTCGTACAACAAAACTTAGAATTCTAGTCAGGGGCCTCAGCATGGTAGTCGGAAAGCGTTCAGTTGTCGGTACCTCGAAGTCACCTAAGAAGGTCCCTTCCAAGACCCCCAGCCAAAGTCGAGTTCCATCGAAAACAAAGCCCACCACTTGGAATTACGAAGTGGCCGCATTGAACGCAATCCAAAACAGTGAGGCGGTGATCGAGTTTGATCTTGACGGCAAGATCATTGGCGCAAACGGCAAGTTCCTGGCGATCGTGGGTTACACGCTCGACGAGATCCAAGGCCGTCACCACAGCTTGTTTGTGGATCCGAACAGCGCCTCTGGCTACGAATATCGCGAATTCTGGGCTGCGCTTTGCCGTGGTGAAAGCTGCACCGCAGACTTCAAACGAATTGCGAAGGGCGGAAAAGAAGTTTGGCTGCGAGCGAATTACGTCCCCGTCTTAGACAAGAACGGAAAGCCCACGCGCTTTATCAAGCTGGCGACGGACATCACCGAATCGCGAAAAATTCTGGCTAACTTCGAAGGTCAGATCGCGGCGCTCAATAAATCTCAAGGGACTATCCAGTTCAACCTCGACGGGACAATCTTGACCGCCAACGAGAACTTCCTCGCAACCATCGGATACACGCTCGAAGAGATCAAAGGCAAGCATCACAGCATGCTTGTGGATGCCAAGACGGTTGGAAGTCAGGAGTACCGTGAGTTCTGGGATTCATTGCGCCGCGGCGAATTCCAAGCCGGCGAATTTAAGCGCATAGGCAAGGCGGGCAAGGAAATTTGGATTCAAGCCTCTTACAATCCTGTGAAAGACGAACACGGCAACATTACACGAGTTATCAAATTCGCTTCCGATATCACTGTGCAAAGGAACTTAGCGTTTGAGAACTCTCGAGCGCGAGCGATGATGGACAGTATGGCGGCGAGCGTTACGTTCGCTGATAAAAACAACATCATCACTTACGCCAATCCCTCAGCCATAGAATTGCTGCGCAAAGTCGAGAAACACCTGCCAGTCAAAGTCGAGCAGATTGTTGGGTCCTCGATCGACATCTTCCACAAGAACCCGCGGCATCAACAAAATTTGATCGCCGAACCTCGCAACTTCCCTTTCGAAGGTCAGATTCGCATCGCCGATGAACACTTCCTGCTGCGAGCTAGCCGGATCGTCGACGAACAAGGCAACTTCCACGGTTCGCTGGTTAGCTGGGATTGCGTGACAGCACGCGTTTCGGCAGAACAGACGGTCAAGTCCAACATGGATCGTGAGCGTCAACAGGCTGAAGAGCTGCGCCGCAAAGTCGCTACTGTACTCGAAGTCGTCAGCGCAATGGCTGCCGGTAATTTTGACATCATGATTCCGGATCTGGGCAACGACTCCGTCGGCGAAGTCGGAGTCGCGTTGCAATCAGCCATTGAGTCGATGAAGTTGGCATTGAGTGAAGTTCGCGACGTTGCCGGCACCGTTTCCTCCGCCGCTCAGCAACTAACCGCGGTCTCACGAGAGATCACCAACGGAGCCCAAACGCAAGCGTCCAGTTTGGAAGAAACCGCTGCGAGCCTCGAAGAGATCACCTCGACTGTCAAGCAGAACAGCGACAACGCGCAACAAGCTCGACAGCTTGCGACCGGATCACGCGACGTCGCCGAAAAAGGTGGCAGCGTTGTCAGCGATGCGGTTCAAGCGATGAAAGAGATCAACGAATCGTCTAAACGAATCGCCGACATCATCACTACAATCGATGAAATCGCCTTCCAGACGAATCTGCTGGCTCTTAATGCCGCCGTGGAAGCAGCTCGGGCTGGTGAGCAAGGTCGCGGTTTCGCGGTCGTTGCTGCCGAAGTTCGCAACTTGGCTCAACGAAGTGCAAGCGCTGCCAAAGAGATCAAGGTCCTCATCAACGATTCGGTCCGCAAAGTTGAAAACGGTTCGTCGCTCGTCAATCGCTCCGGCGAAACACTCAGCGAGATCGTCAGCTCAGTGAAACGCGTGACCGATATCGTTTCAGAAATCGCTGCAGCTTCGCGCGAGCAATTGGTTGGCATCGAGCAAGTGAACAAAGCTGTGTCGCAAATGGACCGCGTTACACAAGGCAACGCCTCGCAGACGGAAGAGATGTCAGGCACAGCCGCTGCTCTCCTGTCGCACGCCGTGCAATTGGGTGAACTCGTTTCACGCTTCCAACTCAGCTCGGACGATAAGGCCGTCAGCAAGCGTAAAGTGATCACGTCCAATGCCGCACCCGCTGCCCGAACACCGCGCGAAGAACAGAAGCCTGCCACTCAAAAGTGCATGTTCAGCGGTGCCACTATTCCGCTGGATGTAATTCCGACGGACTCGGGCGTCTTGGAGTTCTAAGCGATATTGCGGTCGCGGACAGTGCGCAGACACACGCGAGCTATCGTAAGTCTTTGCTTCGAGGCTTTAGCGCTGAGAACTGTAAGCTGTAACGCAGCGACATAAGTAGCCAGAGTGAGCGTTAGCGAGTGCAACGAGCTGACGCTCACCCCCCCGTTCACCGTTCGCCGTGTGTGAGGGAGACGAGACCTAGATGCAAGCCTCGCCCCGCTGAGTTCGCAACATCCTTGATGGTCTGCCTATTACTCACTCTCGGCGAACCGGAAGAGCCATAGGCGACCCAAAGGCCACCACTGGCAATGATGCGACTGGTTTGGGCTTAAAGTCGTGACAGCAGCTCAGACTTCTTGCTATTGAATTCGTCATCAGTCAAAAGACCTTTTTCGCGCAGTGAACCGAGTTTTTCGATCAAGGCAAAGATATCGCCTTCGGTCACGGTACCCGAGCCCGATTCGGTTTGCGAAGCGATGGCAACGCTTACGGGAGCTGCCTCAACGGCGCTGCTGGTGGTAACTTCCCGACCGTCACGCATCACTACCGGTAGCGAAGACAGATCGATCGTGCCGAACTGACTTGAGAAAGTAATGTTGCCACTGCCACCCTGCTGCTGCGAGAAACCGCCGATTTGATGATTGAGTGTGTTGTACACCCAAACGGAGTTACCGGACTTTACCGCGAGCCGACTGGGCGCTGCGAAGTAGGCGTACTGCATCTGGTTTTGGCTGCCCGTGGCGTTCGGAGTGCCGAGTTCTTTGGGCCACCAATTCCGCGTGGGATCTGGCACAAACAAACTGGATTCGCCGCGAACCGCACCTGCGTCCTGCCGCTGAGTTCCAGAGCCGCTTTGCGATTGCGATTGAAAACTACCGCTTTGCATCAGTCCGCCAAAGTTGTGAAGTTGGCTCGCAATGTCCGAACACAGCGAATCGACACGGCCCTTCAGATGATTGTTGAACATATCACCAATCATGGTCATGCCGCCGCGCATCCATTGGCCAGATCCGCCAAACTCTGGATGACTGAACTGTGCCATTTGTCCGTTGCCATTCAGCACCGAGACCAACATCTGCTCAGTGGCTTCGCGAGAAAAACCATGACGTTGCGACAAACCATCGACAACGCGACGTCCTTCGTCTGTTAATGCACTCATAAAACGAATCCAATTGATTTTGCCAGATGCTGCGAGCGATTACTCAGCTTCCAGTTCTATCCCAGATACCTAAACCCCACAACCGAAAGCATCGGCGAATCGCAGTTATTCGCGATTTACGATAAAACAGCCACCGGTTCATCGAGTTTCTCGATTTTGACTTGCGCTAACATCTCCGTGCATGCACCGCTCGGTCCGCTGAATACGCCACTAATAGGCATAACACCGCGCGGATGCTGGCTGACTCCGACCACAATATGTTTCAGCGAAGTGACTTCCCCAAGCGTCGGATCGAATCCGCACCAACCTCGAATCGGCAAGTAGACTTCGACCCAAGCGTGCGTCGACGACCGCCCGGCTTGCGAAGCTGGACAATCCAGATAGCCGCTTGCAAAACGAGCCGCCAAACCGAGTTGACGGACTGCGTCCATCATGAGCGTTGCCATATCGCGACACGAACCTGACTGCAACTGCAGCGTCTGCTTCGGCGATTGAACTCCGCGCACGTCTCGCCGCTGATACGCAATTTGGTCTCGGATGCGAGTGCAGATGTCGATGAGCATTCGATTCGCGTCGCCACTTGTGTTGAACTGCTTCAACCACTGCTGTACATCCGGATAGTCATCGGGGTAGGACAGCAATTGATACGACCCAGTCACTATCGCTTCCGTCTGTTCGTAAGAAACCGGCATGAAGACTTCGTGATTGCCACCACCGGAGCGGTCACCCGGAATCGTGCGATTGACGACTACTGTACTGATGATCTCCAACCGCTCCGTCGGCTCAATGAAGTCCACAATGGCAACCGAATTGCTAAACACATCGCGCGACCAAATGATTTCGTGCAAAGGCGAAATGTGCAAGTTCATCTGCTCAACATGCACATCGTGACCCTCGCGTGGTCGCAATACCAATCGATGTCGACCGAGC
>JBGSJB010000764.1:0-3690 GCA_041742175.1 Pirellulaceae bacterium
TGAAGTTCGACATGACCGACGTCAGAACGCTCGCCACGATGGACGAGTGGGATATCTTTAAAAAACGCACCTGATCTGATGTTTTTGCAGCGCCGAGAAAATGCGATTGTGTAACTCAGGGTGTCGCAAACCGTTTACTCGTAATGGTTTGCGACTTATCGACCGCAGCGTTTCTAATTTCCCGTGGCCGCAAAGTCCGTTTCGGGCAAGATCTTTTGCCGCTTCCGAAAATTTCTTCTTTTCCCGAAGTTCCACTCAGGTCAAATGTTAGGCGCGCCAGAGTGCATCGTGGTGGATCGCCGACCAGCTTTCGCAGTTGACTGAGACGCGGATAGCGATATCTTGGGGCTCAGTGGGATTCAGTGGTGCTTTGTGGGGCACGAGTTGGCTTGCGAGTACGTTATTAAATGTTGCTTACTGGAAGTTATCGACGCAGTTTGGACGACAAGCTGCGGGTGGCAATTCCCAAAGCGCTGCGCGATGCCCTCGGTTCCGAGAACCAACTGAACAACCTGTTTATTACACCTGGAACCGATCAATCGCTGGCAATTTACACTGAGAGTGTGCTCGAGGCATTGGGGCAGAGTCTGGCGACCAGCAGTCCTGCGGCGAAAGACACGAGGGCTTTCAGCAGGTTGTTTTACGCTCAGGCTCAGCCGGCTGAAATCGATAGTCAAGGCCGGTTGCGAGTGCCTCCGGAATTGGCAAAATTGGCGGGACTGAGCGCAGAAATTGTTGTGTTAGGCGTGCGAGATCACCTTGAGTTGTGGAGTGCGAGTGCTTGGGATCAGTTCTTGGTAGCGACTCAGCCAAGTTATGATGAATTAGCTGAGAGAGTTATCCGAGGTGCGGGCGAGCCCCGCTTATAATGACGAGTTTGCGATGAAGTCCCGATTCAGTCTCCGGCCACGAGCTGAATAGCCACAAACGAGACGCAAGTCTCGAGGGACTTCATCGGCTTGCCCAAGGATTGTGGCAAGCAGAATTGCGGTCAAAACCCTCCTCGGTTTTGGATCGCAATGCCGCGGCCTAAAGGCGGGAAGCACGGACGCTTCCTCGGCTAAGCGGTTATCTACTCGCAATCATCGGGACCCTGCATACAGCGTTCGTTTGTGCGGGCTGCTCCGATTTTGGGCAAATCGCCGATAATGCAGCGCTTAAGTCAAACTTCCCTGCTTCTACAAAGTTCACTGAACGGGTTACCGTCTGTGCATAGCGACTCTCCTTGCTCTGGCGTGAAAAGTTCTGTGTTCGCTGAAATGCAAGCAATAGCGAGTGAATTTCTGGCAAAAATTGAGGGTCATGTGGCTTGTACGGAGGGCTGATTTAGCGTTTTCGAACTTCACTTGTAATTGCTCAAGAATCTGATTGAGCTTTCATGGGACTCGGATAAAGTCGAACGTGTCAGCGCGAGTTGAATGTCCAAGTTCTCGGATCGGACTCCGAGCATCAACCTTGCCACTCAAACAGAACCGAGACTATGAGCCACCTCTCTCCCGCCCCTGATGAAGTCGAGTTGCTGCTACGCAATGCCCGCCTGCGCGACGAACTTGAACCGTATGTAGATGAGTCCGTTGCGCTGGTTAGTTTCCGGCAGATGAATCTGCGCGAAGAAAACGACTTTCTCGAATCGATGTTGGCGTGGGAGCGTGCTCCTGCGTTGCCGATCAGTCGCTGGTCGGTTCCGCCGCTAATCGTTCCAAGTCCCGAGCGACTGGACGACGACGTACTACGCGAACTGTTGTACGACACGGTCGACCGCTTGTTCCAAGTTCGCGTGGTGCTTGAAATGACCGAGCATTTGACTGACCGCCAACTCTATACAGTTATCTACCGCGACATACTTCCCGCTTGCGAGAAACAGGTGAACTTGCCAGGCAACTACCTGTGCTGGCGATGTTTGGATGAGACCGACGAAGAAACGTGGTTGCGTTTCTACGCCACCGAACTCGATCGATTGCAGTGGCTCGAGCACAACGAAGGTCCCCTACCTGATACTGAGGACCTCCCTCATCCACGCAAGTTGCCGCGCGCGAGCGAATATTGATCAGTCGCCTGTCGCCTAGTGATTTTCTGTAAGAGCGACAACTTCTAGCGCCAATTTGCGGGACAGCGAGGTGATGCTTAGCACGCCTCGCATTCTTGTTCGCAGTTTTGTGTCTACTGATTTGAGTTCATTCAAGCTGGCCGTTCTTCAATCGCTTCGCCACACTCTGATGTCAATGCGTTGCAGGTTTCACAGCAGCGGTGAGAACGTTTAAATGGGCGGTATGCGCATTGCTTAGCGGTTGCATCGATAGAAGCAATTGGCTTCGTTCGATATCAAATCCTCTCCTAAGGAGTGCAGCATGAAATCTGTCGTGTGGTTGCTGGTGTTAGTCGCGCTATCCAATATTGAGGCGGCTTCGACCATGGCAGGAAACGTAGAAGCGTCGATTCAGGGTGGCAGTCTTTACATCTATGGTGACGATGATGCCAGTAGCATCGTTGTCGACTCGCCGTTGCCCAACCGCATTCGCATTCGCGGTCGCAATGTTGAAGGGCAAACAACGACCGTCAATTCGCGCACGACGCCGGTGGTGCTCGGCGATTGGACCGGTGGGATTTTCATTTACTTGTACGATGGAACGGATGTCGTTCGCCTACTGAATGCACGAGTGAATGGACCGGTACATATCGATCTTGGCAGTGGCAACGATGATGCCATCTTGGGCGAGTCGCTTGAGGACAGCATCGCGACTTTGCTTTCAAGTAGCGCGGCTAGTCCAAGTTCGCAACTGAAACTCGAATCTTCGCTGGTCATTTTGGGCGGCGCGGGCAACGACTACGTTCAGATTGACAACACAAGTATCGAAGGTCGGACGACATTGAACCTGGGTGACGGCGTCGACGATGCCTATGTTACGGATGTAAACGTCGGTGATACTCTAGCGGTTTTCCCTGGACCAGGTTCCGATCTGGTTGATATCTTCGAAACGAACCTGGCATTGGATCTGATCGTTGATGATCCGGCGGGAGCTCTCGAAGCTGACGTGATCAATGTTAACGTTGGTCAAAACGCGTTTATTTACGGTACTTCTGCTGCCGACACTGTGAGGGGAATTAACCTGAATGTTGAAAACCTATTCCAAGTTTTCACCGAAGGCGCGAACGATGTCATCGCGTTAACTGGGCGAAGCAGAACGCTTGAGGTCTTTGCGGGTAGCGGTAACGACCGAGTTCGGATTGCTCTCATGACCGCTGGAACCATTCGTACGTTTCTTGACTCGGGTGTTGACTCACTCGTTGTTGAAGACAGCGACGTTGGACTGCTGAACGCTTATGGCGGCGCGGATAACGACGTATTCACTGTCCGAAGATCCATGGTTCAGACAGCAAACATCTACGGCGATGGGGGGACGGATCGATTCCGCAGCAACGGTAACAATATTCAGGAGTTGAACCTTTTCTCCATTGAGAACCCGTAACCGAGTATCGGTAATTCTCCGGGTTGGTGATCAGCCGGAAGGCGTTAGCCAAAAGTCACTCACTTTGTAGCGGAACGGCGCAAGCCAAATGGCACTCACTTTAGCATTCGGTTAACTTTCTTGCGACCAATTCGAATTAATGGTACGAGATTTGCGCTATGAATTCTGGTTTTCTTTCACTGCCAAAAGAGAACCATAGCAATGGACGACGCCTCGCAACCGA
>JBGSJB010000765.1:0-3779 GCA_041742175.1 Pirellulaceae bacterium
TGTCATCCACCACATGCAACTGCTTTCGCGATCGCACGTGAACCGATTCCGCAGTGCGTGCTGCCCGAAGTGGAAGTGTTCCTTGGCGATGTTCCGATCACTCGTTATGAAACGCCAGGCGGTCAAGCGTTCGCAGACACAATTATTCCATTCGTTGACAAATGCAACGTGATGATTTTGGCGAACCACGGTACAGTCAGCTTTGGCGAGAACGTCGAACGCGCGTATTGGTGGACTGAGATTCTCGACGCTTACTGTCGCATGCTACTGCTGTCGCGTTCGCTGGGTCGCGTCAACTACTTGAATGAAACCGAAAGCCGCGAATTGCTCGCGCTGAAGGACAAGTGGGGCTTCGCTGACCCTCGCAACACTGACGAGTACAAGAACTGCGACATCTGCGCCAACGATATCTTCCGCGAGAGTTGGGCATCGTCGGGCGTTGAGCGTAAAGCCTTCGATGCGCCGCCAGCAATGAAACCAGCAACGGTAGCCACAATCGCAACCAGCGCGACCGTCGCCGCGGCTCAATCGACATTAGAGGGCATTGATGAAGAGCGTCTGATCAAGTTGATCACCGAACAAGTGATGAATCAGTTGAAAGGTAAGTAGCTCTGCGCGTGCTCGCCGGCGCGGGTCGCAAGCATCAAACGAAAACAAGTTAACAGGCAGGAATGAGACGATGAAAGTTAGCATTATTGGCGGCGGCGGATTAGTTGGTTCGTGCGCGGGATTCGCGTTGCAGTGTGGCGGGATTGCAAAGGAGATCGCGATTCTCGATGTCAACGAAAATTTGGCGGCCGGGCAAGCGCTTGACTTGATGCATGGCACGCCCAGCGTTGCGGATCAGGTGATCACCTCCGGTTCGTACGAGCATATCCCGTCGAGCGACATCGTGTGTATTACTGCCGGCTTGCGTCGCAAACCCGATGAATCGCGTTTGGATCTGATCAATCGCAACACTGACTTATTCATGTCAATCTTGCAGCAAGTCAAATCGGCTGGGCTGAAGAAATGCGCGAAAGTCGTTGTTGTTAGCAATCCGGTCGATATTTTGACTTACGTGGCGGCCAAGTACTTGGGTTTGCCGGAACAGCAAGTCATCGGGCTAGGAACACAACTTGATACGATTCGTTTTTGCAGTCTGATCGCAGAAAATCTGAAATCACCCGCGACACAAACGCGGGCGTTGATACTTGGTGAACACGGCGACAGCATGGTACCGATCTGGTCGAGCGCCACGATTGGATGTTTGCCGCTCGAAAAATATCCAGGTTGGAGCACCAACACGGCGAATCAGATTTTCACGCGGACCAAGGGTTCGGGCGCGGAATGCATCAGCAAGAAAGGTGGTGCTGGATTCGCAGTTGGCATCGCAATTCGCGATGTGATTGAATCTGTGATTCTCGATTCTCGGCGTATCCTGCCGGTCAGCACCGTACAATCGGGTGCTTACGGCATTCGCGATGTAGCACTATCGGTTCCTACTGTTGTTGGCCACACTGGTGCTATCGACCGCATCGAACTGGACCTCTGGCCAAAAGAGATGCAAGGCTTACGTAGTAGCGCATCGGCATTGCGTCCGACTTTGGAGACCGTCCTGAAGCGGCTTGGAGTTTAGTTTCAGATTAGGCTCAGCGAAATTGAAGTTGTTGGGTACAATAAGGATGCTGTCCATGTGCCTCAGACTTCGAGGAAGCAATCATGAGTTCCGTCGTTGCGCAGGCAAGCGAACGTAGACCTAACTCCGCGTCAACATTGTGGTTCGATCTGATTTTTGGTCTCTTGCCGTTGGTGCTTGCTGCGCCAATGTTGTCGGTTGAATTTCAGTTGCTTTGGTCGCGGCCAAGTATGCGCTATTTTTCGGCTCCGTTTTTCGTCGTTGCAGTTCTTGTAGTTAGGAACTTTGGGTCGCAGAGAGCGGAGTTACCGCGCAGAGTACTTTGGGCGCGAACTATCTTCTTGCTTGGCGTTGTTGTCTTCGGCTTGAGCGTGTGGCGTAACTCGCCATGGGGCGTGCATCTCAGCTACATCTGTCTGTTCACTGGTTGGGCGATGGAACGGTTCGGTAGTGTTGCGTGGCCCAGCCTGCTTGGTTGGTCGGCTCTTTTGATCACGTCGATGCGATTGCCCGGAGAGTGGAGCGTACACGTCCAGGAATGGCTGGTGAATCAAGCTTCCATCATTTTGAGTCACATACTTGATGGAGTTGCGATCCCATTTTTAATTCAAGCGGATACGTTCAGTATGCGTAATTCGGAGTTCTCGCTTCGCGATTGTTGTGGTGGACCCTACAGTATTCATGCGCTCGCCAGTCTCGTAGTTCTTATGTTGCTCTTCGGTCGTCGAAGTTTGTTCGCCGCACTTGTTCTGTTGCTAACACTGCCATGCTGGCAAATTGTTCAGAACGTCTTGCTGCTGCTTGCAGTGGTACTTCTGCAGCACTTTGGAAATCGCGATGCAACTCAAGGAGTCGATCACATCGTGGTGCAGTTGGCCGCGTTTAGCATTGTCGCGATTTGTTGCTGGGTGACATCCTGGTTCTTAGCACGCATGGTGCAACCTGTCCCAGCGGTGGACAGTCAATTCGAGCCCGAGTTCTTGTTGTTGAATTCTGTACTGTGCTGGCCACAACCGGATCCATTTGCTGAGGATGCAAACGTCGATGTGAAAAGCAAGCGAATGGAGGAAGCTGTTTGGGTAATTGCGAGCAGTCAAGCTTTGCGACGGCTCTCTTGGGTTGCGGCTGTCGCAATGGTCACTTTCGGCGGAATTTCAACGCGCCGCTGGGCGTACGGCGACTCGGTGCGTACACACGCTACCGCTGAACCTGCTTTCAACGAAGCAACGTTCAATCAGCATCAATGGAAGGAAACTTTTCCTGCAACTTTCGGACGGTGGCGGCAGATCGTGACTGCGCACGGAACGAAAGTTGAGAATGGCGTGCCCCGAGGTTGGGTCGATTGGCAGTTTGATTGGCAGGGGCAAGTGCTGCAGTTACAAATCACTTTCCCCTACACACTGCGACCACGATTTGCAGAACAGTATGAAGCCAAGGGCTGGAAAGTGCTTAGTCAAGAGTTCAAGCAGCTTGCCGCAAAAAACGTCGCAACAGCATCCGACGATCAGCCCGCGAACCCGGAACCTGTCACTCACCAAGATTGGACGATTATCCATTTGGAGAATGAACTGGGTGGAAGAGCAACGGTGATTGTCGCTTATCACAAGATCGACAGCAAGCCGCAAGTGACGGATCAGCCGAGCCTAGTCGCAACTGCAACTGAATATCAAATAGTGTTGTTCTGCGAATCGGGCGACGAACTTACGCAGCCACAATTGCTGGAAATGTACAATCATTTTCTGCAGGTCAACGCACTCTTGCAAAATGCGGTAGCACCGAGCCTGCATGAGCTGCTAGGAGATGAAAATGGTCACTGAAGAAGTAGTCTCACATTCGCTGGTTTGGGACCTCATCTCGAATCCTTTCCGAACTGCGCAAGGCATTATCGAGTACTTCCTGGCATGGTTCTTTACACGCCGTTGGAAGTCCTTGATCGGGTTTTCGCTTGTGCTGGTGTTGCTATCGGGGCTGGCTGGCTTCGCGGTCTATGGTTGGTCGGTCGATCATCGGAAGCTTGCCGCGCAGTATGCTCGTTGGAACGATGAAGAGTTGGACGCGAGAAAGCAGTTGACTAAGACGAAGACAGTTAATGCCGAGAAGAGCAGGCTGATGGAAGTCGAGGACGTTTCGCCCTATGGCGAACTACTGCTGCAACGGATCT
>JBGSJB010000766.1:0-2711 GCA_041742175.1 Pirellulaceae bacterium
TGCCAAGACGATGCGCTCGGTATCATCTATCCGTCGCTGCAAGAACTGTCGGACGTTTTCTTCCGCAGCTACGAAATAGCGATCGATGCGGTACGCGATGCGTCAGACTCGCAGTTGTCCGCCGAAAATCCAACGGACACACCGCTAAAGCAGATATGCCCGTCGCTGGGATCGATGCTGGCGTTTTACTTAACCGGTCACGTCGCGATGCATCTCGGCCAACTGAGCACTTGGCGTCGCATGGAAGGTTTACCACCCGCATAGTTCACGATGATCGCAGCCGCATTTTGACTTGACGGTGTCCTCTGCTTGACCCTCCCAGCGAAGCGCCCGGGAGGGTCGGCAAGCGAGCGTCCAGCGAGATTGCCGGGGAGGGCTCGCAGGGTGAAGCGGTGAAGGCGATCAGCGAGAGTCACATTTCCGCTGAGTTAATGGCAGCTTCCGCTGTCGATCAACAGCCCGGCTTGGGTTCGTCCTGCCCGTAGCTGCTATCGGCGAACGTGATTCCTGGAGCGTCTTCATTCGTGAGGTCGTCTGCGATCTGCTCCTGCTGACTTTCGCGGTGAGCTTCCGGTGCGTCGAGGTCAGCGGCGATGTCTTCAACTTCTAACAAGTCGCTGACCTGCGGTTGATCGAGGGAGCTGGGCATTTCGAAGATCGCCGCCATCGACCACTCCGGCTCAACCGCCACTTCGTCCGGCGCAGCCCAATGTGCTTGAGATCCGTAAAGCGGTTGCGAACAGATGGGACAAAGCGGATCTTCGCTCTGCGGGTACATCCGCTCGAAAGTTGTGTCCGGCTTCAGCCAAAGCGCTTCACATTCGTCGCACAGTGCATACAAATGCCGCTTACCGGAAACGTCTTGGCAAGCGCGCACACGACATAGACCGTTCACGCAGACCGGACATTCGCCGATATGAATCCAGGGGCTTGGTGGCAATTCGCTCATCATCTATCTGCATATCTCAGCATCGGAACCAATCTTTCGAAATCTAGTCGGTTCAAATTTATGTCAGTAAGGAAACGCAGTAATGACTCGATCGCCATCAACGACCAATCGCAGCCGTTTCGCGTCTGGGTTCTTGTCGCGTTTGCCGTCGCGGCCACCGACGTAACCGATCGGTTTCGTAAATGGAACTTCGTAAACCGTGCGACCATCTTCTTCGCGTTTGCGGACTCCTTTCGCGCCGCGTTGTCCACGCGTGTAAGCGTCATCGATCCAGCGGAGCACCTGAGCCATATCGCCATCGAACACACCATGCTTGCCAGGTCGATCTGGAATGTCTTTCAAGTGTCGTTCAATGTGCTTCAGTCGATGTCCTTCTTCGCTGCCACGTGTGTAGCGCAAGCCCGCAGGTGAAATGTAGACCTCGCGTCCAGCGTCCTTGAGCAATCCGTACAGCAAGTCTGATGACTCTGTTTGACTTGCAGCGGCAGCCTGCGACTGTACCGAGCTCGCGTTGGGCTGCTTCGAACTCGATTCACTTGGCTTATCACTTGGCTTCGAGTTAGAAGCGGTGGACTTAGTAAGCGATTTGGGTGCGGGTTCATCTGCCGCAATCGATTTCTCAGAGCTCTTTTCAGAGCCCTTTTGCAAGGACGATTCTGCTGAAGCGTTCGACTGCGGGGGTTCGGACTTGCCAGCATCTGCAGTGGCAGTATTCGCGGTGGAGTCTGTGGAGTCGTTGGGTTTAGGGGAGACTTTCGCAGCGGGCTGCTCCATGCCAAGCACACTCGCTAGGCTTGGCAAATTCCAACCCCAGCGACTGTTGGCAAACGGCTGCACCAACGCGTAAGCGATCAACGCAACCACGATGGCTACAGCCCACTTAGTTGGAATGCTTTTGAGGGTCTGTTGAGCTGAAGGCGTGCGATTCATGAGCTTGAAACTTGATGGCGATAGAAACTCAGTCGAGCGTGGCAACTTCTCCGCGAGCGATCGTCCCCAGGCCGGAGTAAATCTGCCGATCGATCGTCTGCGACACAAATTGTACGTGACCATCGACGAAAACAAATAAGCAGCCACCATGATGTAGGCTAGAAAAACACAATTCGCGCTGATCGATCAGCAGACTCGGATCGTTGATCGCATTCATCGGGACACCGGTCGAGCCCAGCCCCTCGGAAAACTCTTGGTACAGGGGAGGGTTAGCCGAAGCCAGTACTTGATTGTCGCTGCCGATGTACCAATGGTCGACGATCTGAAACACGCTGTTGAATAGATCTAGCCCAGATATTTGTGGCCGAAAAAGTGCTTCGCCGACTGCAAGCGAATTGGAGGTACCATCGGTCACGTTAGCCATTCGGTTCGTACTGGCCAGGTACATCAGTCCGTCTTGATTGGCTTGGCCGATGTTTTCTGGAATGAAACCGGACTCTGTAGTTGCCGTTCCACTTGCAACCCCTAAGTACGAATTAGGAACACGATTGGGTAGCGGCGTTATGTTGGGTGCGCGCTCCGGTGCATCGCTGCTAGGGCAACGATAAGTTGAAATATAAGTTTCGCAGGCGCGGCCGTTCGGAGTATTCGGCACTTCCCAAGCTTGGCCAAACTCGATGGTATTGAAGAGATTGCCTTGCTCGATATTAGGCAACAAACTGCCGCTCCACATTAGCCGCGTTGGAATGACGTAACCGGATGGAAAACGTCGGTGTGAGTCGTGGTAACTGTTGAGCGCGATGCCAAGTTGGTGCAAGTTGTTCGAGCACTG
>JBGSJB010000767.1:0-2912 GCA_041742175.1 Pirellulaceae bacterium
CGCCTGTCTGCTGAGGATGGCCGCAACATGAATCGAGCCACACTTCCGAATAGCCTTCAACAGCATTCATGCCTTCCATTTCGAACGGATTGAAAAAGACAACTCCATTCGAAGCCATCCCGACGGGTCCCATCGGTAGGCGAGTTATCTTGTCAGCGAGTTTCGGTTCAAGCGGCAATCGGAAGGTGAATTGTTGTACGGCGATCGAGTTCGGATTGTTGCTGTTGGGGAAGATCGCTGTTGGATGATTTGGGTAACCCTGGCTTTCAATGATCAAATGCTGCGCATCGTGAGTGATTCGCAAATTGTCGATTCCGTCTTGGTTCGAATCCTGAGCGTGATACGAAAACAGATCGACCAACTCCGTTCCGTCTCGATAAAGGTAGACCGGTTTTTCACCTTGACGCACAAACCACTTGCCGCCAAGCGACTGCACATCGTCGTACGAGTTCGCAACTTGTGCCATCGCAGGTGATACAACGCAGCTTTGGAAAATTTGAACGAGTAGAAAAATTGCGCAGTGCAGTTGTATCCGACGGATCTGTGAACGTTGAATCGTCATGGAGCGAATCCTAAATCTGGAACGGCTGGAACGGGAACTCAAGTCTCGTGCCGCCAAGTATAGATCGCGATCCTTAAGCCTCGATGAAGCGTTCGTGAAGCGTTCTCAAGCCGAAGTACTTCGTGTCAGGAAGCTATGCGGATTCAAATCGCATCAGCTCTAGATTCGGAACAGTTTAAGTCCGCGCTGCGATCGAATGTAGATTTCCTTGTCGGCCACTGCGAGATGTGCCCAGCAGGGTTCATCGGCAACTTGCAACTGATCCAGCAATTCAAATTGCTCGGGATTTGCGGCCAGCAGATAGAGTTTTCCTGTTTCGTCCAAGGCGAGAATCCGTTCGCCATCTGTAACCATGCTCCAGTATTTCCCATAAGGTTGCGTGCGCCACTTTTCGGTTCCATCTTTTAGATTGATGCAACACACGCGCTGGTTTTTGAGATGGAGATAAGCGAAGTCGCCGACCACAATGGGAGACGACATGTAGGCTTCCGACTTTCCTTCCCAAACAACTTTGGTCGTCCAGTCGCTGGCGGTTGAGTTGATTTCGAGCGATTGCGAACGACCGCCGTAACTGCTGGTAAAGATCTGCTGTCCGACGATTGTTGGCGTCAAAATATTCATGCCGCGAAAGGTCTGAATGGCGTGCTGCCAAAGCACTTTGCCTGAAACGAGGTCCACGCCGATCATGGCATCGCGCGTGGCAGCGACCAACTGCTTCACTCCGTTCAATTCGGCGATCACTGGCGATGAAAAAGCACCGCCCATCATGCCACCGGCTTCCTTCATCGCTAGCCAACCGAGTTGACCGTCAGCGATTCGAATCTGTCGCACGCCGCCGCCCGCTTGAACGTAAACAAAATCGCCATCGATCAGCGGGGAACAAACGAGACCGAACGAGGGCAAGTCAACTTTGTGCTCATTGTTGAAGTCGATTCGCCAGACTTCGTTTCCGGACTGGACGTCAAAACAAGCTACCACATCGCGCATCCCTCCCACCACGATCCGCTGTCCGTCCGTAGCAGGCGTCGATCGAATCCAGTCCCCGTTGCTCTTGGCAAAGAACGGAACGCTCATCGCCCCTTCCCATTCTTTCTTCCAAACCTCTTGACCTGTCGCTCGATCGAGCGAAATCAGTGTTTCGGTCTTGGCGTTAAGCGTTTCCGTAACGAAAACGTGCTTTTCAGCTACGATCGGACCGCTGTAACTATCGCCTAGTTTGACGGCCCAGGCTTCCTTGAGGTTAGCGATAGAAGTCGGCAGTTTGGTTGTGCACCTTCCGTCGCGACTTGCCCCCCTCCAACTCGGCCAAGTTTCACCAACTGCTAGCGATTGCAGCCGCAGTGTGGCCAGGGAGAACATTGCTGTTGTGAGTCCACGTCGAGTGAGTGCCGGGGACATCGTGGTTCCTTTGATCAGGCCGAACAAAAATTGTTAAGTTGGAGTTGTCGAAAGATGCAAGTCTATCCGACTACTGTACGGGACGGGCAAGTCAATGCAACAGCGAGTTGGGAGGAAAAATGTGAACGAATGTGCGGAGCTTGCTATGATAGTGCCTCTACCATTCGCATCACTTGGAACTTTGATGACTATGCAAACCGCTTCTAATCAACCAGCGCGCGACGCGCTTGCCACCTTGAAAATTGATCGCTCCGGTACGACGCGCGCCGCGAAGTCGAGCGGGGGAGTGCGGTGGTTCGTCATGCTAGTGGTCTTTCTCCTCTTAGCTGCGGGAGGTTATTTTGCGGCTGTGAAGGTTGGCTGGGTCAATCCGGAGGCCACCTCAGCCGGCGATTGGTTGGTTGTACCCGATGCGATGAAGAGCCGCCCTGAGGTCACGGTGGTTAAGCCGGTGGTTGAACGCGGTCGATCCGCTGATGCGACAGTCGTTGCGACCGGATACCTCGAATCGCGGCGGCAAGCGAAAATTGGCGCTCGCGCGCCGGGCCGCATTCAAGAAGTTGGCGTGGAAGAAGGCAGCTTGGTGAAGAAGGACCAAGTGCTCGCGATTTTAGAGCACGCCGACCTCGATGCATCGTTGGCGGCAACTGCGGCCAGTGTGGCTCGATCTAAAGCAGCGATTGAAGAGCAGAATGTTTTGATTGCTCAGAACAAACGCGAATTCGATCGCGTGAAAACTTTGCTCGCTTCGCGCAACATCTCTGAAACTGAACACGATCAAGCTCGATTTCAGTACGACAGCGCTGTGGCGCGACTGCAATCGCTGAAGGCGGACGTGCAACTTGCAGAAGCTCGACTGCGCGAAGCTGAGCAGTTGAAAGAGAACATGTTCATTCGTGCACCATTCGATGGAACGGTGATTTCGAAAGACGCTGAAGTTGGCGAGTCGATC
>JBGSJB010000768.1:0-13862 GCA_041742175.1 Pirellulaceae bacterium
ACCAACAGCCCGCTAATTGGAACATAGTTATACGTGATGACGAGCCCCCACGTCCAGGAAGCAAATCCAAGTCCCAGCAATTCTAGCCAAGATCGCTTCGTTTTCGCTGCCTGCCAGCAGGGCGCCGAGCGTCCGCTGAAAGAGCGCTTCGCTGGACCGGGCGCTGCATTGCGGCTCGCCTTTTCACGTCCAGGCTTAGCCACATTCAAAACTAGCGACAGCAATGTAAACCTGCTTTCGCAAAGTTGGCTTGCTCGCGTTGCGGGCGAAGGGCTCGGAAATGTTCGCGGAAATTTAGCAGAAGAGCTCGTCGCGCAGGCGATCGCAATCGCTGGCGACCAGTTCCAAGCGATCCATGTTTTCGAGCGCGATCGCAATCTGCCGGGTTCGCGTGGCTTTGAGCCCGGCCCCTCCGAGTTGACCACTGCGATCGGCGAAATCTTCGCAAACAAGCTTCGTAGCGAAGCCAAGTTAGGTCGATTGCCGCTGATAAACACCGCTTGTGCGATTGGCAGCAAAATTCTTGACGTGATTCTGGTTGAGCCGGATCAGTGGCTGATCGGTACACATACTGCCACCGAGATTCAACATTGCTGGCCGGGCGGAGTCTATCCGGTGGCTGCGCCGGACTCGATGGTCAGCCGAGCTTATCTGAAGATCGCCGAAGCCGTGGCGTGGAGCCAATTGCCGATGCAACCCGGCGACCGAGTAGTTGAAATCGGGAGTGCGCCGGGCGGATCGTGTCAACGATTGTTGGATGTCGGTCTTGAAGTGACGGGAGTCGATCCGGCTGAGATGGATGAATTGCTGCTGAATCATCCACGCTTTGAACATTGGCGCACCAAAGCGGCTGGCATGAAGCGCAAGATGTACAGCAAATTCAAGTGGCTGACCGCGGACGCAAACGTGGCACCCAATTACACGTTGGAAGTCGTCGAGGACATCGTGAACTACCCGACCAGTCGCTTTCAAGGTCTGTTGCTAACGATCAAATTGTCCTCGTACGATCTGGTGGACCAGGTGGATGCGGCGATGGAACAGATTCGCAGTTGGGGTTTCACGCGCGTCAAAGCGCGGCAACTAGCCTCGAACCGACGAGAATGCTGTATCGCAGCTCAGCGCTAAGCCTTCTACGACGCCGTGTTGCGGTTGCCAGAATGCTATAGTCGCTGCAGTTTTGAAGTTTTGAACGGTGGGTTAAAGCAGCGAGTTCAAATGCCGCAGCGCGATCTAGTTTCTATTGTTGACCAGTTGCCCGCGCACCTCGCTGAACGAACTCGCGTGCTTTCACTTGGAGACACTCGGCATGCAGGCGACTGCGTCGTGTACTGGACTCATCATGCCCTTCGCACCGATGAAAATCCCGCGTTGGATGTTGCGCGACAGATTGCTTGCTCGTTGCAATTGCCGCTGCTGGTTTATCAGGGACTTTCGGAATCTTATCGCTTTGCATCCGACCGGCACCACACGTTCATCTTAGAAGCCGCGCGCGAGTTGCAAACTGCGTACGACGAACTGAAGATCGCTTATGCGTTGCATGTTGAGCGAGCGAACCATCGCGCGCCGCGCTTAGCTCAGTTATCGACAACTGCCGCTGTGATCGTCACGGATGATTTTCCAGTTGAAGCGACGCGACAATGGACTGAGCGTCTGATGGATGGACGAGCGGCAACGGTGGCGGTCGACACCGCTTGTGTCGTTCCGATGCAACTTGTTGGCAGAGCGTATGAGCGAGCTTTTGTATACCGTGATGTAACGGCCAAATTGTATCGCGAACGCTTGGACCGCGCGTGGCCAGCTTGTTCGGTGCAGGCATTAGTTAGGGATGAACTGCGATTGGATAGGCGATTTGAGCCGAAGTTTGAATCGTTAGATCTGCGGCAGGCTAGTATCGTGGACGTGGTCGCTGAGTGTGCGATCGATCACTCGGTTGGCCCAGTTGCAGATACGCGCGGCGGTTCGCAAGCTGGTTACGAACGCTGGGAGAACTTTAAACGCGCGGGACTGGCCGCTTATAAAGATCGTCGCAATACGATCGAGGTCGATGGCGTCAGTCGCATGTCGGCTTACTTGCACTATGGAATGGTTTCTCCGATGCGAATCGCGCGTGAAGCATCGCAGGCGGGTGCGCACAAGTATCTCGACGAGCTGCTGATTTGGCGCGAGTTGGCTTATGCGTACTGTTTCTATACGCCAGATGTGGATTCGGAAGCGGCGCTTCCGGATTGGGTGGTCGCAACGCTCGAGAAGCACGCGGCGGATCCGCGCGAAGTTTTAAGCTGGGAACGGTTGGCTCGCGGCCGAACCGGGCAACGACTGTGGGACGCTGCGCAGCGAAGTTTGCTGAAGCACGGTGAACTGCACAACAACGTTCGCATGACTTGGGGCAAAGCGATTTTGCACTGGTCAAAAGATTATCGCCAAGCGCTTGCGCGTTTGATCGATCTGAATCATCGTTATGCGCTCGACGGTCGCGATCCAGCTTCCTACGGCGGGTTGCTGTGGTGCCTTGGTCAATTCGATCGGCCATTCGCGCCCGAACAACCGATTTACGGTTCGGTGCGCACACGGCCCCTTGAAGAACACCAGCGGCGTGTCGCGATGGCAACTTATGAAAAACACGTGGATCGGCCTATTTATAAACCTTCGCCTCGCATAGCCGTCATCGGAGCTGGCTTGGCTGGTTTGCTGTGTGCCCGCACGTTAGCCGATCACGGTTTGTCGGTCACTTGCTTTGAGAAATCGGGCAGGCCGAGCGGAAGGGCCGCAACGCGTCGACTGGAAGCGAATTGTTTGGCAGATCATGGTGCACAGTACTTCACGATTCGCGACAAGCGACTGAAGTCGTTGGTTGATTCTTGGATTGACGAGGGTCACGTGGCACCGTGGTTGGGGCGTATTGTGGAAGTGCTAGCGCCCGGCGAGTTCCGTGAGACGACCGTGCAGCCGCGCTACGTCGGAAGTCCCAGCATGAATGCGCTCGGGCAACATCTCGCAACTGATTTGACAGTGCATTACCAGACGCGAGTAACGGGTGTTGAGAAGATCGGATCCGATAGCGGGCGTTACAAACTGAGCGATGCGGCCGACACTGCGTTGGGTGAGTTCGACATTGTTGTTTGGAATTGTCCTCCGCCTCAGGTCGCAGCGTTCGCGCCGGCGTGCGCGTGGGCCGGGCGGTTGAGTGAAGTTGAAATGTTGCCGTGTTGGGCGGTGATCGTTGCTTTCGAAGAGAAGTGGTCGGTCCCGTTTGATGGAGCGTTTGTGAACGAGGGAGCGTTAAGCTGGATTGCGAGGGACTCGAGTAAGCCGCATCGCGATCAGTCCGGCGACGGGGCGAGCGATGTGTGGGTGCTTCATTCGAGCGGCGAGTATGCGAAGTCGAATTTGGGTGCTGCCAGCGAGAACGTGGTGGCGGATCTGCTGTCGGAGTTGCAACGCGTCGCGGCGTGTAGCATTCCGACTCCGCGTTTGGTGCAATCGCATCGATGGCTGCATGCGCGACCACAGCACGCTTTGCCAGAATCGGCGCTGTGGGATTCAGCGAGCGGGTTGGGAGCTTGCGGCGACTGGTGTGGCGGGCCACGCGTCGAAGGTGCGATGCTGAGTGGCGTTGCGCTGGCGGGCAAAGTTCTTGGTGCGTTGCACGAATGACTTGGCAAATGTCGGCTGTGCGTTGA
Source organism: Pirellulaceae bacterium (assembly GCA_041742175.1). Lineage (GTDB taxonomy): Bacteria > Planctomycetota > Planctomycetia > Pirellulales > Pirellulaceae > Aureliella. The sequence goes on from JBGSJB010000768.1 coordinate 3,681, forward strand.
GGATTCGACGAAGTATCCTATGCGTGGTACCGAATCCTAACTGACCTGAATCGCATTGCACGCTTTAACCAAACAATTTACCTATGACACGCGTTCGAGTTATTGACACTCATACCGGCGGAGAACCAACTCGTGTTGTGGTCGCTAGTCCGATCGATTTGGGGAGCGGTTCGATGGCTGAGCGGCGCGAGTTGTTCGCGCAGAAGTTCGATGACTATCGCCGTGCCATCGTCTGTGAACCTCGCGGATCGGATGTGATGGTCGGCGCGTTGCTGTTGCCACCCGAGAATCCAGACAGTTTGGCTGGAGTGATTTTTTTTAACAACGTCGGCTGTTTAGGCATGTGTGGTCACGGAACGATCGGTGTCGCGATCGCGCTGCAGCATATAGAGCGCGTGACGTCGGGCAGCCATCAGTTGGATACACCGGTAGGGCCAGTGCAGTTTGAGTTGCTGGGCGACGATCGTGTGCGCATCCAAAACGTTCCCAGTTACCGTTTTCGAAAAGCGGTCGCGGTCAGTTTGCCGGATGGACAAGTAGTGCATGGTGATATCGCCTGGGGCGGCAATTGGTTTTTCATCTGCCAAGATCATGGTTTGAATGTCAGTTTGCACGCGATTGATGAGCTTCAGCGGATGTCCAGCGCGATTCGCAAAGCGCTGGAAGCGAATCGGATTTGCGGCGAGAACGGCGCCGAAATCGATCATATTGAACTAATTGGTGCACCGAGTTCGATTGTTGTGGCGGATGCAAAGAACTACGTGATGTGTCCCGGCGCTGCTTATGATCGCTCGCCATGCGGAACAGGAACGAGCGCAAAAGTCGCTTGCCTAGCTGCTGACGGAAAGCTGGCCGATGGCCAAACGCATCGCCAAGAGAGCATTGTTGGCAGCATCTTCGAAGCGACTTATCAGTTGGCGGATGATGGTCGAATTCTGCCGAGCATTACTGGGTCGGCGTTTGTGAATGGCGAAGCGGAGTTGATATTGGACCCACGAGATCCGTTCTGCATGGGCATTGCGACGAACTGAACAGCGGTTGGAAAGTCATTGAATTTGAAAGTCACTGAAATGGTGAGAAGTCTGCAGGCAGTGTTGCTGGCGTCAGCTTGTTTGGTCGTTGCGGGTTGCTCGACCGCAGTTGAGGATACGATGGCGGACCGTGTGCTGGTGATCGAGAACGCCGACAGTGCCGCTTCGATGCAGATCGCGAAACACTACATGGAGAAGCGGGGCGTAAAGAAGTTGCTGCAGGTTCACTGTATCGATTCGGCGGTTGATACGGCCAACGAGACTCTTCCCTTCGAGACCTTTCAGACCGCCATCGAAAAGCCGCTGAAAGACTATCTTGCCAGCAATCCAGGCATTGACTTTATCGTATTGACCAAAGGTATTCCCGTTCGACTAACTGGGGCGCCAGTCGGATTATCCAACACACAACCTTCGCTGGATTCATACATCGCGGCGCTAGATTACTTCGAACGGCCCGATTCGCTGAAGGTGGTGATTGACGAAGGCGGCTGGAAGGGGAATTGCTTCGTCAACAATTACTTTAACTCAACCGAAAGATTCTCGCATGCGAAGCACGGCGGTTATTTGGTAACGCGGCTGGATGGATACACGGTCGAAGCGGCGATGGCATTGGTTGATAGCTCAGTCGCGTCAGATAATTCGCCGGCGACCGGAATGATTTTTCTCGATGCAAGTGTTGGTGCGGAAGCGAGCGACGTAGCTAAAGTGCCACAATCGCCGATTAAGGATGGAAAGACGAATATGGAGATGATCAGCGGGATGGGCGTTAAGGATTGGAACGCAGATCTGTTAGCTGCAGCGGCTGGTTTGCAGAAAGCAGGTGTGGCGCATGAGCTTGACCAGACCGCAGCTTTTTTGGGTAACAAACAAGGCCTGATGGGTTACGCGTCGTGGGGCAGCAACGATGGAAAGTATACGCCGGAGAATTACAAGTCGCTCCAGTTCGCCCCAGGCGGAATCGCTGAAACGGCGGTTTCGACAAGCGGGCGAACTTTTCTCGCTAGCAGCGGCGGGCAATCGCTGGTCGCTGACCTGATTGATGCACGCGTGACGGGTGTTAAGGGCTACTGCGATGAACCGTTTCTTCCTGCGATCGCTTCGCCAACCATTCTGTTCGATCGCTACACCCAAGGCTGGACGCTGGCAGAGAGTTTTTACGCCGCGTCCAGGTTCGTGGGCTGGGAAGACATTGTGTTAGGCGATCCACTGGCGATGCCGTACGCGAAGTAATATGCCCTAGGCAAGCGAGAGGCAGCTACGTCGCATGATGCCCAGCGTGGTTCTCGGATTTGTTCTGAGGCAAAAATCCAGTAAGGAACGCGAGCAACATGAGAACCCAGAAACACCAGAAACTGGGCGACGTGTAATCGTGGAAATCCAGATGCGGCAAGCCCCAGTGAGTGTCGTTGAAGAAGTAATCCACCATCAACTTGGCACCGATCAACGTGACTAACAGGTAAGCGGCAGTTTCAAATCGTGGGAATCTCTCCAGCATAGCGATGAACAACACCGCCGCGACGCGCATTAACATCACTCCGATCATACCGCCTGTCACGACCACCCACAGCTTGGGATGAAAACCGACATGACCTTCTGGCGGCGGTCCCACCAAAGCGATGGCTGCTAAGATGGAATCGACTGCGAACGCCATGTCGGTCAGTTCGATGACTACGACAGTTGGCCAGAACTTGGCATATTTCATTGCCACAGCGCCGGCCGCCATCGCGGTTGTAACTCCGCTGGGTGAGTCGCGGTCGGGAACGGGGACGGGAGTTCGCGATTCCAGCTCACGTTCCTCCTGCTCTTCCGTCAGGGGCAATCCTGATTCGAGCGAAACCAGAGAAGGTTGGTGATGCTCGTCGACGATAATTTTTTCCGTCGCATCGCCGCGCCAATCTTGAATGAAGTACTTAATGGCGACGAATAACAGATAGCCACCGCCGATTAGCTTGACTGCCTTGATACTCAGCAACATCTGTGCGAATCCGATTGCGATCAATCGGAATACGAACGCGCCGACCAACCCATAGGTCAGCGCACGCTTACGTTGGCTTTCAGGCAACCGTTTGGCAAGCAAACCGAGCACGAGTGCGTTGTCGATAGACAAAACGCCCTCAAGAATTATAAGAAAAGCGACGACCAACAAATCGTTGTAGGTGAAAGTCTGGCCGAAGTAAGCGATTAAGTCACCGAACACATTGAAGCCTTGTTCCAGGAGAGCAGGAGCGGATCGCGGTGGGTCTAAGTGCGAAGCCGGGATATTCTATGCAAACCCTCCCGCCGGACCTATACCACTGCGACAACTGAACGCATCAGCAGGATTCAGTTCCCTGCCTACCAATGCCAGATTCCAGTGCGAATAACACACCGAACTGGCTGACCAAATTCGACAGCTAGGCGCGTGTACGAAGTGGATTAGCGAACGAGCCTAGCGAAATTCGTCGCTCGGTTCGTCGGAGAATCCGTCCGAAAGCCCATTAGCGAGCCCGTCGGCCAGGCCATCATGCGCTGCGGCGATCAGTTGCAGAGCTTGCTGCAGCTCTTCTTCCGAAGTTGTCCAGCCGATTGAAACTCGAAGGACGCGAGCCGCCTGTTGATCGCTGATTCCCATCGCAGCGAAACTATTCCAGCGCTTGGAAAGCGGACTGTCCGCTGCTGACGCGGCGGGCCCGAAGCAGATTTCCGGCAATCGCTGCTGAATCGCCTGCACGGTCACGCCGGGAAGTTCAACGCTGAGAACATGCGGCAGACGATCGACTTGCTCACCCACCACATACAGCCTTTTGCCGAGCAGGCTTTCCAACTGATTTCGAAACTGATTGCGCATCTGCGACAATCGGTCGCCTGAACTTTCGGCACCCGTCATCACCAACTTCGCGGCTTGCCCCAAGCCAACGATGTGCGGAACGTTTTCCGTTCCAGGCCGCAGCCCACCTTCATTGCCATCGCCAAACAAAATCGGCTCAACGGCAACTCCCATGCGCACGAACAAGCCACCAATTCCTTTGGGGGCATAGAATTTATGACCACTGAAACTCAGTAGATCGACTCCGATCGATTCGACTTCGAACGCTACCTTGCCGACGCTTTGCGCCGCGTCGGTGTGGAACAAGATATCGTTTTCGATGCAGATTTCGGAAACGTCCGAAAGCGGCTGAATCGTTCCGAATTGGTGGCTTGCATGAATGACGCTCGCCAGCACGGTATTCGGTCGAATCGCAGCTCTGAAGTCGTCCAGTCGGATGACTCCATTCGAATCGCAACCAATTACCGTCGCATCCCATCCGTTGTGTTCGAGATGTTCGACGCACTTGCGCACGGCCATGTGCTCCAAGTTTGTGGTGATCAAGTGAAATTTCTCGTCCGGCTTCAATCGCGTGAACGCGTTGGCTGCACCGATGATCGCGAGATTGACGCTTTCTGTTCCGCCAGAGGTGTAGATAACTTCTGAAGGGTGGCAGCCGAGCAGGCAAGCGACGTTGCTGCGCGAGTCTTCAATCGCTTCTTGCGCCGCGCGGCCGAACCAATGAGCACTCGATGGATGTCCATATAACTCGCCGAGAAACGGCAGCATGCTTTCGCGGACGCTAGCCGCGATAGGCGTCGTGGAGCAAAAATCTAGAAAAATGGAACGCATGAAAATTAGTCTGTGCAATTCGCAGAATGGCTCGCAGAACTGTATGCCAGCGTTCTATCTAAATCAGTCGGGCGCGCAATGCGACTCAGTTTTGCCCCGTAAGCCACCAGTTTCGCTGGGCTTACGGCGAAGCGCCCAATTGTAGGGAATTTACCGCCAACCGAATGAATCGGACGCAACCGACAAGATCGCTCGTGTACTGCCGCGGAATTGAAACGATCCGAAAAAGCGTTAGTCGGTTCGCGTCGGTTATAACGTCCCCCAGAGCACTAGGCTGGCAACGCAATTCGCTTGACCGCAGCACAAAACGAATTCAACGAAAATGGTTTTGAGATCAGTTCGCTGACACCCGCTTTTTGAGCCTCCGAACGCAGCGCATCGTCGATTAGGCCAGAAATAATTATTACCGGCAAATCGGCTCGAACATCGTGCACAAACTGGGCGAAGTCGACACCGGAAAAACTTGGCATATTGTAGTCCGAGATCACCAGGTCGAACTGATCAGCTCGACTGCGAACCGCTTCGACCGCTTCCATCTGGTCACTGAAACTCTCAACGGAGAAACCGCGCAACTGCAGCAGCCTCGCAACTGAATGCATGACTGCTGGATCATCATCGACATACAGAACTCGAGTATCGGAGAAACTAAGATTTCCGGATGAAGCGGTTTGTTCATGTTCTTCCGCTCGCTTCTCTATCGCTTCGTCTCCGATTTTGGGCACTGGCAGATAGATTGTGAACGTAGCGCCTTGGCCAGGCTGGCTTTCGACGGTGATGGCACCTTCGTGAGTGCGAATGATTCCGTGAACCACAGCCAGCCCCAGATCGGTGCCTTCGCCGACTGGCTTGGTAGTAAAGAAGGGTTCGAAGAGGCGTGCGACAACCGTCGCATCCATACCGGGACCATCATCTGCTACGATCAAGCGTACCATTTGATCAACCTGTCCAAGTAGCGGTTTTAGCGTGGGCAGCGATTCAATCAATTCAACGCTCAACGGCACTGACTCAACTTGGATGCTAATGCAACCGGGCGTTCCTTGCAGGGCTTGGTAAGCGTTCGTGGCCAAGTTTAAAATGACTTGCTCGATCTGAGTTGCGTCCGCTTTGATCCTTGGGACTTTGTTACAACACTCAAGCGTTAACGCAACTCGAGCTGGCAAGGTGGCGCGAAGCAAGCGTATCGATTCTTCGACGACTTCGACCAGTGAGATGAATTGCCGTTCCGTCGCGTGCGGACTACTGAACGAAAGAATTTGTTGCACCAGGTCGCGAGCTCGTTCGCTGGCTTTGCTTATCTCCCGCAAATGACATCGCGTGACGTCAGGGGATTCGAGGGAATGAGCTGCTAGTTCTGCGTTGCCCATGATGGCTGCAAGAATATTGTTGAAATCATGTGCGACGCCACCTGCGAGTGTGCCGATCGCTTCCATCTTCTGCGACTCGCGCAGTTGGGATTCTAGGCAAGTGCTAACCGATTCCGCAAGCTTGCGGGCTGTGATGTCATGCAAAGCGCCTTGCAGTTTGATGGGTCGGCCATCTTCGTAAACGACAACGCCTTGCGTTCGAACCCAGATGCGATTCCCTTTTTGCGTGATTAAAGGAAGCTCAATATCCCAACTAGTTCCGTGCTTAATTGCTTCTTCGACCGTGTCGCGGATGGTCTGCTGATAATCAGGATCAAAGTAACTAAATGCTTCATCAAGCGTGGGAGTAATATAACTATCGATTTCGTGGATAAGGAATGTCTCTCGCGTCCAATCGATTTTCTGGTTGCTCAGATTAAGTTCCCAACCACCGACACTCGCCAAATGTCCTGTCAACTCAAGCAATTCAGTAGTGCGCGCGAGCTTCTGTTCGGTGAGCTTGCTGGAGGTGATGTCTAGACCCACGACGAAGAAACCAACCACTTGATTCAGTTCATCAAACTCCGGAATAAACGTTGTCAGTGCAAAACGGGGCTCACAGTCGGGCACTTGCACTTGAATAGGGAAGGTGACCAGCCGACCAGAGAGCACCTCGTTAATGTAGGGTCGGATCGACTCAAATACTTTTTCGCCCATAACCTCTGGCACCGTCAGGCCTACCAGTTCGGTAAGAGGTCGACCGGTTATTCGCTCATAAAAGGGATTAAGAAATAGGTATCGCAAATTACGATCGATCCGTGAGACAGGACCGGGCATGTTGTTCGCAATTATCTTCAGATGGCGATCGCTTGTTGCCAACGCCGCCTCAGTCTGCTTAAGCGAACAGATGTCAGTGATGACAACGCGGATTACTTTTTCCTGCGACTCGCTATGGCTCAATGCGGCTGTGACTTGTACCCAAACCGGCATCCGGCCACGGTTGAGCAACTGAACCTCAAAAGTCTGGCTCTGCTCAGTTTGCAGTAGCTGACTCTTGCGTTGCTCGTATAAGGCTCGAAAAGAACTGCTGACAAAACCAAGAAACGCCTGCCCCATTACCTCGGCAGCCGAAATGCCCAGCAGCGTGGTCAGCGTTACGTTAGTGTCGAGAATAACTCCCCGGGCGTTCAACGTGCAGAAGCCGACTGGAGCGCGCTCATACATCTCCATGCAGCGCGATCGCGCTTGTTCAAGCTCAACTCGGGTTCGTTGAAGTTCTTCGCTCTGCCGTTCAATTTCAGCGCGTTGTCGCTGCAACTCGACCAATTGCGACTGTAAACTCTCGAAAGTTGTGATAGATAGACTCGGCTTCAAATCGACTTCAGCGTGGGCGGGATCCATTCGCACAATGTTCTCGGATCCCAAGTGATTCGCGGATCCCAAGTTCGGCGTATGCCGTTGTAAATCCCCCATGAATCCAATTCCAGCATTCGTCGCTGACTGGCGGTTCGTCAGTGGTGCTTCATGACAATCCATTTCCAGAATCCATTTGAAGTTTCATCGTCATTCCATTGAACAATGTAAACTGAGGTGCGAGTCTCAGTCGTTAAGTCATTCAATGGTCAAGCTCAGTAGCCCTAAAACGCATTGATTTTTTTGGCTTCAATAGCAAAGTTTTTTCTAAGACATCTTTTCGCCTTTTCGAAGGCAAAAGTCAATCTAAGTCTGCAAACCTCAGGTACACTTGGCGCAATAGCGCCGAACTCTTGCAAGTGCATTTCCCTTTGAGAGTAATGTCGGTTCGCTGATTCACTAGAGTCCCCAACTGGAGATAGATAAGGAATTAACATGGAACTTAAACATCGAGTTGGTGCCTGGGCGACTGACGACGGATGCTTCTTTCGTGTCTGGGCATGGCACGCGGATCGGGTGCAAGTACTTGTTCAAGAGGGTCCCTATTGGGAAACAGAAGATGAAACCGCAGAGTTCGATTTGGTGCGTGAATCTGCCGGTTACTGGAGCGGGATGCTGCCCGGCGCACGACCTCACCAACTCTATCGCTATCGAATCACCAACGGTCCGCACGTCTTCGATCGCCTTGATCCAGCGGCTCGCGACGTTATCCACTCAGGGCTAATGTTAGGCGATCCGTCCAATCGCAATGGTTCGGTTATTTTTGCCGACAAGCCGTATCCGTTTAAGCCTTTTAAGCCCCCAAGATTTGCAGATTACCTAATCTACGAACTCCACGTCGGTACGTTTGCTGGTCGCAATGATGATTTGAACAAAGACTGGGCGACATTTCACGACATCGAAAACAAGTTCGGATACATCAGGGAGCTTGGTTTTAACTGCATTGAACTGATGCCGATTCACGAGTTCGCTCTCGAAAGATCGTGGGGATACAATCCGGCTTCATTCTTTGCACCCGAGTCGGCTTATGGTTCGCCGATGAGTCTCAAGCATATGGTGAACTCGGCGCATGATCAGGGATTGGCGGTGATCTTGGATGTCGTCTACAACCACGCGGGTCCAGGCGACAATGTGCTGCATGACTTTGATGGCTTCATGCACGAGGGCGGTATCTACTTCGAAGGTGGCCCAATCACGCCGTGGGGTCGCGGTCCAGCTTGGTGGAAGCAGGAAGTGAAAGACTACTTCTACCAGAACGCGCGGCAATGGTTAGCAGACTATCATGTTGACGGTTTGCGTTTTGACGTAACGACTCAAATAAACGGGAACGAACTGCGCGTTGTGATGGATCGCTTGCGGAGAGAATTTCCAGATCGGTACTTTATCGCGGAGCATTTGCCGGATCATCCGTGGATTGTGAATACAGGTCGTTTCTGTGCGACTTGGGACGCTGATCCGCATCACGAATGCCAGCGCGCGTTGGCTGGGCAAAGTCCACTTGAGAAAGTGAAGTCGTTTCTTGGTTGGGAAGGTTACGATGAACCTTGGAACATCGTGAAGTACACCCTGGGTTCGCACGATGATATTGGCGATGACCACGGCGGCGATGCGGAGGACGGACTTAGCGACTGGGACAAACGTCACCGCTACTTTGTTGATCAACTGGGCGGACGCGAGAACTGGTACGCGCGCGCAAAATGTCGGCTGGCTTGGGCGCTGAACGTGGCGATGCCGGGAACGCCGATGCTGTTCATGGGTTCCGAGTGCCACATGGCTTCGCCTTATGTCGCTTGGGGCTACTGGCATGATGGCAGCGACTTGCGAGGCGACCATCGATTCAATTGGGCAATAGCTGGTGACGAACTTGGAATCGAAATGCGGCGATTGGTTACCGCTGCGAATTTTGTGCGAATCGAGAACGAAGCCTTGCGTTCGAGTTCGCTGACGATTCCACACGAAGATCACAACAATCAGGTGCTTGCGTTTGTAAGGCAGCGCGATCACAACCTGGTGCTGACAGTCGTCAACCTAAGCGATCAGAACTTTACCAATCACAGTTATGGTGTGCGCACCGGAGATCATTTCGGGCGTTGGGTACAGTTGCTGTGTACGCAAGACGCTGACTTTGGGGGTTGGCACGGAGCGGGCAATGCATTTTATGAACCCGTTACCCAGTCCGATGGCAGGATCTATATCAACTTGCCAAAGTGGAGTGTGGTGATGTTCAGATTGACTTAAAGCGCGACAGTTTGAAGCGTGACCGTTTGAAGCGTGACTTCACTGGACGGTGCAGAAGCGACAAGCCATAATGCGGGTCAAACTCCTCCACCTCTCCCGCCTAGGAATCCGCCGTGTCGAATAGCGAACAAGCAGATGCACCCGAATCGGCTGCGCCGGCGATCACAACTCGTGGCCAATGGATGGCGCTCACTGCAGCTCTGCTGGGATGGATGTTTGATGGCGCCGAGATGGGTGTCTTTTCGATGGTAGGGCGTCGCGCTATCGCGGACCTGCTTGGCTACAGCAAACCGATTGTTGCGACGGATGCTGGTCAAGTCGGCGAAAAAATTAGTCAGGTGCTCCAATACACGAAGCCGAGTTTGGAGCAAGAAAACGAGATTGCGATGGCATTTGGCGTCATCATCGCTGTCTTTCTAGTGGGTGCCGCAGCCGGTGGTGTGTTGTTTGGTTGGTTAGGTGACCGAATCGGCCGCGTGCGTGCGATGAGCTTGAGCGTGTTGGTGTATGCGGTCTTCAC
>JBGSJB010000769.1:0-9146 GCA_041742175.1 Pirellulaceae bacterium
GGCCGCGGAGTTGGACGACGGAACTTTGGTTGCCGAGTTTCCCGACGCAGGTGTTGAAGTCTATCGAGTTGACACAAGTCGCCGTTCGGTGAGCGATCGGAAGACGGCGCTGCGTGCCGCACCAGATGTTCGGTTCGCAGGCGACGTGTTGGTTCAACCGAAAACCGGTTTGCCAATTCTCTACACCGAAAATATCTACGTTCGGTTCAAGCCGGAGATGGATCCGGATGAATGCGAACAGATTCTGCGCGATGCGGGTTTGATGGTTAAACGTCCGCTCGAGTTCGCGTCCAACGCATACTATGCGGAAGCGCCAGAGGGAACGGGCCAGCATGTGTTTGAGATCGCTGAGCAATTGTTGGATCGGTCGGATGTGATTTACTGTCATCCCGAGTTGATACAACCGCGAGCTGCGAAGCAGGTCTTCTCGCAGCAGTGGCATCTGCGTGACTCGATCATAGGTGGTGTTTCAGTCAGTGCGCATGTGAACATCGATGAAGCACATGAAATAACCCGCGGTTCGTTGGCCACGATCGCAGTGATCGATGATGGCGTCGATGTTGACCATCCCGAGTTTGCGCGACCTGGCAAAGTTGTCGCTCCGCGCGATGTGACTTTGCGCGTCGACGATGCGCGTCCTAGGCGTCGCACGGATGAACATGGCAATGCCTGCGCCGGAGTGGCTTGCGCGGCGGGCGTCGATGGAGCGGAAGGTGTGGCACCCGAAGCCAAACTGATTCCAATTCGGCTTGCGTCCGGTTTGGGATCGATGGCTGAGGCCGACGCGTTTCGTCATGCGGCTGATAACGGTGCCGATGTCATCTCTTGCAGTTGGGGACCGGTCGACGGCCGTTGGTTCGACAGCAACGATCCAACGCACAATCACTTCGAACCGCTGCCCGCTAGTACGCGCGACGCGTTGGTTTATGCAACGACGCAAGGTCGTGGAGGCAAAGGTTGCGTGGTCCTGTTCGCCGCTGGCAACGGTCGTGAATCCGTCGACAACGATGGCTATGCGAGTTCGCCGATGGTGATCGCTGTCGCTGCTTGCAATGACACTTCGCGTCGCAGCGTCTACAGCGACTTTGGCAAAGCGGTGTGGTGCTGTTTCCCGAGCAATGATTTTGGGTTTCAACCTTTTCAACAACCTGATCCTTTAACGCCGGGCATCTGGACCACGGATCGTAGCGGCACCGCAGGTTATAACCCGGGTGACATTGCACTTGGTGACACCGTGGGCAACTACACCAACAGCTTTGGTGGCACGTCGAGCTCTTGCCCAGGAGCGGCTGGTGTCGCAGCGCTTGTCATCTCCGCTAATCCCGGCTTGAGCGCGGCTGATGTTCGCGACGTGCTGAAGCGTGCGTGCATCAAGATCGATCCGCAGAATGGCCAGTATGACAAGAACACCGGTCACAGTCCGTTCTACGGTTTCGGTCGCTTGGATGCGGGCGCAGCGGTGAAGATCGCCAAGTCAAAGCTCGGTCGCTTGTCGGTGTTTCGAAAGTTAGTCAATGCGCCGATCCCGGATCTCGGCATTGTTGAAGAGGTGCTGGAAGTTGGCGATGATTCGATCGTTGATAGTTTGATTGTGTCACTTCGCATTCAACATTCCTACATCGGCGATTTGGTGATCACGCTGATACCGCCCACCGGCAGCGGCTTGTCGAACGTGGTGCTGCACAATCGAACCGGCGGTCGGACGCGAAGTATCGATCGCCAGTACAGCGTCTCGACGACGCCAGCCTTGTCAGCTTTTGCGGGTAAATCTTGCAAAGGCACTTGGACGTTTCGAGTTGAAGATCGCGCGGCACGAGACGCGGGAACACTGATTCAGATTGAGTTGCAGTTGTCGATACCTGCGGCAATACAACCAGCAACTTCAGCTCAGCCAAAGAACGCAACGTCGAACGGCAAAGACAAGCCTGCAGCCAAGCGAGCGACGAAGAAGAGTTCTTCGACTGCAAGTGCAAAAAAGAAGTCGACCAAGAAAAAGAAGAAGTAACCATCTATGCAAGCTCGTAGATCCAACGCTAAGCAGTTCAAGCCGAGTGCGCGACAAGCGACTCCGACGAAGTTGTCGAAGTCGATGCGCTCCGATGGGCTGGTCGTGCGCGTCGGCTTCGACGGCATCTCAACTGAAGCGGCGCTCAAGCAAGCTCGCAAAGTTGTGCGCGACGAACTGGAAGGTGCATGGATTGTTGCACCGATGTCGGCTGATTCACGCGACTTCACGATTCGACGAAAGCAAAGTGAAAAGAATCCAACGGTGTCAGAAGCGTTTGATCTCGCTTACAAGTTGCGAGCACATCGCGAGGTGGAAGATTGCGAACCCTCGTTGACGTTGCCGACCGCTGCACCAGATGAAATGATTGAAGAGCACGTTGCGATTCGGTCGTTTGCTGCCCCAAACAAGCCAACGGCGACGAGGTCGAGTTCGTCAGGTGGAGCTGACGACGATTCGGATGCGTTAGCTTGTTCGGCTCAACATGATTGGGCGTTGCAGCAATGCAAAGCGCTCGCAGCTTGGCAATTGACGCCCAAGCCGAACGGCAAAGCTCGCGGCGAAGGCATCATCATTGGTCATCCCGACACCGGTTACACCGATCATCCGGAACTGGACGGGCCACGCGTATTGCGAACTCGCGGCAAGGACTTTGAAGAAGGCGATACGGACCCTCGCGATACGTTGAAAGGAAAATTCGGCGGCCACGGAACGAGCACGGGTAGTGTGATCATGAGTGGCGAAGGAACAGGTGCCGTCATTTCCGGAATCGCGCCGCGAGCTCAGTTGGTGCCTTTGCGAGTCACAACGAATGTGGTGTTGCTTTCGTTCGGCAAGCTTGCGGAAGCGATTCGGTTTGCAGCGGACGATGGTCATCACGTGTTATCGATCAGCTTAGGTGGACCGCTGGGAGCTCGCTACTTGACGCGCGCGGTTCAGTATGCGATCAGTCGCGGAGTGATCGTGGTTGCAGCCGCCGGCAACGTTTGGCCGTATGTGGTTTATCCCGCGAAGCTGGATGAAGTGGTGGCCGTTGCAGCTTCGAATTGCCAGAACCGAGTTTGGGCGAGCAGTGCTTCGGGGAGCGCAGTTGATATTACCGCTCCCGGTGAATCGGTGTGGCGAGCACTCAGTAAGACCGACGGATTTACAATCGGTCGCAGTTCAGGAACTTCCTACGCCACTGCGATCACCGCAGGTGCCGCCGCTTTGTGGTTAGCTCATCACGGCCGCGAAGATTTGATCAGCGCTTACGGGTTGAGTGGTCTGGCGCCGGTTTTCAAAGAGTTATTGCTGTCGCATGGGTTTGATCGTCCGACCGGTTGGGACACCCGCAATCTTGGGCCTGGCATTTTGAATATTGAAAAGCTGCTCCAAGCACGGCTGCCAAGCACCGTTGCGGCTGGCGGCATGCGAGCGTTGAAGGCGGTTGGACCTCCGCGCAAGGCCAGTCCGCTCGAACGCTTTGAAGAGCTACTGCCCACAGTCGAACCAAAGCGAGTGCGCGAATCGCTTCAAACTATGCTGCATGTCGACGAATCCGCACTGAATGACAAACTGAACGTCGTCGCGGATGAACTGATGTACTACGCAGTGATTGATAGCGCGTTTCGCAGCTCGTTCACGAGCAAAGCGGTTGGAACAGTTGATGAAAAAGTAGCGAGTGCAGCGGCAACTCGTGGTTCTCGCGCCGCGCCGCAGCCCACGCGTTCACCAGCGATGAAGTTGCCGAAGCGGACATCGCGCACGTTAAAGCAGATGCTGCAATAGCGATCTGTTGTAGTCGACTGCTTGGCGTCTCAAGTGCTAATTGCGATTCGATTGATTGGTTGAAAGTTACTTTGCGAGCTCTGAATATGTTGATCAAGTTACAACGCAGCTTGTCAGTCGTCTCGTTTCGGCCGATGTCTGCCATGCTGGCGATGTTTGCGGTCTTGTCGTTTTGTGTGGGATGCGGCGATGAGATGAAGGTGGCAGAGACGGATGAAGCTGCGAAGCGAGCGATTGCGGAAGGTGTTTCCGTCGAAGCGGCTGCAGAGTACTTCACTTATCAAAGCGCTGCACCCGATTTCTTCGCCGGCATGGACGCAATCAGCTCCCCGTCCGATTTGGATCTGCCTGATCCGTTACTGAAACCTAAGGAAGACGGATTTGTGAATCGGCCCGCCGCAACAGTGGCTAGCCCTGCGCTGAATCCGAGCGAAACGATTGGACGCAACACGTGGATGGTGTGGTGTGCAGGCAACGAAGGTTTTTGGGATTGGTTGGCAACGGACAGTCTCGGTTTCATCGACTTGGTGAAACTCTTGGATTCTCGCAAGCGCAGCGATCGTTTCCGCGACGCTGGTTTGATCAATGAACCCGGCATGGATCGCGGTAACCAACCGGTTGAGTTCGGTTTGTGGTTGGATGTTCCGCAAGATCCCGAAGTTCGAGATTGGCGAGAGCATTTCGTTGATCAGACATTCGAGCGGCTTGAAAACGGCCAGCACAAATCACAAATCGGGCTGAAGCGACGCAATCAGTACGGCGTGTTCGACGGTGAGAATCTGTTCGTCGGCAATGCGATGACGTTCGAAGGTCAGCGAGGTTATGAGTATCCGTCCAGCTACCTCGGCGAGCGATCCTATGCACGGAGTTCTTATGCTCAGAGCACAGCGGCTGGCGGCACAGCGGCTGGCGGCTACGAAAGTGATGGCAACGCAAAGTACGAACATCCGCTCGACAAGATCATTCCGCCGCCAGATTTGTATGGCATATCGAGCGGCGTGGTTGGTCTGCGACTGTTTCCGAATCCTTACTTTGATGAGCAAGCGCGTGCGAAGTGGGATCCAACGCGCTATTACGAAGACCCAACTTATTACAACGATCCGACGCTTATTCGACCTTATCGTGTCGGGATGAGCTGCGCGTTCTGCCACGCTTCGTATCATCCGCTGAAGCCACCAAAAGATACGAATTACCCGCAGTGGGAGAATATCTCGGGCAACATCGGAGCTCAGTATCTGAGCATGCGAGCGACGGTTGGCGGGCAACTGACACCGGACCAGTTTGTTTACCATCTGCTCGACAGCCAACCGCGCGGCACGATCGATACTTCATTGATCGCATCAGACAACATCAACAACCCGAACACGATGAACGCAGTGTTTGGATTGAAGCAACGCGCGTTGGTTTCATTCTTCAATCCGAAAGAGGAACTATCGGCTGGCAGTGCCAAGTTGCCATCGATCTGGATTGATCCCAAGGCAGCGCCGAACGAAGCGGGTAAGGACGCGATTCAGGGTCCGCTGCGCAGCGAACTTGAGAGCATGGGTTTGCTGGCAGCAGTTCAAGAATCGAACGAGAACCCGCGCAACGTACCGCGCATCTTGCTGGACTGTTCCGATTCCATCGGAGCTGTTGGCGCGCTCGCGCGCGTGTACCTGAACATCGGAACGTATTGGGAGCAATGGAATCAACTGCATCAAACCGTGCTTGGTTTCACTCCGCAAGATTCGTTCCGTATCGCCGACTGTGATACGAACTCGGTGTACTGGAACGCGACCAAGCGGCGAGTGCCCGGCCTGCGCGATTACTTCTTGAAAGTGACTCCGACGATGCCGTTGCTATCGACACCCGGCGGTGAGCAGCGGCTTGCTGCGATCAACGAGACGCAATTGAAGTTGGATGCAAAAGCGCTGAAGATCGAGCTTCCGAAGTTACGTGAGCGCGAGCGTGGTCGACGCGTCGATGCAAGCCAACTGGCGCGCGGTCGACAAGTTTTTGCAGAGAATTGCATTGTTTGCCACTCGAGTATTCAACCCGCAAGCATGCAGCCGCTGATCGGAGCGAAGCCGAAGGAATCTGAATTGCCACCCGAAGCTTTTGAGCAGTTGATCGCAAAGCGTATCAAAGTGCGATCCGCCGCTACGGTGACAGGCGAGTTCTGGGAGCACAATCCTGGGCAGTGGTTGGAGGACGAGAGCTATCGCAAGTGGGCGTCGAGCGTCGTCGAGCTGCCGAAATTTTGGACTGAGAATTATCTCTCAACCGACTATCGCATTCCGGTCACTGTCGTCGGTACGAATTCGGCGCGAGCGATGGCGACGAATGGAATGTCCAAGCGTATGTGGGAAGATTTCGCGTCGGAAAGCTATCGCAAGTTGCCTTCACCGGGCGCGATTACATACTTCAATCCGTACGCTGGCGAGAACGGTGCGATGCAGAGTTACATGCCGCGGCATCGAGTTGCGGAGGGAGTGCCGGAAGGCGGTGGCGGGCCAGGATTCTATCGAGTGCCGACGTTGATGTCGATTTGGGCGACAGCGCCGTTGCTGCATAACAATAGTCTTGGACTGTACAACAACGACCCGAGCGTTGATGGGCGTTTGGACGCGTTCGACGATGCGATTCGCAAACTGCTGTGGCCCGCACGACGATTGCAGAGCAGCAGTTACAACGGTGCAACGGCGGAACGCTTGGAGCGTGATCAAGGTCTCATCTGGCGCACGCCCCAGGTGACTTATCTTTCGATCGATGGCCATCGCGTCCCCTACTTCGCTCGTCGAATGCCGTGGATTCAAGGCCTGTACGAACACTCGTTGCTTAGGTGGTTGCAATTGGTCAAGCCGTTGTGGTTGCCTAGCATCATTTTGTTGTTTGGCGCGATGGTGATCTTGCAAGTGCATAACAGCAGTCGGCGGCAATCGATTGCCACTGGTGCAGTCGCCGTTGCGGTTGTGTGTTTGATTGCGTTTTTACTAGCAGCGATGTTCCCGGCGCTGAAGAGTTCGCAGTACTTGCTGGCATACAGTCCGTGGTGGCTGGTGCCGCTGTTACTGAGTGTGATCGCAGTTGTATTGTGGCTGCCGCTGAGTCATGGATGGTCGCGATTTGTCAGTTACCTGTTCGTACTTGCCGCGTTATTCTTCGGCGCCATCGTTTACTTCAACGCTGGTCATCTTGGCGATGTAAAGCTCGGCCCCATACCGGCCGGCACACCCGTCAATCTGCTGGCGAACTTCAATTCCGAAGCAGGCATCAACAACCAACTGAAGTCGATCCGCACGGTCGCAGCGAGTTTAGCGGAGATCGAGTCGCGGCACTTGGATGCAGAAGCGACGGAGCAAGTGATGAAGACCAAGGTTGCACCGGCGTTGTTGGAAGTGAATAAGTGTCCGGATTTTGTAATGGATCGCGGTCACTATTTTCCGTGGTTCGAAAACATGTCCGATGCTGACAAGAATGCGTTGATCGAGTTGCTGAAGACGCTTTAAGCCAAAAGTTAAACGAAGATTATGAACAAAGAACATCAAGCGGCTGATACTTCGGCAACCGACTCAAGCGAGTCAAGCGATCCGCAATTCGACTACATCATCGTTGGTTCGGGCGCTGGCGGAGGTCCGTTAGCCGCGCGCTTGGCTATCGCTGGCAAACGCGTGCTCGTGCTGGAAGCCGGCTCGAATCATATGGAGAAAGGTCCGTTGGATCCCGGCAATGAGATTTCGCGAGTGCCTTTGCTGCATGGTGCTTCGAGCGAACATCCCGATCTGGCTTGGCGATTCTTTGTTGAACACTACGAGCGAAAGAACGGTCGTCTGCCGGACGGAATTCCGGAAGATCCAAAGTGGCATGAGCCGGATCATCAAGCAGGTGAGGATGAATCGCATCGTGGAATCTTCTATCCGCGAGCGGCGGGAGTCGGCGGCTGCACGATTCACAATGCGATGATCACGATCGCGGGTCCCGATTCGGATTGGGATGACTTGGCGAGCGCGCTGGGAGATCCTTCGTGGAGCGGCGAGCGGATGCGATTCTATTTTCAACGTATGGAGCACAACGACTATTGGCCAGCCCCAAGGTATTCACGCGATGAACCTTTGCGACAGACTTGGCGTTACGTCAAGAACAGTTTGCGGTTCGTTGTGGGTTATCGGCCGGATTCGACCAGTGGAAAGCATGGTTTCAGCGGATGGTTGCATACGAGTTTCACGGATCTGTCGATCGGCTTGGCAGACAAGCAGTTGATCAGAATGGTCACCGCAGCCTTGTGGGAGTCGAAGAAAGCGGGACTCGAGAACGCTTGGTCGCTGGTGCGAACTTTTTTCAAAGGGCGAGTCACTCAGTCGCTTGACCCGAATCATGTTGCAACTCAAGCAAACAGCCCCGAAGGTGTCGTACTGATTCCACTGGCTGTGCACGGTGGCGCGACAACGATTCATCAGAACCGTGCACAGCCGTATGCGATGTTGGGGCGTCGTAGCAGTCCGCGTGAGTTCTTGATGAGGACGCAGGCGGAGTATCCGAACAAGCTGACGATTTGGTCCGATTGCTTGGTGACGAAAGTATTGTTCGATCGCAGCGGAGAGACGCCGCAGGCGATCGGAGTCGAGTATCAACAAGGTGCGAAGCTGTATCGCGCGCATATCAATCCGCAAGTTAACGACGGTCAAACGAAGAGTGTGTTTGTCGTTCCAGGCGGTGAAGTTGTCTTGTGTGGCGGAGCTTTTAATACGCCTCAGTTACTGATGCTGTCCGGAGTGGGTGATCCCAGAGAATTGGCAAACGTTGCGGGTAAGTCGATCGAGTGCGTTGTTGAGCGGGTCGGAGTGGGGAAGAATCTGCAAGACCGCTACGAAGTGTCCGTAGTTAGCCAAATGAAAGACGATTTCAAGTTGCTGGAGGGTGCGACGTTCAACGTGCCTGCGGACCCGCGGCAACCGGATAGACATTTGCGTCGATGGCGTGAAGAGGGAACCGGACTGTACACAAGCAACGGCGCGATCTTGGGTATCTTCAAACGGTCGCGGCCCGAGTTGCCGCAGCCAGATCTGTTTATTTTTGGTGTTCCGTCCGACTTCAGAGGCTATCGTGTGGGGTACTCGAAAGTCACCCAACACAACTTGTTCACTTGGATCATTCTAAAGTCGCACGCAAAGAACAATTCCGGATGCGTGCGACTGCGAAGCACTGATCCACGCGATACACCGCTGATCAACTTCAAGTACTTTGAAAGTGGAGTAAACACTGAAGGGACTGCCAAGCATGAGGATGTGACGGCGCTGCTCGATGGCGTGAAGTTTGTGCGCAAAATTGCGAGGTCGGCGAAAAAAGTGGTCACGTCAGAGGTCCATCCCGGCGACGACTACAAGAGCGAATC
>JBGSJB010000770.1:0-17161 GCA_041742175.1 Pirellulaceae bacterium
CTGTGACGTTGCTCCGGCAGCGGATTCGGAGTCCAAGCGGCTGCGAAAGTCCCCATCACTTGACGCGGTTGCAAAGCTGCTTCGAGGTTGATCTCGGGACGATTCGGGATACCGCCCAGCGTTCGTTTCAGCTCCTTCGAAGCGCACAGCATCGCGTCTCGCAGCTCTTCAGCAGTCAGTCGCCGCGGTTTGAACACCGCATAACTTTCGCCCAGCGGATCGAGTACTTCGAGCTTCTTGCGATCAGCGGGCTCAGCGAACTCAGCACTTCTACAGTAAACGTCCGAAGTCATGATTCTCCGGTGCAACTGCTTGAAAGATCCACCGTCCTCAATGAACTTCGCAGCCAACCAGTCCAGCAGCTCGGGATGCGTCGGACGCTTGCCGGTCGATCCGAAATTGTTCGGATTGCCCGCTAGCGGTTCATTGAAATGCCACATCCAAACTCGATTCACGATCACCCGCGCCGTCAACGGATTCGCTGGATCAGCAATCCAATCCGCTAATGCCAATCGACGCCCTTCGATCTGTTCATCGTGCTCCGTTGCCTTTTCTGTAGTGTTCTCGACGGCCGATGTAGCTCGCACCGTTTCCGCTGCATCAACGACCGCATCCACATCACTTCGCAACTTGAAATCACGGATCACACTCAACACACTCGGACGCACACGCTCTCCGGTAGCAAACGGATCGCCTCCAGTCAAAATGCAGGACGCCTCAAGTTCACCGTCATGCAAACGATTCTGCGGAACGCGCAGCGGCGCGTCAACCGATTTCATCTGCGGGGTGCGGCCATTATAAACACTCAACGCAAACGGCTCGTAACGCTCGAGCTCCCATGCCAATCGCTCGAGACCTTTGCGAGCCACGCGTTCATGGCCGAACTGCTGCGGTGTGAAACCAACGAGCTTCGGAGGAAATTGCTCTTCGGGAACTTTCTGTTTCGTCATCAGCCCGCGCGCCGCATTGAAGACGCTATCAGCTCGCGCCCGCCCCTGCTTGCGTTCACCATCGCGACCAGCCAACACTTCAGCGGCCAACACTTCAGCAACCGCCGCATTCCAAGCGTCCGCCGACAACTCACGCTCACGATACCATTGCTGCGCATTCTCAAGCAGAACTTGATCCAGATCAGCGAGGGTTGCCAAGTACTCGTCACGGCGTTTTTCCAAGTAACTCTTTTCGTCAAACCCGAACGTGTTCTCTTGCTGTAAAAATGCCGTAGGCCGCTCAGCCAACTGCGTCGTGGCAAACACCGCTTGAATCGCATAGTAGTCGCGTGTCGGGATCGGATCGAACTTGTGATCATGACACCGCGCGCATTGCAACGAATGCGCTAAGAAAGTCTCCCCGACACTGTTCGTCACATCGTCCAGAAACCGTTGCCGTGCCACTTTCGCAACTTCCATGCCTGTTAGTTCCCACGGCCCCATTCGCAGGAACCCAGTCGCAATCAACATCTCCGGATTCGTTGGATCGATCTCATCGCCAGCAATCTGTTCGCGAATGAAATCGCGATACGGCTTATCATCATTGAACGAGCGCACCGCATAGTCGCGATACCTCCAAGCGTTCCCGCGCTCGTAATCGTTCGCGAAACCGGAGGAATCGGCGTAGCGAACAACATCCAACCAATGTTGTGCCATCTGCTCGCCGTAGTGCGGCGAAGCCAGCAATCGTTCAATCAACTCAGCGAACACAACTTCATCGGTTCGACCATCCGCAACGAACGCATTCACTTCATCGATCGACGGTGGCAAACCTGTTAAATCCAAAGTCGCTCGACGAACAAGTGTGCGACGATCGGCTCGCGGCGCTACCTGCAGTCCGTCCGGTATGCGTCGTTCGATCAGTTGATCGATCGGATGCTGGGGCGTGTCCGCGATCCGCAGCTCCGCCGACGTTCGCAGCGGTTGATAAGCCCACAATCCTTCGAGCTGATACTTGCGGTTGGTCCAATCAGCGGACAATCCTCCGGACGTTGCCACCATAACGCCGTCTTCGACCGACCGAGCTGCTGCGTTGGTTTTCGCAAGCTCAGCCACGCGCTCTGCTGTCGGCCACTCCGCGCCACCATCGATCCACTCGCGCAGCCAACTCAATTGCTCGTCCGTCAATCGTTCCGCTTCCTTAGGCGGCATCGCGGACCAAGTCGCATGAGTTCGCGTGGCCGCCAAATACAGCGGGCTTTCGTCTGCCTTGCCAACGACAATCGCCGGCGTCTCGCTGTCGCCTCCGCGCAACGCTGCCTTAGCCGTTCGCAAATCCAATCCGCCTTCGATCAACGCAGAGACCGTAGAGTCCGCTTCGCTGTTGCTACTTGCTGTCCCGCCATGACATGCGATGCATTTCGTTTGCAGCAGCGGAGCAACTCGGCGAACAAACAGCAGCTCACTTTCCGACGTCTGCCCACAGAGCAAACCCGCTGTGCAAGTCCACAGTCCCCAGCAGCAGACAACTTGGAAGAAGACGCGGTAGAGCATTTTCGGCCTTTCGAGAGGAATCGATGCCAGTCAACGCAACTCTAGCTAGTGTACTGTCAACATTCAATTTTAGGGTAGCACTGTCGACTGGGTGTGCCACTGGGCAATGCCAGTGCGATCGAAGAAAGCTATTCTCAAGGGAAAGTGGTTGACCCGACACAATAGGTTCGTGCTAAAAGTCTCCGAAGTGTCGCGCTTGGAATCCGCAAAGATTATCAAATACACTGCGAGTAGTGAGTCGGCCATGGCCATGAACAGTTGGAGTTTTGTGGCAAGTTCTTGCTATCGGTCTTGCCACAGGGAAGCGGTTTCTCTGTCACTCAACTCAGTAGTCATTGATAAGGTCTAACTTCGGCTATTATGGGTCGAGCCCAACGTATTGGACCGATTGCCTTCTTGGGAGCATCGCCTGCTTCGTTCACACTGGCATTGCCCAGTGGCACACGAGATCGACAGTACGACCCGTGCCAACCAAACGATCAACCCTAAAACTAAGCTGTAACCATACGCTAGTCAAACAAGTGAGCACCACTTAAACCGAGAGAAGTAAACCGCGGCTGCGCGCACTCTTCGAGTCCACCCACTCGCCCCTGGTGATCGCATTCGCTAACCGGACAACGCCTAGGAGACAACGTCTACCGGACAACATACGGATGATCAGCCCGCATCCATAGACCGAGCCCCGGGTCGCGAATGTAGTAAAACTCTTCGCCGTTGCTATCTTGATGCCAGCCGTCGGAAAGATCGTGGCATTGGTACTGCTCAGTTAATTGCGCTGCGTCTCCGTAACTGTATCCAACCGATTCGGTCTCTTCTCGCGTCAACGTGCCCGGCGCGTAGAGCACTTCGAAGCGATCTTCAGACGATCCATGAATCAAATGAGCGGCAGCGGATAGATTGTTCCGCAGCTCCTCATCCTCAGCTACGAACTGCAACACTTCCGGTGTCGTGCGATAACCGTACTTGCGAATCAAGCGATCGATATCTCGATCCTCACCGAACTCTTTTACCCCCGGTGCGATGACCACCAAGCGACCGCCATTACCGATCAACATGCGCGTGCGATAGATCGCTTTGTTTGCCAACCAAGTGCGCTTGTACTTGGACGGATTCATCGTCACAACAACCGTCTTCGGCGTGCGATCCACGACGAAGCAATTCACCTGCGCCGCTAATTCACCTGCTGCAAAGAAAACGTCGTGCGTATTACCAACAAAGATGCCTCGAACCGCTTTGTGCCCACTCGGCTCCGACTCCACCACAGTCAGAACGTACATCAACGGCATGTTCTCGCAGAAACGATCTTGAGCTTCATTCAAAATGCGGCGCAGCGGCGTATCGCAGCGGCCCATCGTCCGCTCCATTCCATACAGCGCGCTCAAGTAATGGCTTTCGTTGATGCCATCACGCCCGCCTGTACCGACGAACACATTCTTCGTGTAGTTCGCCATGCCGATAACTTCATGCGGAACCACTTGTCCCATCGACAAGATCAAGTCGTGACCGCCTTCAACCAACAGCTTGTTGACCTGAGCCGACCAAGGTTTCTTGTAAATCCCCTCAGTCGCTTGCTCAACGAAATCTGCGTCAACTTGGCCAAGCGTTCGAACATCCGTTTTCCAGTGATGAACGCGAATCAGATGCTGAGGGAGATCACCGAACATATATCGCAGTTCGTCGGGCGTCATGGCTTCGTGCGTTCCGAGAGCCGGCATCACATCGGTCAGTCGTTCACCTAGCATGTCGCAAGCTAGTCGCGTCAGCTCGCCCGCGCGACTGTCGCTGCGAGTATGGTCAGGCGGTAGCGCGAGCACCTTCTGCGGATTGCCCACTGCGTCAAAGGCGGCTTGCAGCGCCTCGCGAAAGTCAGCTTCACCTAGACTCTCGTGCTGGCCGCCGCGTTGAAAATAAATCGCCATCGTAGCCTCAAGCTTTCGAACAACCGCCGTACTTGTCCGGATTCAAAGTCGCCACTCACATCCATGAATGGCCTCCACTTGCGCTTCCATCGAGCAACTTAGATCTCGTCGAGCGGATCGATCTCAACATCTTCGTCGTCGACTTCCTCTGGAAACATTTCGCTATCATCCGGCTCGATCTAATAATCGTCGTCGAGTTCTTCTTCGAAGTCATCATCAAAGTCGTCATCAAAATCTTCGTCGTCAAAGTCGTCGAACGGATCGTCATCGGTCTTGCTGGGCGGCAAAACGATGTCGCCATCTTCGTCGTCTTCATCTGGTTCAACATCGTCGACGTCATCATCGTCATCGTCGGTGGAATCTGCGGTCAACGAAAATTTAACGCTCCGCGTCACCGGCGCAGCGAACTCCAGCGCGGGAGCGGCTTGCAGAGCCATTTCGAACCAATCTTCCTGCTTTTCGAGCGTCAATGACATGACGATACCGGCCCTGTTCTTGCTGATTTTGGACTGAGAGAATTCTGGAAGCGGCACTCCGAACGCCGATTTGAAAAAACTCGCCTACAACAGCTATTTTGTCAACGCGGCAACGTCGATTTTATAGCTCAAAACGTCAGATTCACTCTGAAAGCGACCGTCCCAGCGCCCCGTGACCGCTTTGGCGGATCACTTTCGCTGGTCCCCTCATGTGGAAGAACT
This sequence comes from Pirellulaceae bacterium, assembly GCA_041742175.1. Classification (GTDB taxonomy): domain Bacteria; phylum Planctomycetota; class Planctomycetia; order Pirellulales; family Pirellulaceae; genus Aureliella. The sequence continues at coordinate 5,101 of JBGSJB010000770.1, forward strand.
GCGATTCGGCCCGTCCGTTGCACTTCGTGGGGCGATTGCAACACTTCAAATAATTATCTACGGTGAACGATTCTCAAAAAGGAAGTCGGACACTGAGCAAGAAACAAGGGTCGACTAATGGGGCAAAATGTGGGCGAGTTGCGTTTTCGTAGTGAAGAATTTCGTCGTTTCGAACAGTCGCTTCACGAAGAAACGGAATTGCTAACCGAGTGGATCGCCGATCGGGAACTATCTGACGCCGATTTTGTGATCGGCCTCGAGTTGGAGATGTGCCTAATCGACCAGCAAGGCAATCCAGCGGCGCTCAACGACTCGTTGCTCGCCAAGTTGAACGCCGATGAAGTTGTTCCCGAGCTGTCGCAGTTCAATATCGAGTTCAACGTCGAGCCGACGTCACCGCGCCGCGGCGGCATTGCAAAGCTGGCCACGCATTTGTCGGACACTTGGAACAGTTGCAACCAAGCCGCTCATGAACTCGATCTCTCCGTTCTTTCAATCGGCGTGCTACCAACGCTGCGTGAAGATCACCTGGTGCTCGAAAACATGTCGCAGTTGCATCGCTTTCACGCGCTCAACGAACAGATCTTGCGATTGCGTCGCGGTCGAGCGGTTCGACTGAACATCGAAGGCGTCGAAGCACTGACGACCGAACACATGGACGTGATGCTTGAGGCGGGCGCGACTTCGCTGCAGCTGCATTTGCAGATTCCACAGAACCGAGCCGCAGATGCATTCAACTTTGCGACCGTCCTGTCGGCTCCAATGGTGGCGATCAGCGCCAATTCGCCATACGTATTTGGCAAACAACTCTGGGAAGAAAGCCGCATTCCTCTATTCGAACAAGCCGTCGCCATTGATGAACCGATCAACCGCGTGAACTTCGGCACCGGCTATGCCACGCGCGACTTATCAACGATGTTTGAAGAGAACGAAAGTCTGTATCCAATTTTGCTGCCTGTAAACACCGCTCGCGGCATAGAAAAACTGGATCACTTGCGGCTGCATAATGGCACGATTTGGCGTTGGAATCGGCCGATCATCGGTTTCGATCCGAATGGCAAACCCCATTTCCGAATTGAACATCGCGTCATGGCGGCCGGTCCAACCGCGATCGACATGACCGCTCAGATGGCGCTCTTTTACGGCATGATGATCGATCTGCTGAACACGCCTCGCTTTGACGTGCGCGAGCGACTACCGTTCATCGCCGCTTGGAATAACTTTTATGACGCCGCTCGCAGTGGACTGAAGGCGCATGTCAGTTGGCTGGACGGTAAAAAATGGCCACTGCAGAAACTGATCGTCCAAGAGATCGTACCAGCCGCACGGCGCGGGCTGGAATCCTTACAATGCGATGCATCGGACATCGACCGTTGGCTTGCGATTATCAGTGAGCGAGCTGAAACGGGGCGAACAGGTGCCCAATGGCAGACCGATTTTTATCACCAATCCGGCGGCGATGCCTGCACGCTGGTCAAAGAATATCGAGCTCGACAACAATCTGGAGAACCGGTGCATCAATGGAGTCTGTAGGATCGATGCTGAACGTTCGCCACGAATTACCAACCGATTTTCTAACTTTGCATGCACGCGACTTGCACCATCATTTATCCGGCCCAACTCTGTTTCACTTGGCTGGGAAACGCGAACGGCCAATATTTGTCTCGATCCTGCTTCACGGCAATGAAGACGTTGGACTGAAGGCGGTTCAGCGTGTGCTGAGCGAACTGGTCAACAAACCCTTGCCGCGGGCGATGCTACTGTTCGTCGGCAATCCGGAATCAGCGCAAGCCGGACTGCGCAAGCTGCCACATCAATTTGATTTCAACCGAGTCTGGCCAGGCACCGACTTGCCGACTTCCCAGTACACCGAATGCATGCGGTCAGTTGTCGACTATGCGCAGCAAACCGGCGTTTTCGTCAGCCTCGATCTGCACAACAACACCGGCGCGAATCCGTACTACGGATGCATCAATCGAGTCGACGCACGTTCGCTGCAGCTTGCAACCCTGTTTTCGCGCACTGTCGTCTACTTCGCACGACCTCTTGGTGTTCAGTCGGCCGCGATGGCACAGTTGTGTCCATCGATCACTTGCGAATGCGGCAAAGTTGGCGATGAAGGAGGCGTTGCGCGCGCCGCTGATCTACTTTCCGCTTGCCTGCACATGCAAGAATTGCCCAACCACCCACCTGCCGCTTGCGATTATCACCTCCTGCGCACTGTGGCAACGATCAAAGTGAACTCGAGCGCCAGTTTCGGATTCGATCCGATGGACGCCGCATGCGATTGGTTGTTACCGTTTGATATCGCGCTGTTGAATTTTCGTCCATTACCCGCAGGCACTGTTTTCGGCCGACGGCGGATCGGTCGCAACACATTACTGTTGAAAGTGACCGATGAACAGGACCAGGACGTTACCGACGATTACTTCGCAATGGTCAACGATGAACTTGTTCTCAATCAATGTGCGGTCCCCTCGATGCTCACCACCGACATTCGAGTTATTCGCGACGACTGTTTTGGATACTTCATGGAGGAGTTTGATTTGGTCACCGCCGAAGCGCACGCGCGAATCGGTCAACGAGCCACTCCGTAGGCTCAATGCCAACGGACACTCGCACTGTCGCCGCAGAAATACCGAGCCTCTCAAGCTGCATCGCATTTAGACTTCGATGGCTAGTGTATATCGGATGGGAAACCGTGGTACACACATCGCCCAGCGAAGGCACGAAAGCGATCTCGGGCAGCAACCGATCGAACAACTCCTGCACCGTGACCCGCTCGCAATCCAGTTCAAAAGTTACCATCCAACCAAACGTCTCCGCAAACTGAGCTGATGCGAGTTCGTGCTGCGGATGAAGCTTCAAACCCGGATAATCAACGCGGTGAATGACTTCAGATTCGGAGAGCGTTTGCGCAAGCGCTTGTGCATTCGCCGTTGCTCGTTCGATACGCAGCGCCAGCGTCATCAATCCGCGATGCGTCAAATAACAATCCAGCGGGCTACTCGCCATTCCAAACGTGCTCATCGCATCCTGCATCTGCTTCGCCAACGTAGCGTCCGCAGTTACCGCCAAGCCCAGCATACTGTCACTGTGCCCGCAAACCTGCTTGCTTAAACTCTCGATCACCACATCCGCTCCTAAAGTCAACGGTCGACAGATCAAATGAGTTGCAAAAGTATTGTCGACGACCAGGATCGCTCCAGCCGCATGCGCCGCGTCGGCACACCGCCGCAAATCCGGCACACACAACCGCGGATTACTCATCGTTTCCACGATTACCAAATCGACCTGCGATTTGCGCAGCTCTGCAAGTTCACCATCATCTGTTGGATCGAACGCTCGCGAAGTTACACCCCAACGTGCAAGATCCCGCACAAACATCTTGCTCGTTTTGCCGTATAGTTCATTTGCAACCCAAGCCGTCGCTCCTGGTTTCAGCACACTCAAGGCCACCGCAGCAATCGAACTCATCCCCTGCGCAGTGATAATCGCGGTCTCGCCGCCATGCAGCTTTGCCAGCTTCTGCGCCAGCTCACGCTCATTGGGATGACCATCGCGACGATAAACAAACCGATCGCTTGCGCCACCAAGCGCCGCATCCGCCGCAGCGGCCGATTCCATCCGCCAAACGCTTGCCGTCGATATGCTGCTCGCTTGTGGTCGATTGACGGTTCCGTCCGAATTCACTTCCAGTGCAATCACTTCCAGTTCTTGCGGCCATTTCGGATGCATGCAGTTTTTCCAGCAAATCGCTCGTTACTTTGGCCACACTTCAGCCACAATTGAAAAGTGGGATAGCTTCCCAGCCTGTCCATTCTAATCGAACAAGCTGAAAAACTATCCCACTCATTGCGCAACCGTCAACTCGGCAGTTGATCGCTATTGGATCGCTTTCTTAATCTCTTCCAAAAACTCTTTCAGTTGGCCACTCAGTGTGTCATCTGCCAACTTCAAAGCTTCTTCTTGCGTCTTGAGTGCAGTTTTTGCATCGCCATCCAGCAATTGGAAGTGAGCCGCAGTATCCAGCACGGCGGCCTTGCTTGTGCCTTCCGATGCTTCTGCCGCTTGCTCTGCCGCCACTCGCGATGCTTTCAGCAATGCTTTGTCTTCGAGATCGCCAGCTTCATACTTTCCATAAATGGTCCATGCGATCGAATTGATGAGCGTTGGATCATCCTTAAATTCTTCGTAAGCTTGCATGACCAACTCGGCATACTTGGGATTCTTCGAATCTTGAAGCATGAATTGAACGCGTGAGGCTTTCATCTGCTTCTTCAGAGCTGGATTCTTTTCCGCTGCGATCAGTTCGTCCATCGCCTTCAGCGCCTCTTCGGTCTTGCCGCTTTGCATCAGTAACTGGACGCGCATCCGCGGAAGCATCTGCTTGATCTGCTCCGAATCAGTCGATGCCAACGTCTCATCGATCATCGCGAGCGCCTCGTCGATTTTGCCACCGCGAGCGGTGCGGCTGAGTTTAGCCATCAACAGGTTGACCTTTTGCTCTTCTGCATATTTTTCAGCAAATGCTGCGCGGTCCCAAGAGTCATTAACGACCGCTTCCAGCGCAGCGTCCATCGCCATCGGATGGCCGATCCACTCAATCTTCTGATCTTTGCCAACAATGAATGCACATGGTATCCCATTGCGACCAGCCGACTCCATATAGTCCTTATCGGATGAACGATCCGGATCGGTAGTCAAGCAGTAAGCACTGGTGAGTTCGCCATAGGTCTTCGGCTGATCGCCACTGCCCACCTTTTCGTCCCCGCCATCATTCGCTTTCGCAGGTGCCTTGATTTCGCGCTCAAGAAACTTCTCGACTGTCGCTAGATCTTCATTGCTGATGCTAACAATCTGAACTTGGTCAGCGTACTTCTTCTGCGTCTCAGCCAAGTGCGGCATGCTGGAGATACAAGGTCCGCACCAAGTCGCCCAGAACTCGATAACATAGACTTTGCCTTTAGCGAACTCAGTCACCGGTTCGAACTTTCCGTTTCCGTTTTGCACCCAATGCTCAACATCGAGCGCTGGCGCACTCGAACCGATTCCCAGACCATCTTCCGCCTGAGCGTTTGCAGCAAAGTTCGCTGCAGCAACGCAGCTCATCAAGCTCGCGGTGAGAGCATGACGCAGATTTTTCTTCCAATTGAACATAACGAGATTTCTCCCATAAGGAATCGAAATACTGTCAAGGCCGCGCAGCCTCTTCCGCTTATAGTTTACGAAGTGCCACTGGCGAAGAAACTCTCCGTCGAAAAAATTAAAGCTTGAAAAGCTCGGATTTATGAATTTTCCGTCAAGGCAATCTAGGCAGCTTCAGCAGAAATTTGCGCGTAATCCATCAGAATGCATGTTTGGTCTTTGGGGTTTGGTCTTTAGGGTCACCCTGATGCCACTTCAAAACTTGTGGCTTCCACAGTAGACGAATGTGCGTCCTCTGCGCGTTCGCGCGAATCGGATCTTCGTACTGTTGTGACGTTTGCGACTTGCGATAACAATCTAATCACCTCAACGAATCCATGCGGTTGCCGCTAATCATCCAGCCGTTTCATCGATTTTAGTTTCAAACCTCCGAGACACATCAATGCAATTCTTTCGAGCTTCAGCGTTACTCTCTTTGGTTGCCGCCTACGGGTCGTTGCTCGTATCAACTTCTCCGTTGCGGGCCCAGCAGGCAAGCGGTGCGGCTGACTTGGTGATCACTAATGCGAACGTGCTGGTTTGCGATCCCACGATGACTCGCGGACAAGCGATTGCGATACGAGCTGGCAGGATTGTCGCGGTTGGCGATACGAGTGCGGTGCAACCATTTGTTCAAAGTGCGAAACGAGTTATCGATGCGGGTGGCAAAACGGTTACGCCAGGCTTAACGGACAGCCACCTGCACTTCATCGGGCTCGGGCAATCGTTGCAACAGCTCGATTTGAGCGAAGCGAAATCGTGGAGCGAGATTGTGGCGCAAGTTGAACGAGCTTCGAAGCAGCTTCCTAAAGGCACTTGGATTGAAGGTCGCGGATGGCACCAATCGAAATGGATCGAAGCGCCGGAAGGCGATGTAGACGGGTATCCGAATCATCGATCGATGAGCGAAGTTGTGCCCGACCACCCGGTAATGTTGGCGCACGCGAGCGGTCATGCGAATTTCGCGAACGAAGCGGCGATGAAAATTGCGCGCGTCGACCGCAACTCATCCGATCCCGCCGGTGGTGAGATCCTCAAAGATGCAGCCGGCGAACCGATCGGTGTCTTCCGTGAGAGAGCGATGAATCTTATTCAACGGGCGGCGAGTCGCACTAAGGAACGGCTCAGCGAAGCAGAGCAACGCGATGCGGTGCTAGAACAACTGAAACTAGCTGGGCAACTTTGTTTACGACATGGAATCACAAGCGTTCACGATGCGGGCAGTAGCTTCGCCACGGCGCGCATGTTGCGAAACTTCGCTGTGGCTGGACAATTGCCATTGCGTATGTCCGTGATGATTCGCGAGGGCAGCGATCAACTCGCGGCCGAGATCGCTGACCATCGCTTTCAAAATGTCGGCGATGGCTTTTTGAACGTTGCTAGTGTGAAAGTTTCTATCGACGGCGCGCTCGGGCCGCACGGCGCATGGCTGCTCGAACCCTATGCAGACTTGCCGAACTCAGCCGGCTTAAACACCGTCCCCATCGACGAACTAGAACGTATCGCGAGGATTTGCAAACAACATCGTTGGCAGCTTTGCGTGCATGCGATCGGCGATCGCGCGAATCGAGAAGTGTTGGACATCTACGAAAAAGTGCTTAGTGATAGAATAGCGGGAGATAGTGCGACAAGCGACCATCGCTGGCGCATCGAACACGCACAGCACTTGTCACCAGACGACATTCCACGCTTCGGGAAACTGGGCGTGATACCCGCGATGCAAGCCAATCACTGCACGAGTGATGCGACGTTTGTGCCACAGCGACTGGGCGAGCGACGTAGCGAGCAAGGCGCTTATGTGTGGCGTTCACTGATCGATTCCGGCGCGATCATCCCAAACGGAACGGATGCTCCGGTCGAGCGAGTTGACCCGCGCGTCAGTCTTTTCGCAGCAGCGACGCGTCAACTTGTCTCGGGCGAGTCGTTCTATCCGCAGCAATGCATGACGCGAACTGAAACGCTGCTCAGTTATACTCTGTGGCCAGCTCGAGCTGCTTTTCAGGAAACGGAGCTGGGATCAGTGACCGTTGGCAAGCGCGCCGACTTGGTGATCTGGGATACGGATCTGCTCGAGTGTCCCGCAGCCGACTTACTCAAAGCGGAAGTGGTTACAACAATCTTGAATGGAACGGCGGTGTATGAACGTTAAACCGTTCGAATCAGTTGCGGGCCGCTGTTGTAAATAAGTTGCCGCGCAAAGCGTGAAGCTCATGCTCAAGCAACCAGTGCTTGGTCTTCGTGCCGCCTTCGCCTGAATAACCTGTTAGTTTGCCGCAGCTGCCTACCACACGATGACATGGGATGAGGAGCGGCCAACGATTGCGAGCCATAGCGCCGCCGACTGCGCGAGCTGCGTGAGGCGAACCTGCCAACTTTGCAATTTGCCCGTAAGTTAACGTCTCACCCGTCGGAATTGCGTGGCAGAGCGTTAGCACTTCGCGCTGAAAATCAGTGACATCCGCCCAGTCGAGATCGTCGAGCGACCACTTCAAGTCGCCTGTCTGAAAGTAGTGCTCGAGCGATTCTTCGAGACTTCGGCACAGGACTCGAATCCGGCGCGGCATTTCCGATGGTAGGAGTGTCGAAGTTGATTCTTCGACCGCCGCGCCGGATGGGTTGACGAACGAAAGTGCTCGCAAACCGTCTTCGGTCCAAACTGCATGGAATGGTCCAACGGGCGAAGTGATCGCTTGTTTCCACATCCTCGACTCACCTTTTGTTTGCTGATCCACAGAGCATCGAAGCGAAGCGTCGAGCGTGATTGTAGCGAATCTGGACGAACAAAAACACTTCTCACAAATCGCCGCCCCGTTCTGACCGTGCTGGGTAGCGAAAGTCGCCAGAGTGGAGACGTGGCTTGAGGACCTTACCGGAATCCTATCCTCCCAATGATCGTAAATCGTTTCGGATTGGTAATGCTAAGTGAAAGAAACAGCAGTTGCTTGCGAATGCCCACTCGGAAAGATTTTTCTCGGAATGTGGCAGGTTCGATGATTGAGACCGGATAGAAGAGAGTATGAATGAGTCAAAACCACAATTCGATTTGTCTGAAACGGAGTTTCTGGCCCTATTGGTCAAGCATGAGCCGAGTTTGCGTGCGTTTGCGCGTATTCTAGCGCCCGATTGGGATTTGGTGGACGAAGCGTTGCAGGAAGCCAGTGTCACCATGTGGCATAAACGTGGGCAACTGCAGAGTGCGGACGGTTTTGTGCCTTGGGCGAAGGTAATCCTCCGCTTCAAATGCTTGAAGCAGTTGGAGAAGCTCAGGCAACGGCGACCTTTGCTCAGCAATGAACTTCTGGAAACGTTGGCTGATCGAGACGCGAGTCGCTCCGAAATCGAGGTGACCCAACGTGGTAGAGCGCTCCACCACTGCCTAAACCAGTTCTCTGCGGAGCATCGCGAGTTGCTGCTGGCACCCCATAGTTCGACCGATTCGGTGGTGGAGATAGCCCAGCGTCAGGAAAAATCACCGAATGCACTTTACAAGCTGCTGGGGCGGTTGCGCGAGCAGTTGATTGATTGCATTCGCCAACGCCTTGCTGAGGAGCTCGCATGAACAGTCGATCCGCTGAACTCATTCAGAAGTATCTGTTAGCGATTGCGTCGAAGGAAGAAGTAGGCCAGCTTGAAAGTCTGCTGGAGAGCGATACTGAACTCCAGCATGAGTTTCTGTTGCAAGCCGAGATCGACTCGCATCTGCGCCAGGAATCGCAATCATTCAACGACGTCGGTGCTTTGGTGTCCCATCCGTTGAATCTGGATTGTAGTCGCCAGGCGAATACTTCAGGACTTTGGAAATGGGTTTCTGGTATCTCCACTCTGTCTGCTGCGATGCTCTTGGCATTCTTCTTAGTGGACTTCCCCAATGCGCGACAAGCAATGGCTGCTCCATCGTTGGACAAACTGCTTAACAGCATCTCGTGGACGGAACGGAACATCTGGATCGCCGCGCTAAGTGGTGATCTGCCAATGCTCGATGCGGAGCTTCAGCGAGGCGTCGCTGTTGATGCGAGAACAGAAGAAGCCTACACACCGTTGCACATCGCAGCCGTGTTTGGTCAGACGGCTGCTGTCGAGTTGTTGCTGAGCCACAACGCCGATGTCAGTTTAGCTGACAAGCATGGCAATACAGCGTTGCACATGGCTGTGTTCCTGGGACACACGGATGTAGTGCGTGCGTTACTGGCTCATGGAGCCGACCCGCTTGCCCGAAATAAGGATGGTTTTAGCTCGATAGACTGTGCCGGTGCACCGTGGACCAGAGACTATGAAGCCCATCTTCGTCAGGCGGAAGTCGAGATGAAGACTCCGCTAGACCTGAATCGCATTCGAGGCGAAAGGTTGACGATTCTTAAGCTGCTCGTTGGTGGTGACCGCGCGCCAGACCAGGCTTCCGAACCATTCGTGATCCTGAATGCAGCGATCGCAGGCGATATTCAATCGATTCAAAATCATCTCGCTGGTGGCAGGAACCTGAATGTACCAGAACAAGTCGGTGGAAACACACCCTTGATGCTGGCCGCCACTTTCGGAAACCGTGATGCAGCAAGGTTGTTGATTCAAGCAGGTGCGGATCTGGAGATTCGCAATAAGTCAGGCGGTACGGCTTTGCACCAAGCCTGTTTCTTCGCACAGCCAGACATTGTTGAACTGCTGCTGGACGCGGGCGCGGATCCGACTTCAGTAAATACCTACGGCGTAACGCCGCTCGAACTCGCACCCGAACAAATGGACTCCGATTGGAAGGCGGTCTACGAACACACTTACCAAATGCTCAGCCTTGAGCTTGACTTCGCGGCTCTTAGCAAAGCGCACGCTCGAATCCGCGACATCTTTAACGCACGTTCGACAACGATTAGGACGACTGAATGAGTGTTTTCGAGCACGACCTGGCTGCGGTGCAAACAACGACTCGCTCCGAGCGCAGGCATGACGTCGATGCACTCAGAGTGATTCTGTTCGGGCTGCTCATTTGGCTTCACTTCGTCAGCTTGTGTACTTGGATACAAGAGCCCGCACCGCTGCAAACGAATACACTAGCGATGCTGATAATCGGTGTCATGCATCAATGGCGTCTGGCGGCGTTGTTCGTTATTTCGGGTATGGGAACCGCGTTCGCTTTCGGAAGTCGGACTTGGCCATCGTATCTTTGGGAGCGAGTGGTCCGACTGTTCGTTCCCCTGGTGTTTGCTACCTATGTGCTGCTCGGCGGTTTCGTGAATCCCGTGGATACCACGTCACGCTTCCTTGAGATCTTCCCTGGAATCAGCCGCATGCCATATGGGCATTTGTGGTTTATCTATAACCTGCTGATTTATTCTGTGGTACTGACGCCATTGTTCGTCTGCGTGCGTCGCAAACCAAACGACCGCGTAACACATGGACTTCGTACATTGATGACCATGCCGTTTGCTGCCGGACTATTGATCGTTCCGCCGTTGCTTTTCGCTTTCAGCGACGTCCTTTGCAAACCGTGGGTACGCGGTGAAGTTGGTATGTGGTGGGAATTTCCGAGGTACTTTCTCTACGTTGCAGTTGGCTACCTGCTGATCTCGGTGCGTCAGGAATACTTTGCCGCGTTACAACGGATTCGCTTTGCTTTGATTCCGCTCACCGTCGTTCTGACAATCATCTTCGTGATGTCCGAGTCGCTCTTTGGCGTACCCGACTTGGCCATTGGTGGCTGGGTAAATCAGGGGTACCCGGCGTTTTCGTTTTGGGCTGCGTTAGGTGCCTTTGCCCTGGAGCTCCACGCGTGGGTGTGGTGTCTTTTCATTTTTGCCTGGGCCGCACAGTTTCTGAATCGGCCGAGTCGCTGGATCGACTATCTGAACCAAGCGGTCTATTGCAGCTACATCGTTCACTTCACCATGGCACTCTTGGCAGCCGCAGTCGTTTATCGTTTGAAGCTAGAGTATACGCCTGGACTCATTGCTGGTTTGGTGATCCAGACCTTTTTCTGTTTAGCATTCTTTGAAATTGCTAAGAGAAGTCGTCTTGGTCAAGTTCTTTTCGGTATCAAGCTGCCCATGCATTCGAATACCACTGAAACCGTTAGTGTCTGGTGGAGTCGATTGTCAGCCGCCACAAGCGTGGTTGTTCTATGCTGCACGGTTTTCGGTCTAGTCGTGTACGGATGGCAGATTGGGAAGCGGCATTTCGTTCCGATTCGAGCCAATCAGGAAGGCTCGGTTCAAAAGAGCGAAGCGGCGATGACGTATGTGAGTGCTCGACAGTCTCCCGACATCGCTCCAGACATTGATGCTTTGGTCCAAGCTTCCTGCATTCACTGTCATGATGCGAATACGGAGACCGCGCTGAATCTTGAATCGGTGTCTGGTGATTTGACCGACCCAAGGTCGATGCGAAAGTGGGTTCATGTTTTCGATCGCGTTCGAGACGGCACGATGCCGCCGGAATCCGAAGCACGCCCCGATGCTGAGATTGCCAGAGCCGCGACGGGTGCACTCGATAACTGGCTGCAATAATTCAGCCTGTCGCAACAGCAACGCGCTGGACGTGTACCAGCAAGGCGGCTGACCAGGTCCGAATATCGATTCACGGTACGGGACTTGTTGGGCATCCAATGGGATGCAACAAAACATCTTCCGGATGAGGTGGAATCGGGAAGTTTTGATACGGTAGGCAACACTCAGCGACTATCCGCGATTCATCTGGAAGCCCTTTTGCAGGCTGCGGATGAAGCCTTGGCGCAAGCCATTGCTCTCGACCCGAATCCGTATCGTGAGGTAAGGCTGGACTTCTTGAACAGTGCCAACCTCCGCTACTTCGACGACAAGAAACTGCATGAAGGCGGCAACATCATGCGACGCCTGGAGAAAGGTGTCGTGGTCTTTGTCGAGAACGACTA
>JBGSJB010000771.1:0-11057 GCA_041742175.1 Pirellulaceae bacterium
GCGGTGTGACTATTCGCTACAGATTTCAGGTCGCTACAGGTTTTAGGAGTCCGACAAACGATGTCCGCCCAATTCATTACGCTGGAAGAAGCCGCCAAGAAGCTCGGCATTAATACGGACGAATTGGTGGAAATGCGTTCGCGCGGGGACATTTTCGGCTATCGCGATGGCGGCAGTTGGAAATTCAAACCAGAAGAGATTGAACGCGTTGCATCCGAAATGATGGGCGGGGCGCTTGATGAAGATCCCGCCGGATCCTCGATTTTGGTTTCCGAACAAGACCTCGGACCGACCGGCAGCAAACACGGCAGCACCATCGGCAGCGACATCAACCTCGCTGGCGAATCGGCGGACCCAGACAGCGACGTTTCGCTTGTTCCCGACCCGAACAGCGGCAGCGATGTTCGCTTGGTCGCAGGAAAGAGTTCGGACGAGCCTAGACTCTCGCTGGACGATGACGACGACGATGAGTTGTCACTAGCAGGTGAAGATGACGACTTGCTATCGAGTTCATCCGCAGGCACCCAAGGAAGCGACATTCAGTTCGCGTCGAGCGCTGAGAGCGACATTAAACTTGGTTCTGGGACCGGCGTTGGCAGTGATGTACCGCTTTCCGGGTCAGACGAATTTGATCTCGATTTGGGTGGTGCCGGGTCAGGTGTGCTCAGCGGCTCGGGCCTTGGGATTGATGTCTCTGGAAGTGGGTTGATCTCTGGAGACTCCGATCATTCCCTTGGATCGATGTCCGAATCGGCTTCCATGGCCTCGATGGAGTCGATGGATCTCGATCTTTCTGAAGACCACGACGACCTTGTGCTCGGCGGCGGCAGTGATTTGGCGCTCGGCAACGACAGCGGCATCAATCTGATGAGCCCTGCGGACAGCGGCATTTCGTTGGAAGACGAACCATTGGACCTCGCGGCCAGCGGAATATCGGGGCTCGACTTAGCCTCCGAAGGCTCTGACGCAGCATCAGGTGTGGGATCTGGACTGGGTTCGGCTGTCGATTTCCAGCAAGACGAAGAATTCCAACTTTCCGCCTCCGGTAACATTGAAGCAGATGAAGATTCCGGCTCACAAGTCATCGAACTTGAGGATTCCTCCGAGTTCGGCGACGCCGCAGTCGCCATCCCGGCAGCCGATGGCTTTGATGCGTTCGGCGCCGTTGACGGAGACGGATTGGACATGGGCGGTGCACTTGGCGCAGCACCAGCCGGCGCGGCAGTTGCGATGGGCGCTCCTGAAATTCCTTACAGCACCTTCCAAGTCATGAGTCTGCTCGGAATACTGCTGCTAATGTGCCTGTCCGGAATTCTCGTTACCGACGTCGTACGCAACATGTGGGCTTGGTCCGACACCAGCCCGCTGACCAGCGGCTTCACGGAGATGGTCCTAAGCGCTGTCGGCGCTAAGAAATAGCCAGCGAAATCGGTTCGTGGGCTAAAACGGAAAATTGAAGCCCAAAATTTGGACTGTTGAACACTGCTGCGAAATAATCAGTCTTCTCACGGGACGCAAATCTTGGTAGCGTCCCGAGTTGAGGCTTTTAGACCATCGTTGTTTAACAGACCGTCCAGTTGGACAATGCTAACAAGAAAGGAGTCTTGAGTGGCAGCCGCTCTAATTTCACTCAACGCGATTCCAATCTTGGCTCGGCAATGCGCACGTTCACCTGCGTGGGCTTTGCTCGCAATGGTATTCTTAGCAGGCACATCCGGCTGCAGCTCCAATACGCAACGCATTCAACAACTGCAAAGCGAAAACGACCGATTGCTGAGTGAGTATCGTGCGCAGCGCGATCAAGTCAATCAGCTGAACGAGCGTCTGACTACGTTGCAAAGTCGCTTGGCGGAAAGCGAAAAACTGCTCGCGCGTCAGTCTCCGTTGCCCTCCAGCCGCTTGTCACGACTGAACAGCGATCCAACCAGTTTGCCAGGTTTTACATCGACGAAAGACCGCGCACCAATTTCAAATACAACTGCGAAATCCAACCCCGCCGGCAGCTCCTCAGCCAGTGACAAAGATTCCGCATCGGAACTTTACTGGCGACCGATGCGCCGCGAAGCTCCGTAGCTCTAACGCTATGCCTAAACTCAGTATTAGAGTTGGAACAGCCCCCGAAGTCTGGCGACTCCGGCTTACGGCGACAGCCCCCCGCTCGAACAGCGATAGAAGTCACTTGGCTTAAGAAAAGCGAGCAAGCCTGCCATCATCAACCATTCAAAAAGAAAGATGTTCATGGCGTACTCGATCGCCAAATGCAGCGCAAAGGCACTGGCGATCGCAACCAATCGCAACCGCGGCACCCACAGCGCGAACGGCAAAGCGACTTCGGCGGCAAGCACAATCCAGGTGATCGGCTTCAACGTCCATGGTGACTCGAACAACATGTCTGGCAACCAAAAGCGACCGAAGACATCATCCATGCGCGCTACATAGAACAGCGCCGTCCCATCGCGCCAAGTTGTACCGTAAAACTTGATGATGGCCGTGGAGAAATAGATCACTGTCAGCTCCATTTGCACAAGCCGCAACGCCCAAGCGTTCGCCGTTGTCGCAACAGAAACCGGTCCTCCGCGAATTGCTCGCCACAAACTCCACGCATGATCGACAGGCATGAAAATCAAAAAAAAGATCAACCATCGCATGACCGAATCTTGCCCGTCGACGATCAAAACGTTTCGGTGCTGAAAGGAGGTGAGCAGAAAAAAGATACAAGCGGCTTGAAAGCGTCCAGCCACACCGAGTAATAGCAGCACACTTTGAACCAGTAACAGGACCATGCCGGCTTGCGCGAACACTGGATCTTGAGGCATCAAGTGATACAGCGACTTGTACTGACCGTTATGCAGAATCTCCGACGTCCGCGCCTGCAAAACACCTTCATTCGAGAACCACAACACTCCGTCAGGCAACCAACCAAGCGCGTAGACGCAAGCTAAAAAACCCACCGCGATGCGCAGAACCGAGCACATCACTGGATCGCAACTGGCAAATAGAAAACGATCGAATGTCGAATTGATACGACGCCATAACTCGATCACTTGCCGTATCTCCGATGCACATACTTTTCGGTAACGGACATCCACACCGTTTCTTCGCGATTCGGCAGCGATCCGTCGTCAGGGAACGCGAGCTTCATCTCATTTCGATAAACGATTAATTCCAAGTCGGCTGGTTCATCGAAAGTCTTGTCAGCGATCCGAACGCCATTTTCATACTCGCTGGGTTGCTCGCGCAGCGGTCGAACTCGATCGCCGAATCGCTGGCGAACCCAGTAGTCCATGTAATCGCGCACGACGATTCGCGGAAAATCGGACATACGACGAAAGTAAGCAACGTGTCGGCGTTTGAAAGTTTTTTCCAGCGCGCTGACCTCGCCCCAAAATGGAGTATTCCAGCTGAATTGCTCATTCGGCTCGGTACCAGCGACGAAAATTCCCTCTTCGTTTGCCAACTCCACGGCCAGTTTTCCTTTGGCTTCAACCGTCCACCAGTTGTTGCTCAACACAGGATCCGGCGCGAACAATTGCCACTCGCCTTGCCAAAGCCCAACCGCTCGAAGATAAGGTCGCAAGCGAACCTTCAGCTCGTACACGAATCCGAACGGACCATCGCTGGCGACCATGCCCACGGGAGCGGTATCGATTGCGACGACGGTCCCAAGCACAAGCACGAACAATTTGATCGCGATTCGCGTACGCGCTTGCAGAACTCCACTCCGCTTTATTGCATCCTGAGACATTGCATACTGACGATTTTCAGCGTGGCGGTTCACGGCATGGCTGCTTTGCGAGCGTCGCGGTGGCAAAGTTGGTTCGAAGAGAGGACCCCTTGATTGTAGCTCACCACGAAATCGCTTGACGTCAAAGCACAATGCGGCTCGAACCTGCACCCAAAAATTCGCAAAACAGACTTCCCAGCCGTAACGATCCAAACATTCGCTACATCGACTGCAAGCCCATTCGCGCAGCCTTAGTAGTCACTGACGTTTTGTACCGGCATCGCCTTCGAGTAACTACTCGCCCTCGGCTTGAAGCGAACAAGCAACGACAGCAGGCTTTCGATCGTAAACGGCTTAACCAAAACGCTGTGGACGCGCGGATTAGCCACTAGCGCCGCATCGTGAACCTCGCCGCTCATCAGCGCAACCGGAGTCGACATGCTCGACGGTATCGCCTTCAGTATCTCTTCGTAACCGACATCCATCATGTTCGCGTCTAGCAAGATCAGATCGAATACACCCGACGTCGCCGCAACGATCGCGCGTATGCCGCATGAAGCCGTCACCACGTCATGACCCAATCGTTTGCATATGCCTTCCAAGCAGTTCAATACGCGTTCGTTATCGTCGGCTATCAAAAGCCGCATCGAACTTGCCGACGACTCAGCAACCATTTGTGGGTCTGGCACCTGCTCGCTAATCTCGGCGACCGATGCTGAAGCTAAAGGAACGCCAACTCGGAAGATGCTACCGCGTCCCGCTGAACTTTCAATCGCCAAGAATCCGCGATGCGAACGCAGAATGCCTTGAATCGCGGTCAGTCCCAAACCTCTGCCGGTTCCCTTCGTCGAGTAGAAAGGCTCAAAGATCTGGCTAAGTTGCTCGCCGGTCATTCCACATCCATTATCGATCACCGTCACAACGGCGTAGTCTCCAATCGCAACTCGCTCCGGACATATCACTTGACTTTCAACCGCACCAGTAACTCGTAACGTACTCGTTTCAATTTCGACGCGAGGATGCGGGCCGTGCGTTGCTTCCGAAGCATTGATCAGCAAGTTCAGTATCACCTGCCGCATCTGAGCCGGATTCGCCCAAGCCAAAAGCTGCTGTTCAGTCAACGTTATTTTCAAACGAGCTCGCCGCCGGACCGACACTTTCGCCAACTCCGTCGCACCGCGAATCAATTCATTGAGGTCGAGTAGTTCTTGGCTAGCGTTGCCGTTATTCGAGAAGTTGAGCAGTTGTTTCGTCAAGTCGGCCGCGCTCTTGGTACTCTCAACAATCGTGTCGAGATACTCTCCAATCGGTTCAACCGCATCGGTCGCACTCTTCGCCATCTCAGCGCTTAGCAGAATCGGAACCAAGAGATTATTGAAGTCGTGCGCAACGCAACCTACCATCAAACCGAGGCTCTCTAACTGCGACGATTCCAGAAGCATCCGATCGAGTGCCACGCGCTCTTCCGCCAATTGCACACGCTCTGTTACGTCGACAGCGAAAACGGTCACGCCGGCGATCTCGCCATTCTCAAGCCGCGTTGGACTGTATCGATTCTCAAACAACCTTCGATCCGGCAGATTGCCAAACGCCTCAACCAGCAACAGTTCTTCGCCAGCCAACACGCGGTCAAAACTGGTTTGTGCCTTCGCGCGATCTTGATCGTCCTGAATTACCGCCTCCAAGAAATCCATTCCAACCGCCAATTCAACTCCCCAAATTTCTTTCATAACCTTCGCGTGCACGCGATTGAACCACGCGTACCGATGATTGCCGTCGAGCGTGAAAATATTGACGCTCGACGATTCCAATATCAGACTCAATTGTGATACGACAAACGGGTCGCTGGCGTTGTCCATGCTTAAGCACCGAAATCATGAAAGGGAGGAGCGTTTCCGGTCGGGGATACTCAATCGGCAGATGGCATCATTGCGGCGTAGTATGCTTTCCAGATAGGTAGCTATCGCACATTTATACCTTATCCGAATCGATGTTGAATACCATTCGGGGCGTTGGCGGCGTGTTTGGTACATTTGGTTTATGCTAAATAGCTCAAAAGTGGCCTAGTTTGGGTCGCAAAACGATAGTTTCGTACAGCTTCTCTGGAATTGTAGCGTAGCTTCTAGTGAGGAGCTACTTTAGTTCAAGTCGTACGCCCTTAAAGCCGCGACAAAGCGCTTGACAACTCCCAAGCCAAATCGACTATCATTAAAGCTTCAAACTTCAGCCCACCAATTCAAGGCGTTTGCAAATGGACCGTCGCAATTTCTTGGCCGCTTCGGGAATGGTCACCGCTTCGGGACTGCTGCTGCCCAATTCCATGAAGGACTTATTGGCAGCAAGCCAAGAGAACGCGCCCCACGAAAGCAAAGTGCCTGCGGCTGGAAAAGCTGAATCGGTGATCTTCATCTGGCTCGGTGGAGGCATGGCGCAAATCGACACGTTCGATCCTAAACAAAGAGGAAGCTCGAAAGACCGAAAGCCGGGCTCCGATTACGATTCGATCGATACGGTGATTCCCGGAGTTCAAGTTTGCGAGCACCTTAAACGCACAGCCGCTCGGATGGATCGTGTCACGGCGGTTCGCTCAGTACACCATGAGATGATCGATGAGCACGCAGCAGCCGTGTATTGGGTTCACGTTGGTCGTCCGGTAAACGGAACCATCCAATATCCGTCGATCGGTTCCGCTATCGCCCATGAACGCAGCGCCGGCGATAGCAACGCGCCCGCTTACGTCGTGATCGGTTACCCAAACGTTTCGCGCAGCCCGGGGTTCCTTGGGACTAAACACGGTTACTTGTACCTGACCGATTTGCAGTCCGGTCCACGCGGTTTGACGCGTCCTAGCTACGTTACGCCCGAGCGCGCATTGCGACGCGAACAATTGCTTTCCGCGGTGCGTCCAACCGCTTTGGCAAATCGGTCCGACTCGTCAGAGTTGCGAGCCTACGACGATGCACTCGCTGAAAGCATGCGACTGTCCAGCAAAGAATTCATGAAGGTGTTTGATCTGACAAACGAGTCGGCTGACACTCGAACGCTCTACGGTTCCGAGTTCGGTCAGCGTTGTTTGCTCGCGCGGCGCCTGACCGAGAGCGGTGTGAGTTTCGTTGAAGTCGCTCATAACTTGAACTTTGTAAATGGCACCGGCTGGGACACACATCAGGAAGGTCAGCAGAATCAATGGACGCTTATCGAAGAACTCGATCAAGCCCTCGCCGCACTGATTGATGATCTCGAAGCTCGCAAGCGACTGGATCGCACTTTGATTGTCATCGGAACCGAGTTCGGTCGACCCGCTGAATTCGATGGTAAAGGAGGGCGCGGACACCAGTCATCGACCTTCAGTATGGTGCTTGCCGGCGGCGGTTTGAATCACCTCGGTGCCATCGGCGTTACCGACGAACTTTCGAAACAAGTCGTTGAACGCCCCGTTTCGATCCCCGATTTTCACGCGACCATCTACCATGCGCTGGGAATCGATTATGCAACAGAGCTTTATGACGGCAATCGACCTGTACCGATTACCGATGGTGGCACGCCAATCGCAGAGCTGTTCAGCTAGTCAACGTTGTTACGGATGTTTGGGAACTGACGCCCGACGCTGACCAAAGTAACGCACAAAAGGTAGAAGCCATGAGTCAGCATTTTCGCGTCGGCCAAAAGGTAAGCTGGAAGTGGAGCGGCAGCACTGCAGAAGGTACGATCAAGGAAACGTTCAAAGAGAGCGTAACGCGCACAATCAAAGGCTCGAAGATCACTCGCAATGCAACAGAAGACGAGCCCGCCTACCTAATTGAGCAAGACGATGGCGACGAAGTACTGAAAAGTGCGTCGGAGTTAGAGCACTAGGTTTCATTTATTTAACGATGGCAGCAAAATGTCGAAGAGCAGTTGTCCGATTTGCGATCGGGTTACTGGCTCATCGCCTGAGTGCTGCAAGTCATCTAACTTTTTCGCTAGTTTAGCGTCCGTCGAAAGCGCGCCGATCGCAACCAGTTTTCTAAGTGCGGTCGCTGCATCGCTGCCGTTAACGTTCGAATGCACCTCAAAACGCTGCGCCGCGTCCAACCGCATCCATCCTGCTGCGACAACCCGTCGGATCTCTGCGGCCTCGAATTTCTCTTCGTTCAGGTCTTGAATCGATGGCGCAGCCAGATGCGAAGCTGGCAAGTGCGCACTTCTAGCTAACGCACAAGCGAACTCACCACGTGTAATCGCGTCGTCAGGACGGAATTTGCGTTGTTGGTCCGCTGGCATTAATCCCCGGAACGCAATCGCAGTTAAGGCTTGGCCAACTTCACCGTCAGGCACATCCACTGATCGATGCTTCTCGGCTGGCTCAAGCCCCGCTGCGATCGGAACGATGTCCAACTGCACATCGACTACACTGTAAGTCCACTTTTCATCAATGATCCCTCCGTAAGCTTCGGTGGTCGGGCGTTTGCGAAAAGTGAAGCGATAACCGTGCATGTAGCTGCCGTGAAATTTAATCGAAAGCGCTTCTTGCACCTCGGCTGTATTTTCTGCCAGTCCAGCAACTAAAGCGAACGGAACCGCACCGCCACCAGCGATGTCGTTGATCAAAAAATTCCCGTCATACTCAGCTTTTTCGCGCACCAACAGCGGCTTAATCGGGTCGATCGTAACCGCACCGGAAACCGGATCAAACGTGTCGCCCGCAGACAACATCGTTACCGACACGTTGCTGATCTTGTAACCGCAAGGTCCGTCAACACCACGGGCTTCGCCCGGCTTTACAATTGTTACGGCACCAGCGCCTGCAATTTGAATCGGACCGTCGCTGGCCACCAAAAGCGCGGTGTTCTCATCGATACCGAAGCCAAACGGAACGCCACTGTCCGCCGTAGCTCTTGTCAATCTGCCCAGCCGAACGCGAAACTGTGTGAAATGTTGATCGACGATTCCAGACTTAAAGAATCCAAAGCCTCGGGTCAGCAGCAACCCTCGCTGGTCGGTGTGCGAGGTGATACCAAAGTCGAGTGTATCGAGCCCTTCGTCGATCAAAATATCGTGTAGACCCGACACCGCTAACATGGTCGCGCTCTGAGCCGAAGCACCCGCGCTTGTTCCACCAATAACGCCTCCGCGCGCATAGACATTTCGAATCTCAGCTAACAGCGGCGTATCGCTCCCATCGGCTTTCGTCAGTAAACGAACCAATCGTCGCTGATCGCCGCCCGATAGGAACACACCCGTAGCGGCTCTAACTTTCGCCAAGATCGCTTCATTAGCGACTGAAGTTGCCGCGTTCTGCTGCGTGACCAACAATACTTCAGAGCGTTCTGCCGACACGCCATAAGTCGTCAAGTACTTGCACACATCGTAAGAATCGACCGTCGATACGCTGGCTGTCGGCAACACCACGAATCGCGCCGCCTCCGCTCCACCAGCGAACTCAACGAGCTTCTCGAACACCGCTCTGTTGTCCGGCCGCAAGCCGCCCCCGACGATCACCAAGTGCCCGCCGGAGGATTCTTGCGCCATGACAAATGCACCAACAGTCAGAATGAAAAAAGCGGCCGCAGCGCGCGCGATTTGCGTCATAGTTTTACGTTCAGTCAAGTATGAGAATCGTTGTTGTTCCCATACTAACTTGTGCGCTGCCGCGTGTGGAACCCTACGAGCCGTTGGACTATAGGTTTCGTCGTAGACTCTTATTTCCTTTAACCGCGTGCCCAACAGGCCGCGCTCGCATCACGTTCGCACCCGCGCAAATGCGGGGCGTTGCCCGCACGGTTAATCGCTGTTGACGCTACTCGACCTTCGCTTTTTCGCGTTTCAGCTTCTTGGCCTTTCGCTTCATCTCTTTCTCCTTCGCAGCATCTGGCTTCGAGTCAGATTTTGCTTCGGTCGCTTCAGCCTTCTCCGTTGGCTTTACCGACTCGTCGCTCTTTGCGTCCGAAGAGCCTTTCTCTGACTCAGCTTTCGCTTCAGCCGCAGTCTTCGCTTCCGCGGCAGCTTTCTTCTTGGCAGCTTCCTCTTCGCGACGTTTCACAGCTTGCATAGGATTTTCGCCGCCACCGCCGCCGCGTCGGCCTTCGCGCTCGCCAGCTTTGTAGAGCTGAAAACGGCTGGGCTCAAATTTCTCGGGGAAGTGATTGTTATCGCGATTCGCATCAGCAATTTCACGATACGGATCGAGTTCAATACTCTTCATCAACTTCTCTGACATAAAACCGGTCGAAGTCTCAAGTGCGTTGCGCTGCCAGATTTCAGCCGGCAAACGAATGACTTGCTCGCTGCCATCTTCGTACTCGACACGCAACACAATCGGCATCACCAAGCCGCCAAGGTTCTTCAGCTTCACTGTGTAGAAGTTCTTTTTCGATTCGATCATCGCCCGCTCTTCATCCGTGAGCTTCTCGACGAAACGCTGATACGCCTCGCGCTGATCTTCGGTAACTTCGTTCGGATCGTACGAATTGTAAAAATCCTTCAATTCAGGAATACGGTCGACGAACTTAGGTAATGGTTTGTTACGCGACTCAGACATGGTTGGAGGCGTGTTCTCGTTCGCTTCACGGCGGCGCATCGCTTCTTTGTCTGGGTCGGTGTCATCAGGGATCGACCAGAGTACTTCGTCGATCGAAATATCGCAGTGATCTGTCGAGTAGAACCAACCGCGCCAGAACCAATCGAGATCGACACCCGATGCGTCTTCCATCGTGCGGAAGAAATCGGCCGGCATCGGTCGCTTGAACATCCAGCGGCGTGAATACTCTTTGAATGCGTAATCGAAGAGCTCGCGACCGAGCACTGTTTCACGAAGTATGTTCAGCGCAGTTGCCGGTTTCGCATAAGCGTTCTCGCCAAACTGCAAAATAGACTCGCTGCCCGTCATGATCGGCACCTGCGCCGAACTCAACATGTAAGGAGTGATCGCCGCCGGTTCGCCGCGCTGCGATGGGTAACCCTCTTCCCATTCTTGCTCAGCCAAGTATTGCAAGAAAGTATTAATACCTTCGTCCATCCAAGTCCACTGACGTTCGTCGCTGTTCACGATCATCGGAAAGTAGTTGTGCCCAACTTCGTGAATGATCACAGTAATCAGCGCGTACTTGGTGCGAGCCGAATAAGTGCCATCGCTTTGCGGTCGCGGGCCATTAAAGCAAATCATCGGATACTCCATCCCGCCAATCGGCCCATTGACGCTGATAGCTGTCGGATAGGGGTAGCCGAACGTGTAGCGACTGTAGACGTTCAACGTGTGGATGATCGACGCCGTCGAGTACTTGCTCCAAAGCGGCTCCGCTTCATTTGGATAGTAAGACATCGCCATCGTCTCAACACCTTCGACGTTATGGCC
>JBGSJB010000772.1:0-2569 GCA_041742175.1 Pirellulaceae bacterium
GTCTGTTGAACAGGCACTTGAACAGTGTAGTCCTGTGTCTTGGTCTCAGTACGTGGAACTTGCTTCGTGACTGTATAAGTGCGAGTGCGCGCTTCTTGACGAGTCAGAGTCTTGGTAACGGTCTTCATTTCAGTGAACTGTTGAGGAACCATTACGGTCTTCTCAACATAGCTAACTGACGATCCGCATCCGCCTTCAACTGATCCGCAACCAGCGTTGCTGCCGCAACCGCTCGATACCGACGCCGAACCGCAACCGCTGTCGCAACCTGACGAAACAGGAGCACCACAACCACTATCACAGCCGCTTGATGCAGGTGCACCACAACCGCTGTCGCAGCTCGCTGGAGCCGCTTCACCACATCCGCTACCACATGAGGATACGGAAGAACTTGCTGCACATCCTGAATCGCATTGACTGGATGCAGCACCGCACCCCTTACCGAAACGACCCTTGAGAAGACCGCCTGCTGATGCTTGGCTGCTAGCAGCCATGATCGCGATCAAACCCAACAAAAACACACGAACTTTCATCACTATCTCCTGAGACAATCAAAGTGGCAAAAGGTGCCACGTAAACACGCTGCGTATCAAGTTGTCAACTTGTCTATCTACCCTGGCGGCGGTACGAAACCACCGACAGAGTAGCTTTGAATAGTAGGTTCAGAATAGTTGCAGTGCGGCGTTTCTCAACCCAAACTTTCTTTGATTTGCGTAAAAACGAACTCTCTTCGACGATCACCTTAAAACAGCGCAGTATTTTCCACATGCAGATCGGCGAGTAGGTCTAAAGAGATTCGAGCAATCTCGAAATATCGAGCTGAGACCACTTGCCAAATAGTGAGATTTTTGGCAGCAATCTCAATATTCTACAGAGCACGAGTAGGCAAGAATGTTTGGGGGCTGCACTGCCGGCTGGTCGTGTGCCACTGTGCTTTGCCAGTGCGAACGCAGTCATTAATCCAAGTAGAACAGTGGATTAACCAATGACTCGAAGTAACCAAAGTACGCCCACCACAGTGCAAACGAGTTTCGGTTAGCTCGAAGCGAAACGCGTTGGCAGCCACTGAATGGCCGGGCGAACACAACCGATCAATAGAAACGATTGCGAGCTGCCACTTCCCAGCGCTCAATGACATCGCGGCCTTCGACAACAAGTAGATGACTGTGAAGCGCAACGGTCGGGCACACGTGAGCAGGCAGCGCATAAACAGCATCACCAATTTTCAGCGAAGAGGCTGCCGAGGTTTCAATGATCAAATGCTCTTCACTGTGCCCAACCTCCTTCGCGTCTGCGATGTTCAGAATATGACATCGACGTCCCGCTGGCTGATCGCCTGAGACCGCCTTATATCCCAAATCAATTGTGACGCGATTGTCGCTGCACTTGCTGATGACGCGTGCAAGCAGCACCGCCGCTGGCTGTATACAAGCCATGTCGTCATAGTTGCGGCCATAGTTGTAATCTGACAGTACACATGTGCCTGGTGAACACTCTAAGCCCACGTTACTCAACGCCGCATACATCGGGAAAGTTGGAGTTCCACCGCAAACAAGTCGCGGAACAACTAGACCCCTGCGCTGAAGTTCGTCAACCATCTGATTTACTGGGACCATCAATTCGCGAACGGCTTCAATTCGTTCCGACTCACTTGGTTGATGATTCTGACCGTCGTAAATGTGCAAACCACCCGCCGTTACATGTGAGCGACGTGCAACTTCTGCATAAAGTTTCATCGCTGGCTCGCCAGCGACGATTCCAGTTCGGTGCATTCCTGTATCGATGTCTACCAACACGTCAACGATTTGGTTTGCGACTTGCAGAGCCTCCTCAAGTTGCTCCAGTGAACCGAGGTTGTCGACGGTGCAACGAAACTGTGTTCGAGGATAAGTTTCAATTAGCTGAACCAGCTTCGCAATGGCTGGTCCCACCAAGGGATAAGCGATGAGAACATCCGCCGCGCCGCATTCAGCTAACATCGCCGCTTCGTAAAGCGTTGCACATTTGTGTTTTGAAATTCCCGCTTCGATTTCCATTTTCACGATTTGCGGAGTTTTGTGCGTCTTCACATGCAACCGCAATCGATCTGCACTCCTGGCGATCCGAATCGACTCACGCAAGTTCTGTCGAATAAGCTGCGGATAGACCAGCAAGCACGGAGTTAGCAATCGGTCTGTTGAATTCAGTTCGTACCACGGCACATTCGACACGGATAAAGCTTTCTACACTACTTCGATACAGTCCATTTCGATACCGAATCAAACGCCTTGAATTTGAACTGAGCTCACTTGGACAGCAGCATGACACCTGCATAGCCAACTACTTGCGAGCGATCGCCTGAGACATCACCACTGGTCGCATACTCGAGCTCCTGCACATGGAACTCCTTTCCGAGTTGGCGAAGTGTCTCCATCACCAAAGCCGCCGGAATCACGCCGCACATACTGATCTCTTTTTCTTTGCATGTGGTGAGTAAGTGCTGCGGATCGCAAGTCGAAAGAGCGTCCAGCGCCATGCGATCTCGCCGGCGGTTCTCGACGTCAGATGCGTAGTGATTCATGTCACTGGA
>JBGSJB010000773.1:0-9714 GCA_041742175.1 Pirellulaceae bacterium
GTTACCGCCTCTTCCTTCTCTAGAGTTGAAGGGACGCTCAATCCAGTGCGACCGTACGTGTGATCGTGGCCTTGTAGCACGAGGTCAACTTTGTACTTGTCAAAGATTGGCTTCCACAACGCTCGCAACTCTGCGTTATCGCGGTCTTTGCCAGTCGAGAAGATCGGGTGATGGAAAGTGCACACTACCCACTCGAGTTTGTTAGCCGCCAGCACTTTATCCAGCCACTCGGCTTGCAACTCCTGCTGCTCGTTGCTGTTCATGCCGACGATCAGCATGTTGTGATAAGCGATCGTGTAGCACGACTCTTCGAGACCAGCGGGGCCGTTCATCGGCAACTCAAATTGCGGTCGCCAATGATGCGATAGCTTCTTGGATCCGTCCGCTCCCTTGGCCATCTCATGATTACCGGGAATAGCAATGTTGGGCATCATCGCATTGATCCAAGCCCCAGCCCCAAACCACTCGCCCCATTCTGCGTCTGCTTCAGCTGTATTGATCAGATCACCTGCGTGCAGCAAGAAAGCGGCCTTGGGTGCATCCGAGTAAGCCTCGCGAATGACTCGCGACCACATGGAACGAACATTGTTTTGCGCATCACCGAAGTAGATGAATGAAAACGGTTCATTGGTTGCTGCAGCCGTCTTGAAATGGAACCACTCGCTCCAATTCGTTCCGTCGCCCACGCGGTACGCATACTTCACGCCGGGCTTTAGCCCTTCGAACTTCACGGTGTGAAAATGAGCCTCGTTGATGTCCGTCTTGAGAGCCTGTGTGGTCGCTTCGATCGGTTTTGATTTTTCAGAGAAGTAAGGATTGGCTT
The DNA here is from genome assembly GCA_041742175.1 of Pirellulaceae bacterium. Taxonomy (GTDB): domain Bacteria; phylum Planctomycetota; class Planctomycetia; order Pirellulales; family Pirellulaceae; genus Aureliella. The sequence goes on from JBGSJB010000773.1 coordinate 824, forward strand.
GTGCCTCAGCGATCTCCGCCAGCGCCTTGTGCACTTCAGTCGACGTTCGCCAAGTCACCGCCGCTTGAGTGCGAGGATCACCGTTGAGCGTCAGCACAACGCGATCAGGCATCGCAGTCGGCTTGTAATAATCCGCTGGCTTGACTGCAACGACTTTATGCTCGCCATCATGCGCCTGCAAATCACTCTGAGTACTCATCACCGTAGCTAACAGCACTGACACAATGACTTTAAATGAGACGCGCATGGACAAAGCCCTCTTACGAATGTAGAAATTCTTGCTATGTTGCAAAGTTGATTTATATTACAGCTTCGTTTGTCGTAATTTGGTTCCGTCTACGTTCAACGGAAGTGGAAGCGGACATTTAGAATACCGCAGGGGCATGCATACTTTATTAAGACTTGATGAATGCGGTGAGAACTAAATTTTTATTTCTAGTTGTTTTCCTGCTCGCTGGTCGCCTGCTTGAACAGTCGGTGGTTGGGCAACGCATGCCTGAAACGGCGACCAATGTGGTGTTGATCACGCTGGATGGACTGCGCGGTGAAGAGGTCTTTAGCGGTGCGGACCAGCGATTGATGGTCAAGGAGAATGGAGTACAAAACCCCGAGGAACTCAAAGCGAGGTATTGGCGCGATGATGAAGTGAGCCGACGTACCACTTTACTTCCGTTTCTTTGGCAACAGTGTAGCAGCGACCAAGGCTGGATAGCTGGCGATCTTAGTCGGAACAGCGAGGTGTTGGTTACTAACGGATTGTTCTTCTCATATCCGGGCTACAACGAGATACTCTGCGGACGCGCGGACGCAAGGATCGCCAGCAATGATAAAAAATACAATTCAAATGTTACCGTACTTGAGTATCTGAATGAGCAGCCCGAGCTTGCCAAGAAAGTTGCCGTGTATGGGTCTTGGGATGTCTTTCCGTTTATCGTTAACGACCAGCGAAGCGGCATACCTGTCAATGCAGGTTGGCAAGACTTTACCGTGGGTAACGCTGAGCGAGTTGCAGCGCTTAATCTCGTCTCTAAAGAGCTGTTTCATCAATGGGATGGCGTTCGATATGATGTGCTCACAGCTAGCGGCGCGATCGAAGAACTGAAGACAAACCAGCCTCGCGTCCTTTACGTCGCACTTGGAGAGACAGACGATTGGGCGCACGAGGGAAGGTACGACCGCTATCTGCTCACCGCTCAACAAAACGACAACTTCATCCGCATGATTTGGGAAACCACCCAGAACTTGGAAGCTTATAAGCACAAAACTCTGTTCATCGTGACCACGGATCATGGACGAGGTGATGGCCGCGAAGGTTGGAAGAACCACGGAGTTCATCTACCAGGATCCGATCACATTTGGATTGCTGCTTTCGGTGCCGGTCTGTGTAAGACCGGCATTGATCGGGATGGCAGATTTCGACAGTCTCAAGTAGCTGCGACTGTTTCGCACGCGCTTGGATACAAGTTTGATGCTATTGCAGACGGTGTCGACAAACCGCTTCCGATCGTTGGCGACAAACGATAATGAAACCGGTAGCTTGGCAGTTAAGCGAAGTACCAACGTGAACTTGAGAGCGATGGAGCCGCAGTGCGGTTGATGGTCGCGCAACCTGCCGCAACGCGAACTACTGAAACACGTTGAAGTTGCCGAGCAACCACCACAGTACGGCGAAGATGAGAATTGTAGACAAGCAACCGCCTCCCATTTTCCACGCGCCCACTCCAGCAACCAAACCTCGCAGGGCTTTACTCATCATCTATCCTTCTTGTCAGCTAATTTCTTGTCAGCTAATTTCTAGTTGTGTAAGTCGTGTCGCCGCTTCCATCGTCCGGCGACCTTAAGCTAAACTGCTTCAGCAAATAACGGGCCATGTTTTATAGGCCGTGATTTACGAGTCGTTCTCTTATACACATCGAATCTGCCGCCGACGCTGCAGGCTCAGTTGCGACGGGCTCGGTCGCACAAGGGCCTGCGGTGGTTTACACTGACCGAGAGTGTTCGGAACTCGGCGACTTGATGGGCGGTCAGTTATGAGAGTTATTAAGTCGTGCAGCTTAGCTGTACTGTGGTGTTCGCTTTGGCTTCCGTGCTCGGCGCAAGTCGACTTCGAAAGTGAAGTGCTGCCGATCTTTCAGTCGCATTGCTATGACTGCCACGGACCAGAAAAGCGCGAAAGCGGATTTCAATTGAACCTGCGCGAAAACGCTTTCAAAGGCGGTGACCTCGGTGAGCGAACGATCATCGCTGGCGACGCAACCAGCAGTCCGCTTTTCCGCTATGTCAATGGCGACGAACCGGAATTGCTGATGCCGCCCCACAACTCGGGTTACGACCGACTCGTCGAAGGCGAACTGGAGACGCTGCGCACGTGGATCGATCAAGGTGCATCTTGGCCCGATCAGTTCGCTGGCGATACAAAATCCAAGCACTGGTCGTTGCAACCACTCGTCAAGCCGACCGTACCGAGCGACTCGACGAACCCAATTGATGCGTTCGTTCAACAAGCGTTAAGCGTCAAGCAACTGCGCAGTGCGGCGCCTGCCGATCGACGCACTTTGATTCGTCGGTTGACTTTCGACTTGATTGGCTTGCCGCCAACGCCGCAGCAGATCGATGACTTCGTCGCCGACAAGTCTCCAGATGCATACGCGACGTTGGTAAACCGTTTGCTGGATTCGCAACACTATGGCGAGCGCTGGGCGCGTCACTGGTTAGATGTTGTGCGTTTCACGGAAAGCCAAGGCTTTGAGTACGATCGGTTGCGCGATAACGCTTGGCACTACCGCGATTACGTGATCAAAAGTTTCAACCATGACAAGCCTTACGATCAATTCATGCGTGAACAGATCGCGGGCGATGTGATCGAACCGGTAACCAGAGATGGCATTGTAGCGACAAGTCTGCTCGTGTGTGGTCCTTATGATCAAGCGGGCAACAGTCAGAAGAATGCAACGCAGCGAGCCGTAACGCGCGAAGATGAACTTGAAGATTTAATCGGTGTGGTCAGCCAAACCTTCTTGGGGCTGACAATCAATTGCGCACGTTGCCACGCTCACAAGTTCGATCCGATTTCGCACGATGAGTATTATCGCATCAAGTCGGTGTTTGAAGGCGTCAAGCATGGCGAGCGCGCGATCGCCAGCGACGCAGAAAAACGAGCTCGCGCGCAGAAGCGGATGGCGATGCAACAAAAGCTCGACGCAGTCAACAAGCGGATTGCAGACCTCGAGTCTACTGCGCGCGCGGCGATCGCAGCCAACCGCGTTTCCACTTCGAAGACGCTAGGACCCGAGCCATTCGCGCAATGGACGTTCGATGGGACATCGCCCGAAGCGCCAGCCAGTGGCCTTGCTGGTGACATGGCTGGTGAACTACTGGGCGGAGCGAAGATTGAAGACGGCGTCTTAAAGTTGCCGCACGATGGCGCGCACTTTAAATCGGCTCCGCTATCGAAAACGTTGCAAGCGAAAACGCTGGAAGCCTGGGTGGCTTTAGATGATCTTGACCAGCGAGGCGGTGCAGCGATCTCGATCGAAAGCGAAAGTGGAAGTGTCTTTGATGCGATCGTATTCGGCGAACAGCAACCGCGCAAATGGATGGTCGGTAGCGATGGCTTCCAACGAACGCAGCCCTTAGCAATCGCCGATGAGCAGTCCGATGAGCGCGCGTTCGTGCATGTAGCAGTCGTTTATTCCACCGACGGCAACATCGCTTTTTATCGCAATGGAGAAGCGGTCGGCAAGCCTTACAAACCAGTAACTCCCTTGCAGACGTTTGAGGCAGGGCGATCGCATGTGCTATTGGGAATGCGGCATACCGGCGGCGGGCGACCTTGGTTAAGAGGCGAAATCAAACGCGCGGCTCTGTACGATCGAGCTCTGTCAGCACCCGAAGTCATGGCGTCGTTTCAAGCCGACGGCAACTCGATGACGCGCTCTGAGCTGTTGGCAAGTCTAAGGCCAGAACAATTCAATGCATACAGAGACGCACTAGCGGGAGCTGATGCAGCGCGGCGCGATCTGGCTGAGTTCGACAAAGTTGCGTTGCCCGTTTCCTACGTGGGAACGCGCGTGCAACCGGAACCAACGCAGCGGCTGAAGCGCGGTGAAGTGACGTCGCCTGCCGAAGTTGTCGCGCCAGGTGCGCTGGCTGCGATTGAGAATTTGAGTGCCGAGTTCGGACTCGCCGCCGACGCACCGGAAGCTGAACGACGGCTGAAGTTCGCAGATTGGTTGAGCGATCCGCGCAATCCGTTGCCAGCCCGCGTGATGGCGAACCGTATTTGGTACCTCCACTTTGGACAAGGCTTGGTTGCTACACCCAACGACTTCGGCGCTGGGGGCAGTCCGCCAAGCCATCCGGAGCTGCTCGACTGGTTAGCGACTCAGTTGATCGAGAGCGGTTGGAGCGTCAAGACGCTGCATCGACTGATCGTGAACTCAGCCACGTATCAGCAATCATCGAACTTCGACCCTGATGCTGCGGCGGTCGATGCAGACAATCAACTGCTGTGGCGATTCACTCCGCAGCGACTGGAAGCGGAAGCGATTCGCGATGCGATGTTAGCAGCCAGCGGCTCGTTGAACGCAGCAGCCGGTGGTCCCGGTTTTCGTCCGTTTATCACCACCGAATTCAACGCAACTTTTTATACGCCAGTCGACCGCAATGAACCTGAGTTCAATCGTCGCACGGTGTATCGCATCAACGTCAACAGCGGCAAAGATCCACTGCTCGATGCGTTCGATTGTCCTGATCCCGGAGTAAAGACGCCGCGACGTGGAACGACTACAACTCCGTTGCAAGCACTCGAGTTGATGAACAGTGCATTTGTGCAGCGGATGAGCGCGCGATTGGCCGAACGCGTTTTAAAGAAGTCTGACAACGACGTCGGCGCGGCGATCGACTATGCTTATCGGCTGACGTTGGGACGGAAGCCCACCGCTGTTGAAGCTGCTCGCGCTGTTGCGGCGGCTAAAGAACGTGATTTGAAAAGTGTTAGTTGGGCCTTGTTAAATTCAACGGAGTTCATTTATGTCCGCTAAAGTAACCGCTGACTTGATCCCTCTCCCACGTCGCCATTTTCTGTGGAACGCAGGCGGTGGACTCGGTGCAATCGCACTCGCTTGGATGCTGAACCGAGACGCGCACGGGCTTGATGCGTCCAAGCTGCGAGCCGCGTCGGCTCTGCCACCACACTTCGCGCCGAAAGCGAAACGCGTTGTCCAAGTTTTCTGCGCGGGTGGAGTTAGCCATCTCGATACGTTCGACTACAAACCGGAATTGGAGCGGTTGGATGGCAAGTCGCTGGAGGGCAAAGGCGAGAACCTCGGTTTCTTTGGTCAACCGGGGCGTCTGATGAAGAACGTCTACGACTTCAAGCGTCATGGCAAATCGGGCGCTTGGGTCAGCAGTTTATTGCCACACTTGGCCGGCTGCGTTGACGACTTGTGTTTCATTCATTCGATGTATGCCAAGAGCAACAATCACACGCCAGCCGCATTTCAGATGAACAGCGGTTTTACACTGAACGGTTTTCCTTGCATGGGTTCTTGGTTGAGTTATGGTCTGGGAACGGAGAACGAGAATCTGCCTGCGTTCGTCGTGTTGCCCGATCCGCGTGGTCTGCCCGCGGGAGGTTCCATCAACTGGACGAGCGGATTTTTGCCAGCGAATCATCAAGGCGTTGCGTTTCGAACGAACTCGGCTGAACCGGTCTCCGACTTACGCACGCCCGATAGCGTCTCGCCCGGAGCGCGCGAAGCGGATATGCGACTGCTGGCGGAGATGAACAGCGAATTTGCGGCCGCGCATGCCGGTGACGGTGCCTTCACTGCTCGATTGCGTTCTTACGAGTTGGCGGCGCGGATGCAGATGAGCATTCCGGAAGCGACCGATATGTCCGGCGAATCAGCGGCGACACAGCAGATGTACGGCATCGACGAGCCCGCCAACATGGGCTTTGCGAGAAACTGTTTAACCGCGCGACGGTTGCTTGAACGCGGAGTGCGATTTGTGCAGATTCTTAACGGCGGTTCGTTTGGTTCACCGCGCATTAACTGGGACGGACATGAGAACGTCAAAGAGAACCACGATAAACAGGCGGCGACGATGGATAAACCGGTCGCGGCATTGATTCGCGACTTGAAACAGCGTGGAATGCTGGAAGACACGCTGTTCGTTTGGTCCACCGAGTTCGGTCGCAGTCCCGTGACGCAGGGTATCGGTTCGCCGGGCCGCGATCATCACCCCACCGCCTTCACGTGCTTCCTTGCCGGCGCGGGCGTGCAAAAGGGGATGCAGTATGGCAGCTCCGATGAGATCGGCTACTTCGTTGCTGAAAACAAAGTCACTGTTCCTGACTTCCATGCTACGATCTTGCATCTGCTGGGGCTTAACCACGAGCAGCTCACGTATTATCACAACGGCATCAACCGACGCCTGACAGACGTTCATGGCGAAGTCGTCGAAGGCATCTTGTCGTAGCTTATGAATCGCTCGCTCTTAGCCCTTTGGACTGCGCTCGCAGCGGCCGTAATTACGATCGCTGTGTTCGCGCAGTTCTGGATCGCTCAGCGAGATCGCAGTTCTACGGCGCGTGTGCAAGAGTTGCTGACTTCGCAGCTATCGCCCGTCAATCAGACGATCAAGCGAGTTACTGATCAGTACGCAGTTGAACTTGAGAAGGCGATCGCTGCGGTCGATCTCAGCGACTTGAACGACTGCGTGAAACTGAAACGCAGTCCGCTGATTCGGATGCTAATCGTTGTCGATGGCGAGCAACAGTTGCTGTACTATCCGCGCGAACTTCGCAGCGCCACGCTGGAAGATAGAGCGCTCATCGACGAGACGCAGCAGATGCTTCGCGATCGCTTTCCACGCATGCCGATGGCGAATTCTCGCGATGCCGATGCCAGCCAGTCTCAGATGCTGTCACCAAGCAACGTACCAACCCAAGCGGCTGCGCAGTACTCGCTCTATTCGCAATCCGATTCTAAACCTCCAGCGTCAGACCAACAAAAAGTCCGACGCGATGCAGCGATCATAGACGGTACGCTCGACAATGCGAACGCTTATCCGTCGTCGAAATGGGTCACATGGTACCATCGCCGCGGATTGATGATCGGCCATGCCTGGCAACAGGACGGGCGCTGGCAAGCGGTAGCGGTACTGCCGCGGGCGCGTTGGATGGCTGACATCGTTTCAGCGCTTGCCGAGGTTAGCCCGAGCGACGATGGGGGCAAGTTGGCAGAGAACGCATCACAGCGATCGCTCCGGCAGCTGGTGGATGTGGAAGGCAAAGTGGTTCACCAGTGGAGTTCGTTGCCCCAATCACAATGGACCGAGCTGATGCGGCGGGTGCCCGATGCTGAGATCGCGGTGGGTACTCCGCTGGAAGGATGGCGACTGCGCGAATTTGCTTCAGCCGCGTATCGCGATTCGTTGGCTGGCGACGATCTGCGCGTTCCTATCTGGCTGGCCGTGAGCGGATTGTCGTTGTCGTTGATCCTGACCGGTCTGCTCGTAACGCTGAACGTGAATCGTCAAATACGGTTGGCTCAGCAACGCGTATCGTTCGTCAATCAAGTTTCGCACGAACTGCGCACGCCGCTGACAAACATCTGCATGTATGCCGATTTGGTCGCGCAGTCGCTAGAGCCCGAGGAGTCCCGGTCGCCCGAAGAATCGCTGCAGAAGGAGCGACTATCGGTCATACGCAGCGAGAGCCAACGGTTGACTCGGTTAGTCAACAATGTCCTCGAGTTCGCGCGACCGGTTCCAACGAAGGCGTTGCAACGCAGTGCTGAAGAACTCGATTCGATTGCGGCCGAGACGCTCGCCACGTTCGAACCGAAGCTGTTTGAGTTGGGCTTCGAAGTCCAGCGCGTTTTCAACTGCCCGGGAAAACGCATGCTAGATCGCGGAGCCGTCGAGCAGATCTTAGTGAACTTAATCGGAAACGCTGAGAAGTACGCTGTCTGCGGCAAGTTCGTGCGGGTCGCCACGCGAACTCTAGATGACCAAGTTGAAATCACGATAGCCGATCGCGGACCAGGCATCCCCGCGCGGATGCGCGAGCAGATCTTCAAACCCTTTGTGCGTTTGACTGATCGCCTTGAGGATCCCACCGGAACCGGTATCGGTTTGTCCATCGCTCGCGAGTTGGCCAAGCGTCACGGCGGGACTTGCGAGCTCATCGATTCCGTCGCCGGAGCAATCTTCCGCTGCACATTGCACGCCCCAAAAATTCCGGATGAACCATCACCAGCACCATCAACAACGTCATGAGCCTGAGGCGCTAGCCGATCTTCTGTTTATAAGCTAAAGGCGCTAGCCGCTCTTCCACACTTGCCCGCCAACCAGAAATCAACTCTAGACATCTGCTGCGTTACCGAACGAACAACAAAAGTCCGCAAGAAGGAAAAATCGGCTAGCGCCTCAGGCTCATGCAGAGCAGCATTGTTGCGAAGCAGTTACCGACCTTCCATCTCGAAGCAGCAAACGCCAGTTACGCCGCATTCACGAAGGTTACCGATAACACCGTAGCAAGTTTCGATGGTCGCACCCACAACTTACAGAATGAGCCTGAGGCGCTAGCCGATCTTCTGTTCTTGCGCCTGAGGCGCTAGCCGATCTTCTGTTTATAAGCTAGAGGCGCTAGCCGCTCTTCCACACTTGCCCGCCAACCAGAAATCAACTCTAGACATCTGCTGCGTTACCGAACGAACAACAAAAGTCCGCAAGAAGGAAAAATCGGCTAGTGCTGCGTCACAGCTTAATCTTCGGGTAGACCGAGGTCAGTTTCATTCTCGCGTCGTCGATTTTCATTTGCCAGTCGACGCCGCGTTGAGTTTCGTTGACATCGCAAGCCCAGGCTCGTGTTTCGGATTGGA
>JBGSJB010000774.1:0-2662 GCA_041742175.1 Pirellulaceae bacterium
CGAACGCAGCAGGTATCATGTTATGTGAACGCGGCACGTTCTTTGGCTACGGACGACTGGTAAACGACATGCAGTCCCTGCCGCTGATGCGACAATTGGGAGTTCCAGTTGTTTTCGATGCAACGCATTCCGTCCAGCAGCCCGGCGGACTCGGGGGAGCGACAGGTGGCAATCGCGAGATGGTTTGGCCCTTGGCTCGAGCGGCTGTTGCGGTCGGAGTCGACGCCGTTTTCCTGGAAACTCATCCCGATCCGGATAAGTCCCCCAGCGATGGAGCGAACATGGTGCCGCTTTCACGCGTAGAAGACTTACTGAAGCAACTTAAGCAAATTTCAGACTTAGCCAAGGGTTGGTAGACCAAGTTGCAAAGCTACACTGCTTGCAAAGCTACACTGCTGAAGAATGCTTGAACGCTAAACAAGCAATAACCACCCGCACCAGCCGCCGCAGAACTATCGCTGAGAAAACCTCGGATGACATTCAAGAACTCAATCCTCTTCTACTCAATCCTCCAGTGTCTGCTACTTGTCAGCTCCATACCGCTTGCCGGCTGCCGCAAAGCGAGGAACAACGATCGTGCGGTAGTTATCGACCAGGCGATTCAAGCGAAGAAGACAAAGAGCGACAACCTGCGAGACGCCTTTCGCTACCTGAACCAATTGACGCCGGCCAATCGTGACAAAGTTACAAAGGAAGTGTTGGTACAGCTGAACACTTGGATCGATGGCATTCCGAAAGATCGCTTTCAGTACACAACTCCAAAGCTTTATCAGCCGGGTCCCGCAAATTGGAATCGCGCGGATGTCAGCAACCCGGCGCAGTTGTTCTTCGATGCGTGGGATGTCGATTACCTGTTCCAATGCCGACTGATGCGGTTGATGTCAGACTGGATTGTCGCCGCGCCGGTGCGTGATCAAATGCTTCAGCAGAGCCTCGAATCGCTGAAAGCCAAATTGCAACCGAATGACGCCGCCAAGTTCGAAGAGGCGTACAAGTTATTCGATTGGACGATGCGCAATGTTGGCTTGGAAGACGGTCAGAATGCTAAAGGTGATGCGAACAGTGTTACATCGCTGAGCATGGACCCGCGCGAGCCGCTACGAGGACCCGCCGTCGGTTGTTCCAAGTTGCCGTGGGAAACGGCTATGTTCTCGCGAGGGGACTTCGTTGAACGCGGGCGAGTATTTACTGCTTTGGCGAAGCAGCGTGGCATCGACACTGTCTGGATTTCTGTGAACGGTACGGCCGTCGCGCCAGGTTATCTGTGGGCGATCGGAGTTCCGATTGCAGACGAACTTTATCTGTTTGAAACGAAACTGGGGCTGCCCATCCTTGATCCTGACACGCTGGCGTTCGCAACACTCAAAGATGTGCGCTCAAACGAACGCATCCTTCGCCGACTTGATCTGCCAGGACAATTTGAATACGAGGTCGATCCCGGTGATTTAAAGTCGGTCGCACTTTTGGTCGATGCGTTGCCGACCAGTCTTAGTGCGAGGATGCGAGTGCTCGAAAAATCGCTGCTTGGTAAAGATCGCATGCAGTTGTTCATCGATACCGATGCACTTTCCACGCAACTTGAAAAAATCACTCCTGGCGATCCCGTTGCGATTTGGCAAACACCTTTGATCGCCCGCGACGTGGCAGCTCAAATTCGCGAAATGCTCGATTCGCCATCGCAGGCAAACGCGCAAGCGATTGGGCAATACGTCACACCCTATGGTGTCTGGATAATGGAGACTCCCGCATCGAAGGCGCGTCTGCAACATTTGCGTGGCAATTTCGAGTCGACGATGGACGAAGACGGCGCGCTATCACTTTACATGAAGTGCCGAGTTGACGACGAATCAATTGCCCAAATGGCGATCGATCCTGACAAACAAAAAGAGTTTGGCATGTTCCGCGGGCTGGAAGAACCGAAGGAAGTTTTCGACATGCGTGTGCGACAAGCTCAAATGCTGTACGGATTCTCCAAAGTGGATGCAAATTTTCTGCTTGCTCAACTGCATTACGATCGTGGCAATTATGAGTCGACGGTGAATTGGCTTGAGAAACGTATCTTGCCTGACAACCGCGCTGAAACATGGCACGCGGCAAGCCACTATTTGCTCGCCCGCGCTCACATCGAGCTCGGTCATAAATCGGAAGCCGAAACCTCGCTTGCGCACCAACCGAGCCCGCAGGAACCGGGAAATCGTCTGCGACTTCGCTACCTGCGACGCGACAAATAAACTGCGTGTCCTAATCCAAAGCGACTCGCATGCGCATCGCGTTAGTTATTACCGAACTTGATCCAGGTGGGGCGGAAAATTGCTTAACGCAACTCGCATGCTATCTCGCTGACCAAGATCATTCCGTTCGAGTTTATGCAATCGGTCCGCCTCCACACGTCGATCAAGTGCATCTAGTGAAGTTGCTCGACGCACATCGCGTCCCATTTGCCTTCTGCATTCCGCCGAGCGGCAGACGCTCTATGCGTTCGTTTCCCAAAGTCGTAGGTTGGTTGCGTCGAGAGTTCGCTAAGTTCCAGCCGCAAGTCGTGCAATCGATGCTCTTTCACGGCAATCTAGCTTCGGCGCTCGCCACAAAATCAAAGCACGTCAAGTTCTTCGGCGGCGTGCGCGTACGCCAACCCGAACGTTGGCGCTGGTGGGTGCAGCGC
>JBGSJB010000775.1:0-3861 GCA_041742175.1 Pirellulaceae bacterium
AATTCGTCGAGCAATACGACAGAGAACGGCTGTTCGCGAATGGGAGATGTCAACGTTCCATCACCATCGCCGGGGCGACCGATCAGTTTGATAGCGGACCACGGGTTCGCGTATTCGCTCATGTCGATTCGAATCATGCGTCGCGTGTCGGAGTACAGCAACTTGGCGATCGCTTTGGCCATCTCTGTTTTGCCGACTCCGGTTGGACCGATGAACAGCAGCGATGCGAAAGGTCGGCCAGGGCGGATCAAGCGAGCTTTAAGTGTGGCCAGCAGACTCACGAGCAACTCGGCCGGTTCGGCTTGACCGATGACATGCGAAGTCAGTTGATGTTCGATCGCTTCCAAATCGATCGGCACCGCATCGTTCACTAGAAACTCAGGCAGACCTGTTTGAGCACTGAAGGCAGCGGCAACATCTTGGTCTGTGAACTCGACAGGACGGTCGATCTGTTCGAGCATTGTTTGCATCAGTCTCAGCGGCTGCGCTGGCAATGCAGAATATGTCGCATAGCGCGCATGCAGGCGCAGCAGTTCTTCGATCGCTTGCGATGTGAAGGAAACTGGCGGTGAGTCGATCTGCCCGCGGGACCTCTGTAATTGCCGAGTAACACGCGCGGAACGATCGCGTGCCGAACTGGTAAGAATCTCGATGATCTTGCTCGATTCCGCTTCGACAATTTCCATCTTCGTGAACGCGCGCAGCAACATCGGATCCTCGCGTTCCACCACCGCCAATTGCTCGGGCGTGCACTCTGCGATCGCCAGCAACTTGCCGCGCGCAACGGCTTGGCGAATCATCGAAGCGACTCCTGGCTGGCCATCGATCTTGCCCGCCTCCATTAGCTCGATCAGCGAACCCAAATGCAATATCGCTGAGGTTTGATGCGCTTCACGAATCAGTTTGTGACACCGCTGCTGCCACATTCCTAACCCAGACATACCTGAGACGATCCTCGCGCCGGAGGTCGACCAGATATTACGCTCTTTCAAGCCGACTTCATTTCGCATCGCAACAAGTCGGTGCACCAGAGAACTCTTGCCAACTCCGGCCGGTCCGACGAGCAAAACGCTCTGAGGTGCTTCACCCACGAAGTGCTCGGCGAGCTCGATAACTTTTGCATCCATCGCATAGACCGCGTCCAGTTTAGCGCGGCTGAGATCGCTGGCGACAGAACGCAGAGTCGCGGTCCGCTTTCGCAAGAGCTTCTTCGGGTCTTTGGGTTGCGGATCAGCACCCAGAAGCGTTGTCACGCTGACGTTGTGGTATTCGAAATGTCGATTGGCAATGCGTTGCCGCACCTCCCAAAGATTGAGTTTTTCGGCCGCGCGCACTAGCGCAATCTTTGCGTGTTGCTCGACGACGGCTTCAGGCAGATCAGCACTCTTCGCAAACAGCGTACAGTGAACTGCGGGAATCTTGACGACGCATTGCTTGTCCGACAGTTCCCAACGAAACGTTTCTAGTTGAACTTCGATCGGTTCGGTCCAACGCGGACTGCGAGTCGCGGGTGGCAGAGTGATTTTGCTTACGCGTCGCTCGCACTGAGCAGGCAGACTGCCTTCGAACCAGTGCGTGGGAAGGATGTTTGATGCAGCCTTTTCAAGTTTTTTTTGCAGGCGCGCGCGAGCCTCGCGCCACGAGCGCTCAACGACTTGAATACGCCACGGACCAAGCGGCTTGGCTCGCACAATCTGCTCAGAAATTGTTTCAACTTGGATTGTCAGTTCGATCTGAATCTGTTCGCTCATGGCCCTATCTTAAGGCAAAACCGATTCTCAAAGCACCGTCCATCCAATAATTCTTGGCCAAGCTTATTCGTACAAAATGAAGATTGCATCTTCCACAGGAACCCGCAGAATCAGAGTTCAAATGGGCTGAGCCACCCGCTTAAAAAAATCATTAGAGCATTTTCACTTTCGAAACAGGCAGTTCTTTGAGAGCGCGACGGATAATGTCGTCGGGGCGGATTCCTTCGGACTCAGCGGCGAAGGACGGAACGAGTCGATGACGAAGTACGGGAAGGGCAAGTGCATCGATGTCATCAACGGTGACATGATAACGATCTTCCAAAAGTGCTCGCGCTTTGGCGGCCAGCACCAGTTGTTGACAAGCCCGCGGGCCTGGTCCCCAGTCGACCCACTGTGCCACCCAAGCAAACGGACTCTCACCATTGGGACGCAATGATCGCACCAAATCAAGCACTCGATTCTTGACGTGTTCAGCCAGCGGTACGCGTCGCACTAGAGCCTGAAAGGCAACGATCTCTTCGCCGCGTATCACCGGACGCAACTTCGATTGATAACCGCTGGTGGTGCGATCGATGATGTCCGATTCCTGTTCGCGCGACGGATAGTCAACGGAAACTTGGAAGAGAAATCGATCCCTCTGCGCTTCGGGTAACGGGTACGTGCCTTCCTGTTCGATTGGATTCTGAGTTGCCAGCACAAAGAACGGTTCAGCTAAGCGATACGTTTTGCCGCCCACTGTTACTTCGTGTTCTTGCATTGCTTCCAACAATGCAGCTTGCGTTTTCGGAGGCGTTCGATTGATCTCGTCGGCCAGCACCAGTTGCGCAAAGATGGGACCGCGTTCAAAAACCAATTGACGATGGCCGGTTTCGTGCGACTCCTGGATGATGTCGGTTCCCGTGATGTCGGCGGGCATCAAATCGGGAGTGAATTGAATGCGATGAAACGAGAGGCTCATCGATTCAGCCAGCGACCGAATCATCAATGTCTTTGCCAGCCCCGGAACGCCTTCCAGCAAGCAGTGACCGCGCGCGAGCATGGCGATCAGCAACTGATCGATCACTTCTTCCTGACCAACGACCGCTTTGGCGACCTGTTTTCGGATGGCGCGACATGCCGCCCGCAGCTTTTCGGCTTGCTCGAGGTCCAGCTTCGCTTGCTGAACTGGATCGATGTCTGCGATGGATTCATTGACCGACAAGCTATAGCTCCTGAGCGAAGGTGCGTAAGTCGACAGCTGCTTAGTATACATGCCGCAGCTGAAAAGTTGCTTCATCGCTCAGCCTGAGTTTACTGAGCCTGCTGTTCGGCGAGCAGCGGCTGCTCGATCACGCGCTTGCTCTCCCACGCACCTTGGACGTAACGCAGCCAAAAAGCCAGCGCCATTGCGGTTACCCAACCCGCGATCACGTACCACCACAACAACAAGCTTCCACCGAGATAAGCCTGCAAAATCAATCCCACGACAACCGATCCGCCCGACACGAAAAAGGTCGCTAGCAGAACGAACCAAGTGTCACCGGCTCCCTTGATCGCGCCAACAAACACAATCTGAATTCCGTCGAGCACGCAGTAAATAGCGATGATCTGCAGCAGCGGCACGAGCATGGGTTCCATAACGGCGAAACGCTCGACCGGTGTGCCGAGTGCATACAGCGATGCCATCGTGTGTGGAAACAAGCCGAGTGAAACAGCAAAGAAACTGGTGTAGATCATCGATAGCGTCATAGCGCACCACACGGTTCGCCGCGCTAGATCGATGCGACCTTCGGTAACGTGCTGGCCTACCAACACGCCGACTCCAATGCCCAGCCCGATCATGGGGACGAAGGCGAGCACATTCAATCCCAAAGCCAAAGTCGTAGCCGCCATCTCCAACTTTCCAAGTCCGCCGACTTGCAGCATGATGATCGAGAAACAGCCGGCTTCGGCGAGCATCTGCAAACCAGCGGGAGTGCCAAAGACAACCAAGCGTCGGAACATATCGCGCTCCCACGGCTTCAGGGAACCCACTGAATAGGTTTCGCGCATAAGCCGATCGCGTCTGATGATCCAACTCATAATCGGCAGCTTCAACCAAAACGAGATCGATGTTCCAAGCGCAGCACCA
>JBGSJB010000776.1:0-2431 GCA_041742175.1 Pirellulaceae bacterium
TGGTGGTGGCGGAGGAGGTAACAGTTGACTCGCTGCACCGCCCGCGCCAGCACTCATCAATAACGCCATCGGATTGCTAGCCGTCGGTGATGGCTGCCCAGACATGCGATAAGCGACCGCAAAAGAAGCTTGCAACTCCGACAACCCAGCCGCTTGCAGATCGCTGTACAAAGTCTGCAAGTCTTCCGAGTTCACATTGACTCGCTCCAATCCATCGTTTGCAACATTCTTCTCTTGACTGTGCAATGTGAAGTACGGCGCCCAACCAAGCGGCGGTGGCGGAGCCACATTCGGATCGAGCGGCGGAGCGATCTGCCCCGGCGCCATCCCGGGCTGCAATCCCATGTTCATCTTCGTTTGCTCGTCAGCGTCCAGCACCCCGTTGCGGTTTTCGTCGTAACCAAACAGCAACATCGGCGTAACACCGCGCACTAACAACAACTGCTCTACCGACTGCAACTGTCCGTTCGTTGGCTTATAAGCCGGTTGCAACTGCTGGTAATAATCCGCGAACTCAGCCCCCAACGGCCGAGGCTCTTCGTCCGCATCCAACCAATCAAGAATCGCATCCGCCGTGTCTTCCGTCATTCCCGGCAAGCCCATCAACAGCGTCTGCGCCATGTTCGCACTCGCAACGGATCCAAGACTGCTTGCTAGCTGCGTACTCGTGCCAGACAATTGCCCCATCCCAGATTGTCCTCCACTTTGCCCGCTGGAATTCTGCGCCCCAACCGCACCTTGGCCGCCCGCACCTTGGCCGCCAACGCCCATCGAAGCCATCCCCTGACCCATCGCTGCAGCCGCCAAGTCCCCAGCAGCCGCCAACTGATCCAACTGCGATAATGTGTTCAAGTTGATCTTGGCCGACTCGTTCTGCAAACCGTATCGCAAACCAGTCAAGTAGCCTGCCTGGTCGAGACTTGGCGAAATGACCGTAAAGTTGCCACGCTTCCGTGGATCCTGCTCAGGCATCACGTTCAATGCTTGAAACTGACTGGCGTTGTCCCATTGGCCACCCATCGACAACCGAGTCAACTTGTCGTAACTCACAAACAACCGCACCGCCTGCACACCCGACTCCGCACACATCCGAGCTTGCAACAACGAACCCGACAAAGCCGAAGTCTCGTGCGAAGTCAGCATCGAATTGGAAAAATTCAAAGCCGCCAAGCCGGCCATCGCAACCACGATCAACACGACCACCAGCAAAAACGCTGTGCGAGAGCCCCGCGCGTTAAGTCGTGAACCTGTTCGAATTCTCGTTTTCATATTGTCACTCGAATTTACGGACGTCCAGTCTCAACAGCCAATCGCTGCGAACTCTACAACCCCATCGAACTCATTCCCGAATCAGCTTGCTCGAATGCAACTGCTGCTGCCTTCAACTGCGCACCAGGAATCGATACGATCAACTCATACACTTGCACGCCATATTCAGCTTGCTGCTCATAAGTCAGTGTGTTCAGTGAAATGCCCGATTCCAAATCCGCTTTCGCCTCGCCACTCGCCGATTGAATTCCCAAAGTGATTTGCACCAACCACGGCAGCGATTGCGTCGACGAATCCCAATCATACAGCCACTGCGTACCATCGAAGTAAGCGAACTCCAACGACACCACCTCAGGGGCAATCAAGTCGCCAGTTCGCAACAATCGCGTTGAATCGCCGGTCTCCTCCGCATAAGCCATGATCGCTCGATCCAAAGCCCTGCGCACCAAACCGCTGGTCATTCCATTGGTAACGGTCGTCGAGTCATTAAACATCGCCATCGAATCTTCCACGCCGATGACACTCGGCGTCTGCACAAAATAGGTGACGGTCTTGATATCGCCCGGCACATCCGTCAACGTCGAAGCCACCATCGCACCCGCCGCCGGAATGTACTCGTCGGCGCGAGGCAAACGACTGACATCCAGCGTTAACTCATACTGCGATCCATAGATCCCCGGCGCACGGGAAACCACCGCGGCCTCTTCCGCAGTCGGATCACTCGCGCCGCCCGAAGTACCCGAAGCCCCAGCCGTACCACTAGCACCGCCAGCACTTCCACTCGCGCCACTGCTGGCAGCACCGCCGCCTCCGCCACCACCAGCTGCCCCGCCGCCGCTTCCAAGCTGCTGCTCCAAAACAGAAGCATCGTATTCCTGAACAGTCACCACCGCTCGCAGATCCTCCGCAACCATATTCAAAATGCTTCGAGCCAATTGCATGCGGCGAATGTCTTCTCCGCGAGTTGCAAAGTTCTTGGCATACATCTGCATCAAGTTTCCAATCAGCGCAGTCGCCACCACAATCAGCGACAAAGCCAAGATCAATTCAATCAGCGTAAATGCTTTTCGTTTCATAATTACCGGCCTCGCCCGCCTTGCCCAGCATTGCCAGTGCCGCCACCACGCGGGTTGCCGCCGCCTCCTCCTGGACCGCCACCACC
>JBGSJB010000777.1:0-5456 GCA_041742175.1 Pirellulaceae bacterium
ACAGCGGTGAAGTGAAGCTGCTCGATTTGGGGCTCGCGCGTTTGCAGTATGGCGACGGCGAGGTGGCTGAGTTCACGGCAACTGGGCAGACGATGGGAACAGCCGATTACATCTCGCCGGAGCAAGTGAAAGATAGTCGAACGGTTGATGTTCGATCGGACATTTACTCGCTCGGTGCGACGCTGTTCAAGTTGTTGGTTGGTCGCGCACCGTTTGCTGATGAGAAACATAGCACAGCGTTTGCGAAGATGACTGCGCATGTTTCGATGGTTCCTGCCAGGGTTCGAAGTCTTCGCAGTGAAGTGCCGGAAGAGCTTTCGCAGTTGGTGGCTGCGATGCTGGCCAAAGCACCGGATGCGCGTCCGCAGCGGCCGGAGGTTGTTGCGAAGAAGTTAGCTGCGTTCGCTTCGGGGCATAACTTAGAGTCGCTGGCACAGAGAGCTGCGACAGTTGAGACGAGGCAATTGACTCACGTTGTTTCGCCGCCGATGAAAACTGAATTGCGCACTCAGCCGGTTTGGTATCGACCCGTCAAGTTATACGTGGCGATAGCTGCCGGGTTTGTCGGCATGCTGCTCGGGTTGTGCTTGGGAATCATCATTACGATCAAGAACCCCGATGGTAGTAAGACGGTTATGCACTTGCCGCCGGGGAGCAAGGTCGAGGTGAGCGATGGAGAGGGCAACGCGGTTCCGGATGAGACAGCGCCGATGGATGCAGCAAGGTTGTTTCAGTGGGGTGCTAAACCATTGCTGGAGTTCGGGTTGATCTTGGACGGGCCTATGCAGACAGAAACCTCGTATGGCTATGGAGTCCGGTTTTTGCCAGTCGCAGAAGATGTTGAAATTCCCAAATCGATGCTCGGTGCCGAAGTTCCTACAAACAAACTGGCGTTGCTTTCACTCAATCCGAAGCTGTGTATCGGTGCAGATGAGCTGTGGGGGCATGTGCTTGAAACGAAGATGGTAAGGTCGGACGACGCAGATGCGATCGAGGTTACCTTTGACGAGAGTTTGAGCAAGCGCATGCTGG
This sequence comes from Pirellulaceae bacterium, assembly GCA_041742175.1. Classification (GTDB taxonomy): domain Bacteria; phylum Planctomycetota; class Planctomycetia; order Pirellulales; family Pirellulaceae; genus Aureliella. Next base: position 1,033 of record JBGSJB010000777.1, read on the forward strand.
AGTTGACCACTAGGTATGTGGGGCAGCAGTTGGCGATCATCGTGGAAGGAAAGGTTGTCGCGGCTCCACGCATTAATGCTCCGATTAGTTCCAAAGCCATTATCACTGGCAAGTTTAGTGCGCAGCAATTGCAGCGACTGCAGGCTTGGTTGAACGCAGCCAAGCCGGTTGCGATGCCTGATGGCGTTGGGAAGGCAACAGAGGCGGCGACATTCAACGGAAACTCACTTGATCGATGGTTAGAACTGCTGCGAACCGAGACCAGTCGGAATGGACAACTTGCTGCAGTTGCGGGGCTGAAGGGACTAATGAATGAGAAGAACTCCGATCAAGTCCTCCAAGCGGTGCTTAGTGTCGTTGAAACACGCAAGACGCAATGCTTTGAAGAGCTTGAACTCATACGTGAAATTCTGGGGCCTCAAGCATACGGCAAGTGGATTATCAACCAACTAGATAAGCATCAAATCGAATGGACAAAAGCCATACTTCGAAAGTACACCGATAATACTTGGAAAAAGTATGAGCTACGTCCTGAGCATTGCCTGATTGCGAAGTGGCTGGCAGACCCACGCAATCGGTTGCAACCTGAGGAGATTCAATCAGACGTTAGTGATCTGACAATTCAGCAGTGTGTCGAGCAGTTCCTGGTAGACTTGTTTTACCACAGCGATGTGACCGGGGAGGCGCTTGACGATTGCTTTTTTGCCGCAAGAAACCAAACAGCGCTTGGCGATGCTAACACGTTTTTGCTTGGCATACCAACAGCGCGTGGACTCCACGCCGCATCTAAATTTCCAGAAGATGCAAGACTGTATAAGTTTGCAGACTTAGCGGTTGAAACACTTGCTGCAGAGGTTCCTGATGTACGACAAGCCACGCGAGCGATGGCAATTCTGATCAGCTACCCTCATCAAATCCCCGAAGACAAGGTTGCGTCACTGGTAGCCGCCACAAAAAAGCGATTTGGCGATCTACTTAAGAAACGCGATCGCATCGACCAACTCGTTGATCGAGCCGTTACCAGCTTTAACTTTATACCCTCACAGGCCGAGCAAGCGTTCAATATTCCATCAATTTCATTCTTCTTTTGGCACCCCTCCGAGTCTCGATGTTCGGAGACACTCAGCCTGCTGTATTTCAGTCACTTCCTCGGCTCGCCATTGGAACTTGAGAGCTCGATCGCCGAGTTAAGGGAGATCACGAGACCACTTTTTCAACAAGTGAAGGGAGACTGGGAGCGATGGGCAGCTCAAAGCTCAAACACTAGTCAGGATTATGTGCTTTGGCCATTTGATCAAGCCTCAAATGAGAGGCTCATGGCTCCGCTGATATCAGGTTCAGGGCCAGAGGTCTGGCGTGCTGCCTACTACGACTTGATCTCCGCCATCATACAACGTTCCTTTGAACAGAGACGGAAAGCTGCGGCCGAGCTAGCAGGCACCAAAGCGGAGAGCTTTCTGGGTGTAGCGATGCGAGATTTTGCTCGTATCAATACGCGCGGTAGAGAAAGTGATCTCGAAAAGCGCTCGCTCAATGTGACTAAGTTGGACAACCCGTGGAAGAGACCGTTGCTCGAGTGGTTGAGTACAAACTTCCAAACCATCGATGCGGATGGTAACGGTAAGATCACTGTTTCGGAGTATGCGAGGTTCTTGTCAGAGTCGATGCAACAGGGAGAATCCACCAGCCAGCGAGCATCGCAACCATCCGCTGAAGAACTTCAAATCGCTGATGACTTCGGCAACAATGCGGCCGTTCAGACAACAGAAAAAGATGTCCAGCGGCAGTTTCAAGACTTACTGCATGCATTGGCTATGTGCCTAACTGCTGATCGCAACGCACCGATCAGCGATAGCAATCTTGATCAATTGGCAAAAGCGATCGTACGGAGTAATCCATCAGTAAAAACTAACCTGGATTCGATCAAGAGTGCGATTAGGAAATCATGGCCATTCAAGGGAGTGACCAGCGTACTGCCTGGAGTGCCCACCGAGGCAAATTGGTTACTATCGGATCAGCAAACAGGTTACACGTTGATCATTGATCCGCAGGCGGTACTTCCCAGCATACGCACACTGGTCGATGAGTTAGCCGGTGAACCGGGAGTCTTTGACGCAGTCGTCAAAGGTTTGGCGAAGGACCGTGATGGTCCACGGGTCGATTTGCGGAACCTTGTCCAGCATCTTGGGAATGAAATGATCTTTTGCGCTGGAACCGAGACTCACCCAGTCAACATCATCGCGTTTTCATTAAGAAACGCGGAGGGTGTGCAAAAAGAACTTCAAAATTTCAACGACCACTTAGACGAAATGCGGATTGTCAAAAACTATTTGGTGATGGGCAAGAAGATGGATGTTGATCGTGTGACAGCACGCGTGATCACGGCCCCGGAGGTAAGAGCATCCAATAATCTCAAGATGCTTGGTCTTGCATTCTTAAACTTCGAATCCGCTTATCGTAAGTTACCTGGTTCGAAGAATTATCGTGAAGGCGGGATTGGTTTTAAGGGGCCGCGAGCGAAGCATCCGTTTAGCTGGCGAGTGGCGATTCTTCCGTTCGTAGAACAGGTTGAGTTGTTTCAGCAATATGACTTCAACGAACCGTGGGATAGCGAGAAGAATCTGAAGTTGCTCGACAAGATGCCGGCTGTGTTTCGCAGTCCGCATGCACCGAGCGATCAGAAGGTGGGCGAGACGAACTACTTGGGATTTGAGGGAGCGAAGGGTGCGATGGGGGATGGCGGCGGTGTTCCGCTGGCGGAGATTAAGGATGGGACTTCAGGTACGGTTTTGTTGGTCGAGACGAAACGCACGGTTCCGTGGACAAAGCCTGAGGACTTCGCTTTTGCAGAGTATGTGGATGCAAAACGGGCTGAGCCGTTTGATGGGTTGGGTTTGAATTGCTTGATGGTTGACGGGACTGTGTTGAGTTTGGATGCGCCGATTGATTGGGAGCGGCTGGGGCGGCTGGTTACGCGCGATGGCGGCGAGCCGCTCGAGGGCAAGAAGTGATAGCTGATGTGGCTATTTTAGTTGCGAGGCTTATTCATCATCTTCATCATCCTCTTCTTCGGCTTTGACAAACACGAAGCCGGCGCGGACGGGGGCGGGCATGGGGGAGCCCGCGCCTTTGACGCTGCGCCAGACGACTTCGTTTAGCAGTAGATCGTCGGCAGCGTCCTCGCGCGAGAAGTCGAAGGTGGCGGATAGGTCTGCGCCGTAGGCGTTCGGTTTGTTGACTTCGTTCAAGTCGACTTCGGCGGGGAGGTGTTTGTAAGGCGTTACGTCGGCTGTGGCTGTAAAGGAATCGTAGAGCGGCAGAGCGGCTGCGTCGAATTGCGTCATGGGTTCGAGACCAAGGATGAGTTCCATGGTTCGTAGCATGCTGGAGGTCGAATACATGTGACTGTCGACATGACCGCGTTTGACGTGTGGGCCTGCAACGAAGGCGATGGTGCGATGAGCGTCAACATGATCGGAACCGTTTTGTGCATCGTCTTCAACGACGAAGATCGCGGTCTCTTTCCAGAATTTGGATTGGCTGAGGGCTTCGAGGAGTTGTCCGAGTGCGAGATCATTGTCGGCAACCATGGCGGTCGGAGTGAGTTTTCCTCGGGCGGTTCCTTGGGTGTGATCATTGGGCAGTCGGACGATTTGCAGACGAGGCATTTCACCTTCGGTCTCAAATCGTTTCAGTTCAGCGATGAAGCGGGCGGCGCGGTCGACATCGCGATAATTCAGATCGTAACCGTGATAAAACGGATCGAAGTGGCCTTCGAGTGCTTTGATTTTGGCGGTGGCTGGCTGGCCAATGACGGCTGGGTTGGCGATGAATTCGCCGTAGCTGCGGTAGGTGACGTTGGCTGCGGCGGCGCGGTCCCATAGATAACCGCTACTCGGTTCGGCGATTTCGAACGAACCTTCGGCTGGGTACTTTAGTTTGCCTTCGCGGCTGCCTCGGTACGAAAGTGGCCAAGTCTTTTCGACGAAGTCGGTTGCATAAGCGGCCATGGTCCACTCGTGGCCATCAGCGCTCACTTCGCTTTCGACATAGAAGTTATCGAGCAGCACGAATTGCTCAGAGATCGCGTGATGATTTGGAGTAACTTTGCGAGGGAAAATGCATAGATTCGGGTCGCCGTTGCCTTGCGGAAGGTCGCCAAGCACTTGATCGTAGGTACGGTTCTCTTTGATGATGTAGATGCAATATTTGATCGGGCTGGGGTCGCCGACTTTGGATGGGATTGGGTTGTTTGGATCCGCAGGTTTGCTCACAGGAGCTTTATCTTCGCGCAGTGGACTGCATGCGAACGCGGTTTTGGTGTAGCGCGACATTTCCTGCGGGCTGGGTGGTTCGATTTGAGCGAGAGTGCCTTGGAAAAGCCCGCCGATGTATTCTCGAGTTGTCTTGGGTGGATCGTTGAG
>JBGSJB010000778.1:0-4997 GCA_041742175.1 Pirellulaceae bacterium
CAAGCTTGTTACCAACTGCAAACGCCCGATGTGAATTCCGGAATCTTCTTTCGATGCATTCGCGATTCGATGTTGGACGGATACGAATGTCAATTGAACCATACGATCAAGAACGACGATCCGCTGCAACCGGCTGACGGCGGCGCGGGCGCAATCTTCCGCCGCGCGCAAGCGCGCGTGGTTGTCGGCGATGGAAAAAAACCGACTTACGTAACCTTGCTCGCCCAAGGCCCACAGATAGCGACTTGGGTCAACGGCATTCAAGTCGTCGAGTTCGAGGACACTCGTGCGGCAGACGACAACCCGCGTAAAGGACTCCGCATCGCCCCCGGCCCAATCTCGTTGCAAGGCCACGACCCCACCACCGCCGCCATCTTCAAGTCGATCAAAGTGACCGAGTTGAATTAGTTTTGGTTTCATAAATCCGCCACCACACTACCTCTTCGCCGAATTGAATTGGTTCCAAGCTCCTACAGGAACCATGCTTCGCTATATTGCACTTCGGTGTCAAATTCCAATGTGGGACGCTCATGGCCTTGGCTCGTGCGCGACCAGCGATCGGTTATCTGCTGAAGTACTACTGAGAGTCGCATGCACAATACTGCTGACGAAGAGCCACAAAGTCGATCGTTGCGCGAAGTGAAGTTTGACTATACGCCAACGCTCCCAGCGATTCTTACTCACCTTCGCGCTTCGATTTTGGTGACAACTTATCAAGCTGGGAAGCTGCTGGTGCTGGGCGCGAAGGATGGAAAACTTCAGATATCGTTTCTGGATTACGATCAACCGATGGGATTGGCGGTCAGCAAAGATCGCATCGCGATTGGGACTCGCAAGCAGATTCACTTTCTAGTTCCCGCGCACGAGACCCAGCAGAATCGCAATGAGTACGATGGCTGCTTCGTTCCTCGAAGTAGTTTCTATACAGGCAGCATTCACGGGCACGACCTGGGCTGGGGACATGAGGGTTTGTGGATCGTCAATACGCTTTTTTCATCGCTCGCAACTCTGCATGAGGACTTCAGTTTTGTGCCTCAATGGCGACCAAAATTCATTTCGGAATTGATTGACCAAGACCGCTGTCACTTGAATGGCATGGCGATGCTCGATGGTCGGCCTAAGTTTGTGACGGCGATGAGTCAAACGGACACCGCGGCTGGCTGGCGCGCGAACAAGGCGAGCTCGGGAGTCATCATGGAGGTTCCAAGCGGTCGCGTTGTGTGCCAACAACTTTCGATGCCACACTCGCCACGTTTGTACTCCGATCGTTTATGGGTACTGAATTCAGGTCACGGTTCATTTGGCTACGTCGAACCAAGCAGCGGAACCTATCAAACCGTGGAGCAGCTTCCGGGCTATACGCGCGGATTATCGTTTTGCGGCCAGTTTGCGTTTGTGGGACTTTCGAAGATCCGTGAAACAGCCATCTTTGGTGGAGTCCCCATCGCCGAGCGACGCGATGAGCTGCGTTGTGGTGTTGGTGTGATCGATCTAACAAGCGGCCGCACGGTCGCTACGTTTCAATTTCTGTCCGGTGTCACCGAGATCTTCGCAGTGGAAGCGCTAGCTGGGTTCAGCAATCCGTTGATAGCGGGTGCATCGGTCGATCTGCAGGAACGCGAAGTTTGGGTTGTGCCGCATGACAGCGCGGCTCGACCACGCAATGAACCGCGCATGCCAATTTTCGCCGCAGCGCGAACGGATTCAAATCAACTTCCGGATGCGAACGATTCGTTAGAATTAGCAATCGCAAAATCGCCGGACCCGGTCGCTCTGCTCGTCGACTTGGGCAACTTGCGTCAAGATCAAGGTAACCAGCAAGCTGCGCGACTTTGCTACGAACGTGCGCTTGAACTCGAGCCGAACTTCACGGTCGCTCTCCAGAATCTTGGCTACTTGTTATTCAACCTAGGCGAGACCGAAAAGGCGCACGACGTCTACGAACGGCTGCTGGCGATCGCGCCAACTCCACTCAATCGACTCCTAGCTGCTTCGGTGTTACCGGTTGTCTACGATTCGCAAGCTGACATCGACTTTTGGCGCAATCGCCAACTGAGAATCTTAAAAGACTTGGCCGCAAGTGGTGAACAAGTCGATGCAACAGAGTCTCTGGTTCCAACGTGTTTCTTTGCGGCTTACCAAGGACGCTGCAATGTGGAAGTGATGAAGTTGCGCGCTTCAGGCGTGCGCGGGAAGGACTTTACACTTGCCGCCCAGACACTTGCCGCCCAGCCGCGGAAGCCCGGTGAACGTTTGCGAGTCGGGTTCATGTCTGCTTACTATCGAGAACACACCATCGGTAGATTGAACATCGCCCGCTTAGAAAATTTAAGTAGAGAGCATATCGAACTGACGATCGTGTTCGCAGGCAGTGGCAACGACTCGCTGACGCAGCGCTTTGAGAAGGCCGCCGATCACTTTGTCCAACTCCCTCGTCAACTGCCCCAGGCAATTGAGACGCTGTCCGCACAACGACTCGACATTTTGGTTCACGCAGATGTTGGTATGGATTCGCTGACTCAATCGCTGGCTTATTCTAGATTTGCGCCGGTTCAGGTGGCAACGTGGGGTCATCCGGACACAACGGGCAGCCTCAATATGGATTACTTTTTATCGAGCGAGGGGTTGGAGCCTGACGATTCGCAGTCGCAATACACCGAGAAACTACTGAAGCTTGCCACGCTGGGGATTGATTACGAACGACCGGAACATCTGCAATCAAAGACCCGTGTGGAACTCGGTTTGCCGCCGGATAAGCATCTGTACATCTGTCCGCAAACGCTCTTCAAGTTTCATCCAGATTTCGATGCAATCCTTGCCGGAATTCTTGAACAAGATCCGAATGGCGAGTTGATTTTGCTGGAAGGACGATTGCCTGAATGGACGCATCGCTTGCAGCGTAGGTTTCGTCGCACTTTGCCTGAGGCAGGGCGTCGCGTTCGATTTCTTCCAGCGTTGCCTCGTGAGGATTTTCTTTCACTGATCGCGAGTGCGGATGTGTTGCTCGATCCGATTCATTTCGGCGGTGGCAACAGTTCACTCGAAGCGCTCAGTGTTGGCGTTCCTCTCATCAGTATGGAAGGCAGATTCTTGCGCAGCCGTATTTCGAGCACCCTTTACAAACAGGTTGGCCTCGATGATTTAATTGCATCGGACTCGGCGAATTACGTTCGACTTGCCGTGCAAGTTGCTTGCGATCCCAGTTTCAATCGCACCATTCGCGACCGACTGCGTACTGGCGCTGACCGTTTTTTCTCGCACTCCACCGCAGCCAAAGAGCTGGAAGCCTGCTTATTGAGCATCGATCCCCGCAAACAGTAATGCATGCCGTTGAGTGGTTAAGGCGTATTGACCGAACGACCCTAAGCACTAGCAACTAACGTTTTTTCTCTCGAAAGTTTGCAAGCTCCTCAACGGTAATAACACCGTCTGCATTGGCATCAGCACCATCGGGCTTAACGAGCATCACGCTCCATTCGTCTTGCGTAAGACTGCCATCGCTGTTCTTGTCGTATTTGGCGATCTGTCTCGTTGCCCATTCCATAGTTGCGATTCTATCTGAGTGTTGAGCGGCCGAAACTTGAGCAGCAGTCTGGCGGTGTTTACCAAAGTGAGCGATCAATTCATCGCCAGATAGAAACATGTCGCCATCTGCATCTACGTCCGCTGCTGTTGCTTCGGATTTAAGCCAGTACTTCGGCGCAGCAAACTGATCTAGCGCTTCGGCCAAACTCAGTTTCCCGTCGCCATCTTGATCCAGCTTTGTAATCAGTTTCGCAAGCCACGCGCGCTTGAACTCAAGCTTCGCTTGCTGAAGTAATTCCGTGCGACGATCGCTCTCGGCCATCAAACGAAAGGCGCTATCAAAGATCAAAAAATTGACGAACAGTTCTTTTGTGACATCGTCCTCCGTTACTCGCCGCCCACGCACTGTCTGAGTGAAATCCATCGTGGGCCAACGAACTGAGACATGGTTGCCAAAATTCTCGCGATGCGGGAACAACGGGTTGTCGACGCGCGTAGCAAACTCGACCGCGTCAGACTGCGTTGCCTGCGTCATACGTTCGAGATGTGAGGCAAGTAGTTTCTCCAAACGGAATTTCTGGATCAGATCGAGTAGCTCGATCAGCGCGTTTGCGGCCTCAGGCACTTGCTCCCTTGATTGGGAAGGAGTTCGAAACACGTTCCAAGTTGCGTTGGTCAGCAATGTCGAATGTGGATCAGTTCCACCGAGCACCTTCGGAACGCTAACGCCGACAAATCGGTCGTCGACTAACACCATCTCCGGGATACTGGATGGTTCGCTCAGCTTACGATCGATTTGCGTCGCGATCGCTTTCGCCAGTACCTGTGCGTCGGGTTCTGCCGACATCCCAGTTCGATCAAACTCGCCACTATTTAGCGCCTTTAGAATCATCGACGCTTGTATCACGTACTTCTTGGGAGTTGCAACCGACTGCAACGCTTCAATCGCTTTAGCCTCCACAGCCGCAGCGAACTCGGGCGTCGGCGGTTGAATAAAGATCTTTGCTTGCCGAGTTCCGGTCGTGTTATTGCCGAGCCAAAAATTAAGACCGACCGTCGGAGCGTTTACAAGTGTATCGACCAGCACTTTTCTAACCGTTGCCGGAACGCTCGGATTGCTTTGGACCGATTCAAACTGCGCGACGGCGACCTTCGTTAGCTCAGGCGATGCCTCTGTTTGAAGTAAATTCTCTTCGATCCACTTTCGCATTGGCTCAAAGTCTGAGACAAAGTTTGAGCCCATCCCACGTGTCAACTCCGACTGCAAAGCGTGCCTGAGGATCTCGCGACGCCAATGAAATTCTCCAGTCTGCAATTCATCGGCAAGCAAGCGGAAGTACTCAGCAGGGCTTTCCTGGCATTCGGCGAGCAAGCGAACGGCTGAAGAGGATGACTTGTACAACTCGACCTCGCGAAGTGTCGTGAGCAGCGTTTGCGAGATTAACTGCTTGGAGGCTCGATCGGATTTGAGT
>JBGSJB010000779.1:0-5135 GCA_041742175.1 Pirellulaceae bacterium
CGCGACATGACTGTTTTCTAGTGATACTGCCTGATCGGCCAGTTGTTGCGGACCGACGGGCTGGAAGTTCTGTCCAGGCGCCAATTGGCAATCGACATTCATCGACTTCAATTGCACGCGTCCAAATATACTCGCTACGGCAGCATCGCCGGCATCGCGTCCAGTTCCAATTCGTACCAAGCCGTTTAGCGGTGCTAATCGAGTTGCATCAAATACCATCCATCTGCCCCCGATGTAACTTTCAAAGCAGGCATGGAAATCCGGCGGTTGTAGCTGGTACGCGTAACCTGAAAAGTAACGCGAAGGAATGTTCAAAGCTCGACACAGGGCGATTCCAAGGTGCGCAAAGTCGCGGCAAACGCCCGTGCGTTGTGTGACTGTATCATAAGCTGATGTGGCTGAGTCTGTCGTGCCGGCAACATATTCCACATTCTCAAAAATCCAGTTAGAAATCGCAGTCACTTTTTCATGCGGGTTTGCAATTTGACCAAAAAGATCCCAGGCTAAACGTCCGAGCCGATCGGACTGACAGTAGCGACTTGGAAACAGATAGGGGATGGCATGCCGATCCATTTCCGCCACTGTAACTGGATCGATTGCGTCCGCGGGCACAATCTCGCCAGTACAATCTACCGTAGCAGAGTAGCTGATCGAAAGATCTGCAGCGTTGCCTGTTTCGAGCCGAATGAAGCGGGCCGCGGAGTTGTCCGCCTGAAACTCTTCCCAGTTTGTTTGAGGATTTATCGTTAGTTGCTCGTTTGAAACGTATTGCCCGGTTGTTTTCTGAGCATGAATGTTCAGGATTAATGTGGACGGGAAAGCAACCGAGTATTCCAGACGACTGGAGACCTGGAAGAGCATAGTTTACGATTCCAAATGAAAGGAAGGTGAGCCATCGACACAGTGGACGTCGACTCAGAAAACAGGATGCACCACGATCAAGCAAAGCACGTACCGAAGCGTTCCTCAAGGTACCTGCTACTTGATCACTTGTCGCTTGTACTTCACGAGAAAATGTCCATTCTCGACCGTAGAAGTGAACTCCTTCGGTCGCTCCGCACCTTCGAATGAGTAGCACACGACCAAACTGTTGCTGTCAGCCTGCTCAAAAATCGCCAGAATGGTTTTACCCGCATTCGGGCCTTCAACACCGGTGATATCAAGTTCCATCGGATCGGCGCGACGCCGTATCAAAACTGTTCCCTTGTCTACTTGATCGCCCAAGTTCACGACATAGCTACCTTCATCAATGTACAGCGAAATTGTAGCTGCAACTTCGTTCGGTAACGGCTCCCCACTGAGCGTTGCCGAATCAACTGCCCAGTCGCCCCAAGCCGCGTCCGCGTTCGGATTCACTGTTTTCATTAGCTGCTCATCAGCAACCGTCGCCGCATCGAACGGCTCGAGCGTCGTTCCAGACGAAGCCATTGGTATATCAACTGTCGGACTTGTCACCGACTCTGCAGGCGTTGCGGATGAGTTGCTGACTTCGCTACTTACCGGCATACGCGGTTGTTCGCAACCGACCACCACCAACAACACTAACGTCAGAGTATGAAAAACCCTCATCGTCTGCCCTCAACGCTAAAACTGACCCCATGCCCTAACAACCACCAACCATCAACAATGTCTAAGGATAGCAACTAGCGCTCCGCAGCAATCGGCTTGGCGTTCGTTTTCACTCGACACAAGTAAGAATCGACTGTCATGTACAGCCAACCGTCGGGCGAAAGTTCGCAATTGCTCGTGCGTTCGTTGGTAACTAATCGGCCAAGCAATTTTCCGGTTGCGTTCATCACGAAGATCCCGCCTGGACCGCTCGCCCACAAATTGCCATTCGAATCGACAGTTAATCCATCTGGCAACCCGGGCTCTTTCTTCGCCACGCGATCGGTTGCGTTATGAATCTCTTTGCCCTCACCCAAGGTGCCATCGGCTTGGACAGGGAACGCGGTCCAGTTTGCATTGTTCGGATCGGACTGAGCAACGTACAGCGTCTTTTCATCCGGTGAAAATCCGATTCCGTTCGGCCGCTCAATCGACTTGGTCAGCAAAGTCACTGTTCCATCCACTGCGACTCGATAGACTCCACAAAAGTCGATTTCGCGCATCGGATCTTCAAACCGCTGAGGCAATCCGTAGGGCGGATCCGTAAAGTAGATGTCGCCGTTGCTCTTCAAAACTCCGTCATTGGGGCTGTTCAGTCGTTTGCCTTGATAACGGTCCGCAATCGTCAGCTTGCCGCCACCTTTCGTTAGCACGCTCAGTCGCCGGTCGCCGTGCTCACACATCACCAATCGACCTTGCTTGTCACGTAACAAACCGTTGCACCCGGGTTCGAGCCCATAATAGGTCACGCCTGTGTAACCGGACGGCATCATGAACAATTCGATACCTCCAGCCTCAGACCACTTGAAGATGCTGTTGCGCGGAATGTCGGAAAACAGCAAGTGATCGTCCATCCAAACCGGACCTTCTGTCCAAGTAAAACCGTCAGCGAGAACCTCAATCTTGGCGTCCGCCGGCACAAGCTGATCGAATGCAGCATCCTTTCGTTCGATAGTTCCAAGATATTTTTGCGCCATCGCAACACTCGACAATCCAAGTAAAAGAGAGATTCCTAGCAGTGGTTTTGCAAGTGAGTTTAACATGGTGGGACGACTCCAGAAATTCGAAAGAGGATAGGAGGTAGACCTTCTGCGTTTGCAAACTGCGATGCGTGCTAAGCAGCAGACGGTGCATGATTGTGATACACAACAGGTGACTCTCGCAAGCACGCACAGGCTTTTTCGTTACGAGTTATACTCCGTTGCATTCGGCCTCAATCCTATCACCAGCTCTCAAATATAAGACTGCAGATCCATGAAACAGTGCATCCAACCTTCGCTCGTTAGTTGTTGCTTCGTGAGTTTTTTTTCGCTCACTTACATTGCATCTCGCATCCCCGCTGCGGAACCCGAATTCAGTTCCGAATTGGTCTTTCCACTGAACAGCCAACATAATCACGCGCCGGGGATTGTTGCGTGTCCGAATGGAGACTTGTTCGTTACTTGGTATCGTGGAGGAGGCGAGCGAAAAGCGGATGATGTGGCGGTTTATGCAGCTTGGAAACGTCGCGGTGAAGAGGCTTGGAGCGAGCCGTTTGTGTTAGCGGATACGCCCGGATTTCCAGATTGCAACACAGCCCTTTTTCTTGATCGCGACCAGCGTTTGTGGCTGTTCTACCCCACGATACTCGCTAACACTTGGGAGTCCTGCCTAACGAACTTTAAAGTTGCTGAACAATTCGCTGCACCGGAGTCGCCGTCGTGGACGCATGAGGGCTTGATCTTGCTCAAGCCCGATGATTTTGCAGAGAATGCTCGCGACGTGCTCGACGAAGAACTCAGGCCGTATCGCGACACGATGACATCCAAGATGCAAGCGGAGATCGATGTGCTTCGCGAGCGACTGGGCGACAAGCTCTATCAGCGTCTAGGCTGGCAACCGCGATGCAAACCAACTCAACTGCCCAGCGGCCGCATCTTGCTGCCGCTGTACACAGACACGTTTTCTATTTCCATCATGGCTATTACGGACGACGGCGGTAAGCATTGGCGAGCTAGCCGTCCGTTGCTGGGCTTTGGAAATATTCAGCCCACGGTGCTGCGACGCGACGACGGAACGCTGGTCGCATACATGCGCGAGAACGGACCACGCGAAAAGATCCGCACCTGCGAATCGAAAGACGACGGCGAATCGTGGGGACCGGTCGGCGTCTGCGAACTGCCCAATCCCGGAGCCGGAATCGACGGCATTCGTTTGAAGAATGGAAAGTGGTTGCGGGTTTACAACGACACGACGAACGGTCGCAATCGATTGGCACTGTCGCTGTCCGCCGACGAAGGTAGAACTTGGCCGGTTACACGTCACTTGGAGAATCAGGCGACGGGTTCATACCATTACCCAGCGATCAATCAAGCGGAGGATGGGACTGTACACGTCATTTACAGTTACTTTGTCGAAGGCGGCAAGAGCATGAAGCACGCCGCGTTGAACGAAGCCTGGATTTCTGAAGGCAAATGAGTTAGTTATTGAAGTTGGCGCAGGTTTCGCTGCGGCCAGCGTGTAAGCTAATAACTTGTGCTGAGTCGACATTTAATTTTAGGGTGGACACTCTTTTAGGGTGGAACACTCTGAGGCTCTGCGAAGGGCGTGGCGGATTTCGCGGTTGAGGGTTTCGTGATAGTTCGAGTAAAAGTGGATTCCAAGTTGCCGCCTCCTGCGCGGACTGTTTTGAACATTGTGCAGTCGGCTCTCAAAGTGCATCGAAAGGTAGCGACCCAGTTGATCCACGAAGGTGCCGTTCGGTCCGCTGGGCGAACTCTCGCACAAACACATTTAAAGCTTGATGTTGGTGCCGAAGTCGAAATTGACTACGCGCCGCAGCCTAAAGCGACTCCGACACGTAAGGACCCGACGCGGACCAGTCAGTTCGAAGTAATTCATGATGACGATTCCTTAATCGTTGTGAACAAACCAGCGAATCTGCTCACGGTTCCCACTCCGAAGCGTGAGCCCAACACACTGCAATCGCGAGTTCGCACTTGGCTTGCAAAGACGCAACCTGACGCGATGGCGATTTGCGTCCATCGCTTGGACCGAGGCGTTTCGGGTTTGCTGGTCTTCGCTAAAAACTACGATTCTGCCGACCAGATTCGAGCTCAGTTCGCGGCTCGCAAACCGGAGCGGCAGTACATGGCGATTGTTCAAGGAAGGATTTCTCCAGACACCGGGACTTTCCGATCCTATCTAGCGACTGACGAATCGCTGTCGAGGCACTCTGTTCAAGATCCCGATGGCGGTGAACTGGCAATCACGCATTACAAAGTTCGCGAGAGTTGGAGCGACACAACGCTGGTTGAAGTGACGCTTGAAACTGGTCGACGCAATCAAATCCGCGTACACTTTGCTGAAGCTGGTCATCCAGTGCTAGGAGATCCGCGGTACCGCACGCAAGAAGCCGCGCATCGCTGGTGGCCTTACAAGCGACTCGCGCTGCACGCGGAAACACTCGGATTAGTGCATCCGGCGACGGACGAACCACTCCGTTTTGTAAGTCAATGGCCGCAAGAGTTTCGCGACTTTCGACGCAA
>JBGSJB010000780.1:0-2222 GCA_041742175.1 Pirellulaceae bacterium
CACAAAGCGATTTGGGACGAGATTGCCGACGAACCATTTGAGTTGCCCGATCAACGCAAGTTGACTCTTGTCGCTTATCAAGCGGCACCGATCAAGACAGCCTATGTGGAGCCGTATGGCGTCGGAGCATGCCTACCTGATATGCCTTTGTTCTTGCACAACGATTTCTATGTCAATGTTCCGCTCGAGGCGACTTATATGGACACATGGAATGCGCTTCCTCAGTTGCTTCGCGCGCTTATTCAGTAAGCCAAGAGCATGTGGCAATACTCATGACTTGGATTCGTCGATCGCTTTGCTTACAGCCCGCTCTTGATATTTCTTCGCGTCGCCCATCCACAGCACCGGCCATGGGAAACGTCGTGCAATTTGTTGAGCCTGGGATTGAGTGTGGGTGAAAATTAGGATGGAATCAGGTAGTAGGTCGCGAAAGTTCAGATCACCTCGCAGCCGCCATTCGCATTCGCTCGACCAGTTATCAGGATTGCGAGCGTTCTTCGTGCCGCGTGGCTGAAAGTAGGCGCGGTCACTTGCGTCCAAGCTTTTGAAATCCGCTTCGTCGCCATAAATGACCGGCCGTGCTCCGAGCGACTGCAGAGCGTTACGCCGCACTAAAACACCGTAGGGTTCCCAATCCCAGCGACTGAGATGCGAACGAAACTGGCGACGACTCAATAGCTCGGCGAGCGGAACTGCTGAGAAACTGACGCAGCGACTGTCCGAACGAGTCATCCGCGTGTTGCCGGCCAAACGTTGCTGCTCGAGTATCTGCAATAGCGTTTCGTAAGCGTTGCATTCAGGGACCGCGCCGCGACTCCATACGCGATCGATATAGTGCTCGATCGATTCTTCAGGGAGTGGTCCTGCGTTGCCACGCGTGCAATGTGCGAGAAAGGGCCAATCGTCCTGCGAGCCAAGCTGCTGTTTGAATAACCTTGAAAGCGGTAGGACCAGCGATTGGACGTGCGGCGAAGCGTTGATTGATCTGCAGCGATTGATTGCCCTTGCGAGTGGCTTTACCGGTTCAGGCAGCAACCATCCCACAGCGCCGCGATCCAGCCACTGCTCTAACTCGGGCTGTGAAGTCGACGGTCCCAGTAGCGAAGCCACAAAGACACTGCCTGCAGCAAAACGCCTATCCGTTAGTCGCGCATGAAGCAGTTGCGAGATCGTCCCACCGCGACGCACGTGAATCGCAAACACGCGATCAGCGAGCGAGATAGCGATGCGATCTTGTAACGGCAGCTTCGCAATCGCAGATTCTGGCGGAGCGGCCAGCGTTGGTGAAACCGCAACTCGCGAAGCCAGTGATGCAGCCAACGCGTCGAGCGAGTCCGATTCAGAAGCCGCTTCAAGCTCGCTGAGCATCTCGTTCAACCATTCCAACAAAGTTCGACGCGCATCGAGTTCGACGATCAAGCTATTCAGTTGCGCGCGATCGGAGAATTGCTTCGTCGCTTCGGCGAGACTTGTGTTGGCCACGATGAGCGGTCGAAGCTGATCGCGGTGTGAAAACTTCAGCGCAGCGTCGACCAGTGCGGGCCAATTGGGTTGCTTGCTTCCATGTCGTCCGATCTGCGAACTTACGAGACCAAAGTACTGCTGGCTGGGAGAAAAATTGCGGCTCGCCGTGAAGTAAACTCGTGGCCCAATCCATTCCTTAATCGAGTCGCTCCACGCCCGCGGCCAAGCAAGCCGCAACGTGATTCCTCGCTGCGTCGCTTGCTGCAAAACTCGTCTCTCGGGTTCGCTGAGTTTGAGACTGGGCGACGACAACAACGCAAGCAAACAGTCGCAGTTGTCGGTGGGTTGCAGCGACTGTTCGAAAGCAGCTTCGATTTCGGATTCTTCGGCACTGATCCACCTCCGCGCACGCACCGCTGCCGCGAAGGTTCGGAACAGTGTTTTGCGGTCGGGTTTTTGGTGAAAATTCGCGGACATCCGAAAGCTCAGCGAACTTTGACGGGATCAAGAACCACCCCGATTGTACAGTTTAAATGCACTTCGGTAGCGGCTTGGAGGAGCAAGGGGACCGAAGCGGATCTTGCGCGCGGGCTTGGGGGCTTGGTCGGCCTTTGAGCACTTCCGGCTGCGTCAAAACTGTCGCTGCCCCACTACCACTTTCGGCCCCTGGAAGTTAGGCTGCTAACCTCAAACTGCAACTTGCCCGCCGCTGTTTCTTAGGAGTGAAAATATGGCACGACCTGTGACCCTTTTTACTG
>JBGSJB010000781.1:0-16924 GCA_041742175.1 Pirellulaceae bacterium
CACTCCAATCCGAAACACGAGCCTGGGCTTGCGATGTCAACGAAACTCAACGCGGCGTCGACTGGCAAATGAAAATCGACGACGCGAGAATGAAACTGACCTCGGTCTACCCGAAGATTAAGCTGTGACGCAGCACTAGGCCCAGAACCACTAGGCCCAGAACCACTAGGCCCAGAACCACTAGGCCCAGAACCACTAGGCCCAGAACCACTAGGCCCAGGACCACTAAGCGCGGGATCAGGTCCAACATTCGAGTCTGCTACTGGCTCAGGCGTAATGCCAGCTGGAATGTCGGCACCGTTTGAACCGGATGAAGCGATCATGACCTCCTGCAAATAGAATGCATAAGTCATGATGGCTGGGCCAAAGAGATAGCCAACCGCCCCTAGAATTAAAAATCCAATCAGCAGCGGGATGGAGGTGCCACGACGTTTTTTTGCTTCACTTGTCTCTTTGTTCATACTAAGTCTCCTTCAAAATTAGTTCGTCAGCTTCAGGACGCTCATTGTAGCTCGCCGCACGCGCAAAAATATAGCTGGCAATCGCATCGCGAAATCAGCCCTCCCGCGCGCTGCAAGCAATGCAACGCGAACAATCTGGACTCGGCAGCAGCCGAAAATCAGTTACGATTACAACCATGAATCCAGCCACAATAAGTACCGCAACGCTCATACTGTTTCGCTTCACGGGTGAAGACAGGCCCGGACTGACGTCGACCGTTTCTGAGCTGCTGGCTAGGTACAAGTGTGCAGTCATTGATGTCAGCCAAGCAGTGATTCATCAATCGCTGCTTCTAGGTTTGCTAGTGAAAATCCCTTATGATCAAGACTGCGAACAGATTATTGCGAAGGTGCACGACTGCGCAAATTCGCTCAGCCTGAAGTGCAATCCTAAACGTATTAGTGATCAAGATTACGACGAGTGGGTACTGCGTCAGGGAAAATCGCGATTCATCTTGACGATGCTCGCACGCTCGATAACTGCTGAACAGTTTCATGCGGTCAGCAAGATGCTGGCCGACCAAGGACTCAACATCGATGTGATCACGCGATTGTCAGGTCGACCGCCCAGGGTAGCGGCGAGTTCGTTGACACGTGCTTGTGTCGAGATTTCCGTTCGTGGAGAACCTCGCGATTCAGCGATGCTCAAAGGAAGTCTTCTGGAGCTTTCCAGTCAGCTCAGTCTCGATCTCGCTTGGCAGCGCGACGATGCGTTCCGACGCAATCGACGCGTCGTAGCACTGGATATGGACTCAACGCTCTTGCAAGCGGAAGTAATTGACGAACTCGCCAAAGAGGCGGGCGCGGGCGTAGAGGTAAGCGCGATCACAGAAGCCGCAATGCGCGGCGAAATGGACTTCGACGAATCGCTTCGCAAACGTGTGCAATCGCTGGCCGGATTACCAGAAACGGTCCTTCCCAAAGTTGCCGAACGATTAGTGCTAACTGAAGGTGCGGAATTGTTGCTGAGTACGC
The DNA here is from genome assembly GCA_041742175.1 of Pirellulaceae bacterium. Classification (GTDB taxonomy): domain Bacteria; phylum Planctomycetota; class Planctomycetia; order Pirellulales; family Pirellulaceae; genus Aureliella. Next base: position 1,476 of record JBGSJB010000781.1, read on the forward strand.
TTCGTCGCTTTGGTTACCGCACCGCTATTATTTCTGGCGGCTTCACGTACTTCGGAAATTACCTACGACAAAGACTAGCCATCGATCACGTTTACGCTAACGAACTAGAAATCATTGATGGCAAGTTGACCGGACGTGTTCTCGGGCCAATCGTAAACGCGGAACGCAAAGCCAAGCTGTTGGAACAGTTGGCGAACGAAGAAGGCGTTGACCGCAAACAAACGATTGCGATTGGCGATGGTGCGAACGATCTGCCCATGTTGGCTCGCGCGGGTTTAGGCATCGCGTTCCATGCCAAGCCGGTCGTTCGTCAAGCCGCTGAGCATCGCGTATCAACCTTGGGGCTGGACGCAGTTTTGTATCTTCTCGGCGTTCGCGATCGCGACTTGATCCACTAGTTCACAGCGGATAGTTTTACAGCGGAGCGCTTTTGCGTTTCGAGCTTCACTTTAACGAACAAACGTATGAAAAACATTCGTAACTTCTGCATCATCGCTCATATCGATCACGGCAAATCCACGCTCGCCGACAGGCTCATCCAATCCTGCGGTGCGGTAACGCTGCGCGAGTTCCACGATCAGATCCTTGATTCGATGGACATTGAACGTGAGCGCGGAATCACCATCAAGAGCAACTCGATCACGCTTTCGTATCGTGCTAAAGATGGCCAGGAGTACATGCTGAACTTGATCGACACACCTGGACACGTCGATTTCTCCCACGAAGTGCGACGCTCCCTGATGGCTTGCGAAGGAGCGCTAATTGTCGTCGATGCATCGCAGGGTGTTGAAGCGCAAACCGTTGCCAATCTTTACCTAGCGCTCGAGTACGACCTCACGCTGCTGCCGGTGATCAACAAGATTGACTTGCCTGCAGCCAATGTTGAGAAAGTCCGCGAAGAGATCGATGCTGACCTGGGTTTGGATCCGTTCATCGCGATTCCAGTTTCTGCCAAGACGGGTATCGGTATTGCCGACGTGCTGGAAGGCATCGTATCGCATTTGCCTTGCCCCAAAGGCGATCCGGCCGCTCCCCTGAAAGCGCTTGTGTTCGATGCGCATTTTGACACGTTCCGGGGTGTGATTCTTCAGATTCGAGTCATGGAAGGCACGCTCAAGCCCGGTGAGTTGGTGCACTTCATGCACTCGGGGCGTGATTACAAAGTTGACGAACTTGGCTTCAATCAACTGAAACTCAATCCGCGCAAACAACTCAGCGTCGGCGAAGTGGGCTATGTCGTCGCGGGCGTGAAGAGTGTTCAAGATATCGAAATCGGCGATACGCTAACGCATCAACATCGTCATGCTCTGGAACCAATCCCAGGCTACAAGCCAGCTAAACAAGTCGTCTTTTCGTCGATCTATCCGATGAGCACCGACGAATATCAGGACTTGACCAAAGCACTCGAGAAGCTTGCGATCAACGACGCAGCCCTGACGTTCGAGAAAGATAGCTCCGCAGCGCTCGGCTTCGGATTTCGCTGCGGATTCCTCGGTCTGTTGCACTTGGACGTGATCCAAGAGCGACTCCAACGCGAATTCGATCTCGGGTTGGTGATCTCAGCGCCGTCTGTAAAGTACAAGATCGGTTTGAAAGATGGCAAGCTAATTGACGTCGACAATCCAAGCTACTGGCCCGATCCCTCGAACATTGAATCGACGACCGAACCGTACATCAGAGCTTCGATCTTGATTCCGGAAGAGTACGTCGGACCAGTCATGGAACTGTGCCGCGAGCATCGTTCGGACAGCCAAACCATGGCCTACCTCTCAGCCGGTCGTGTCGAAGTGACCAGCGAAATGCCGCTCGGCGAAGTGCTGTTCGATTTCTACGGCAAGCTGAAAATGATCACGCGCGGCTACGGATCGTTCGACTACGAACAGATCGAGTACCGCAAGACCGACATCGTCAAAGTCGACATCCTGGTGAACAAAGAACCGATCGACGCGCTTTCTTATCTCGTGCATCGCGAAAAATCGCGCACCCGCGCGCTGCACTACTGCGAACAACTCGCCGAAGCCATCCCGCGGCATCAGTTCAAGATTCCAATTCAAGGTGCCATTGGCGGAACCGTTATCGCTCGCTCAACGATTCAACCGTTCCGCAAAGACGTTACCGCCAAACTGTACGGCGGCGACGTTACGCGCAAGAACAAGTTGCTCGAAAAGCAGAAGAAGGGTAAAGCCAAGATGAAGCAATTCGGAAGCGTCAACATTCCGCAAAAGGCCTTTATCTCCGTGCTTCGCGCTGACAACGATTAAAGTGATCAATCAGCGACTCGCTCAGCAACTGTAGTAGAAACTCGCGGATGCCAAGTCAAAGTAAATCTTGGCCGCTTGATCCAGTTGCTCGACAGAAATGAATTCATCGACGGTGTGCGCTTGTTCGATTGCGCCTGGGCCAAACGCAACTGCTGGCACGCCCGCTGCGCTTAATGTCGCCGCATGCGTACAGTAAGCGGCGCCGAGACTGCGCCGCGAAGGTACTGTATTCGCTGCGCACTTCAATAGCGCTTCCGCCAACTCCAAATTGTTCTGATTGTTCAGACCGGGGCTACTAATCCACGGTTCATCGATCGCGATATTCGGCCCGAAGCGCTCCAACAGTTTCTCGCGCAGCGTCGACCAAGCAACAAGCGAGTCTTCCCCAGGAATTAGACGGCGATCAATCTCGATGGTGCATTTGTCAGGTACGATGTTGGCGCTTTGTCCGCCAGCGATGCGTCCGACGCTCAACGTTGGACGCCCACAAAGCGGATGAAACGGAACTGACTTGGGCAACCACGATGCGTAGTCTTCCAAGTAACAAACCGCGCGTGCCATCGTATAGATTGCGTTGCGACCTAGCGTCGGATCGCTGCTGTGGCACGCTCGACCTATCGTATGAACACGAAATCGAATCACACCGCGGTGAGCGATTACCACATTCAACTCAGTCGGCTCGGCCACGATCGCCACATCTGGCCTAACGCTCAGCAAACGTGACTTCGTACATGCGCTTTCCCAGTAAGTTAAGAGATCGCGCATTCCAAGCATTGTGTGCTCTTCGTCGCAAGTGCAACTGAACACGACATTCGACCCGTCAGTCGGTCGCTCTTTCATCAACTTGGTGAACGCATGCAGCATCGCTGCCAAACCGCCTTTCACATCCGCCGCTCCGCGACCGTAAACACGGCCTTTGCTCAATTGAGCATCAAAGGGAGCGATCGTCATCGTGTCGACGAGAACAGTATCCTGATGCGCATCCCAGAGCATCGTTCGCCTCGCACCTGGCGAATCGTAGCGTGCAATCACGTTCGAGCGTCCTGCGGCCACTTCAATCCGCTCGCAGGTCGCCCCGATCGACTCAAAATAGTTCATCAACCAATCGCTGAGTCGCGATTCAAAATAGATCGGGCCATTCAAATCGCGTCCCATCGGATTCACACTTGGGATTGCAATCAACTGACACAGCAACTCACTTGGCGACACTTCGGAATCTTTCAGAATCTTTCCACGCGTACTTGATCAATACTCTTGGGGATCGCCACAGCGCAGCAACCTTCCTGCAACGCATCGATGTGATGCACTCGCCACATCGCCGCATCGATCCAGGAATTCATGCGACAACTCGCATCGTCATCCATCTTCTCCAGCAGCATCGGATCGATCCGCGTCGGCGCACCCACCGCGGCTTGCGGTATCGGAAACTCAGCCGCGTGCAATCCGAATCCGATTCCAACGCCAATCGCCTTCAACACAGCTTCCTTCGCAACCCAAGCTCGCATGATTTCCATGTTGCGTTCCGCGGGAGCAACCAGTTCCAATTGCTTGCGCTCGTTCGCATGCAGCACTTGCGGCGCGAGCGCTTCGAAGTTCGTCTTGCGTTGAAACAACTCGACATCGACACCAACTGGTGAACCGTCCGTGAAGCCGAATAGCGCCCAATCGCCCGAATGCGAAACGTTGAACTCGATCGAAGACTTATGTTTCGAACTCAGGCGCGGTTTGCCAGTTGCGTTGTATTCAAAGTGAATGCCGCTGGGACTGATTCCCAGAAGAGCCGCTAACAAGTGGCGCAGCTTGCCGCGACAGACGCCATATCTGCGTTTCACAACAGGTGGAATGAAACGATTCTGTTTGGAAATCTCATCAGGTGACAAACAGCCCTGCAACGCCTCCAGCGGCTCACCCTCCGCGATTAACGACGAAGCGACCACACTGACAGTGCCCAACGGCGGTCGCGAGAAACGTTGCAAACTGAAAACACTCGGATACACCGATTTGTTCATACTGCGAGCTTACTTGCCGCCGAGGGCTTTAAGAATTTCACCCACGGGGGCTCGCCCACCATGTGTTTCGCTTACTTTGGAATAGCGAATCACGCCAGTTGGATCGATCACAAATGTCGACGGATAAGCTGTCTCGCGAGGCGCTTCCCAACGAATTTTATAAGCGTTGACAGCTTTGTAATCTTGATCGCTCACCAATTTAAAGGTGGGCGGCAACTTCAAATCAGTCAGAAACTCCTTCGACTTGTCGGTTAAATCTTTCGCCACGCCCGGATAAACAAATAGCACATCCGCGCGGGCATCGGCCAGCTCTTTTTCCTTGCCTATCAGTTCACCAACTTGGCGCGTGCAAAGCGGACATTGGTAACCCGGGTATCCGCGAAGAAAAACGAGAACAGTCCAGCGTCCCGACTTGTCCGGTTCAAACTCAAAGGGCTTGCCCTCAATATCTGTCGCTTTAAATGGAACCGCTTTATCGCCGCCTTCCGGCCGACGATCGTCAGCAACACAAGGAGTTGCCGCCAAACTCAGCGTGAACAAACTTATGCACCAAACAGCCAGCGTTTTCAATGTGTTCCGACTTCTATATTCGGTCCGATCGATTCGCATTTCTTTACTCCCGGATTAATAAGCCATCGCGCAGTCTTGAATGCTGCTTGCGGTAGTGTACCGCACTAAAGCAATGCTAACTTAGCAGCAGTTAGGAAAAGTTTCGTATTTCGGTCGACCCGAGCATCAAGTTGTAGTTGCTTGTTAGTCTGGGCAACCAGCGAGTTCGCTGAGGACACCTTGCACAATTTGCAGCAGTCGCGGCCCAGCTAACTTGCCGACGTCGATGACTTCTTGATGATTCGTCGACTGCGGTACATCGGTGGAAGCGACATTTGTAATAACGGAAAAGGCTAGCACGCTCATGTCGATCTGCCGCGCCGCGACGACTTCTGGAATGGTGCTCATTCCGACAGCGTCGGCGCCGAATTTGCGAAACATACGATATTCGCCGCGAGTCTCGTAAGTTGGACCAAGCGTCGAAAGGTAGGTACCTTGATGGAGTTCGATATCAAGCCGCCGAGCCGCGCGTCGAGCTTTCGCAAGCAGACTGTAATCGTAAGGCGTGCCACGCATCGGCACATCGCAGTTAAAATTCTCAGCCTTGCCACATTGCAATGCGTACGCGCGATGGCCCACAGTTCTCGCATGCGGAGTCGACCAGAGAAAATCCAGGTGCTGATCGATCGCCATCAAATCGCCGACACAGAATCTCGGATTCAGTCCACCGGCAGCATTGGTAACGATCAGCGTCTGAGCTCCGATGGCATGCAGACAATGGATGGGAAGTGACAGCTGCGTATCGGTAAAGCCCTCGTAGCGATGCGCACGGCCCTGCATCAACGCAACGGGCAATCCCGCCAGGTAACCGGTGATCAGCTTGCCCGCGTGACCGGCCGCGTGCGTTCGCGGAAAACAGGGGAGATCCGCGTAATCGATCGCAACCGCATGTTCGACGCACTCAGCCAATCCGCCCAAACCGCTGCCCAGCACGATCGCAACTTTCGGCTGGAATAATCGCTTGCCAAAGATGACTTCGCACGTGCTATCGACCAACGCTTTGCAATCGCGATCTTGAAAGACAAACGAACTGAAAAGCGAATGAATCGGAGCCGTCATACGTCCAGCCTCTCGTCGCTGCTACTTCGTTGAAGCCAGCTTCGCTTCGAATTCCAGCACACCGCGCACAAGTGCCCGTAACCGCGGCTCGGCTGCGTTGGCGGTTGCGATGATCGTCTGTACGTTAGCAGGTTCCAGCGCGTCAGGCAAACACATATCGGTTACAACTGAGAATCCAACGCAGCGCAGACCGCAATGCACCGCCACGATAACTTCGGGCACGGTCGACATGCCGACCACGTCGGCGCCAATGGATCTCAGAAAGCGATACTCGGCTCGAGTTTCAAGATTCGGTCCCGGCACTGCGACGAAAACACCTTTGTGCGCAATGATATTTTCGCGGCGCGCGATCGTTAAAGCTTCATTGACAAGAACGGGATCGTACGGCGCACTCATGTCGGGAAAACGCGGGCCGAGTCGGTCGTCGTTGATTCCAATAAGTGGGTTGTCGCCCATCAGATTGATTTGATCATCGATGACAACGATATCACCTAACCCATAATTCGGGTTCATGCCACCCGCAGCGTTCGATACGATCAACAGGTTAGCCCCCATCGCTTTCATCACGCGCACGGGCAACGTAATCTGCTTCAGCGGGTAACCTTCGTACATGTGAAAACGGCCTTCCATGGCCATGATTGGCAACCCGCAAAGATTGCCACACACCAGCCGTCCACGGTGGCCAGTAGCGGTTGATTTGGGAAAGTTCGGGATGTCTTCGTACTCGATCGACGCTTGAACTTCGATCTGTTCAACCAGCGGTCCGAGTCCCGTTCCAAGAATAATGCCTACTCGCGGAGTCGCGCTCCATTGTCGACGGATAAACTTACAAGCTTCTTCAATTTGTGCGTAAAGTTCAAGCATGCAGAGTCCGCCAACTTTGTCAGGTTAATGGTTATGGAGTTGTCCAACTTCATCGCGTTTTTGTGGTGAGGCATTAAAGCATCTTGCTGCCGCTTGTTCAACACCACGACCCCTGTCATCTGCCGCTACATCGCGGCTTTCAAACCGCTGAGTTAGTCTTTGCAATCCGTTTATCGTCACCTTTTACACAAAGATCGCAAGGTGCGCAGATTGATCACATCCCATTCTTCGCCAGTTGCTTCGTCCTTTTCTTTGGGCGTCTCCAAGTACATCGGCAGATTCTTAAACACTGCGGACGCAAGAAAGCGTTTGAATCCCGCTTCGCCGATAAAGCCGTGGCCAATGTGCTCGTGCCGGTCCACGCGCGTACCGCAATCTTTCTTGCTGTCGTTGATATGCACCGCTCGCAAATGCTCGACGACCGAATGTTGCTCCAGTTCAGCAACCATGGCTTTCATGCCAGCCGCTGTCCGAAAATCGTAACCCGCTGCGAGTGCATGGCAGGTGTCCCAGCACACGCCCACATGCTCACTCTTCTTGACCGCTTTCAGTAACCAACCTAGATGCTCGATTTGGTGCCCGAGGCATGAACCTTGTCCCGCGGTATTTTCAAAAAGCAGTCGACAGTACTTCGGTTTGACAATTTTGATTACCGCATCGACCGCTTGTGCAACTCGTTCCAAGCCTTCCTCGGGCGTCGACTTCGTGTGCGCACCCGGGTGCATGACTAATCCCTCAAGTTTCAATTGCTCCGCGCGTTGCCACTCCGCTACCAGAGCATCCAACGATTTTTGCCACAGCAAATCGTCTGGCGAAGCGACATTGATCAAGTAAGACGTGTGCGCAATCGTTGCACCAATCTTCGACTGTTTCCAAACCGACGCAAATTGCTCTGCATCGGAATGGTTAATCGGTTTGCCGTTCTCTTGCGCTTCGTTCGTCGGCCAACGTCGCGGCTGGGTAACGAATATCTGCATGCAATCGCATCCGACCCGCTGCGCCTCTTCGAACGCTTTGTGATACCCGCCCGCGATACTGCAATGACTGCCAAATCGCATACGCTCTCCTTGAAAGTGTGGAATGCGAATTCTAGCGAGCGCTGTAGTTTGAAATTAGTCCCCTTGCAGAGTTTGACAGACGAGAAGTCAGACGATCGAACCCGCCAATTTCTTATAGTTCAGCCTGCAGCGCGCAGCAGAAGAGAGCATCAGACGGACCGCCATTCGGCATTCCTATTCACAACACCAACGGATTGAATCTAGTCGGGTACACTTGCAATCCGAATGAGCGACTACTTTACGGAGATCAGCTCGATGATGAAGTGGAGTTGAGATTTTGGTGGGATTCCAGCTCTACCGCGTTCGCCGTAGGCAAGCTGGTAGGGAATCACGAGCTCGATCATTTCGCCTTCGCCCATTAACTGAACCCCTTCGGTCCAACCAGGAATGACTTGGCTCAGTTTGAACTCGATCGATTTGCCACGGCGATACGAGCTATCGAAGATCGAGAGATCGTCGAACCAACCTTTGTAATTGACTTCAACACCGCTGCCAGCATCGGGTTTGCGGCCATCGGTCTTTCGAAGGATTCGATACTTCAAGCCTGATGCGGTTGTCTTGAATTCCTTCGATACTCCGTCGTCAATTTTGCCAGGTTTCGTTTTCTCTTGTGAATCTTCAGGACCGGCGGTTAGCGGTTTTTGACTTTCGTCGACCGTTCCTTGCAAACCTGCAGCCGCGCCGCGAACTGCTTGTGCTGCACCTTGTGCCAAAACACTTTGACTAAAGATCAAGTTGCAAAGTGTTAAAGTACCTACGGCAAGAAGTGTTCGAATCATGTTGGAACCTGTGGTGAGAACGCAGTTTCAGGGATACGGATACATGCGGAAACGAAGCGGTGCTTCTCGAGTCCAGTATACAGGTGCTGCACAATCTGTGCTGGATGCTTGAGTTTACTTGTTGGTGAGAATTTACGTTCGCCGCAATGCGAGCAAAGAGTTTCCTCGCGCGCGGTGATTGGCGAGGTGAGCGTTTCTGTGGAAGCCACTTTTGCAACGCTTTGTAAAAATTACAAACCGCACCACTTAAACCGCGGGTCTCAAGAGCGGTTTAGATTGCCTAAACCATGCATTTCACCTGAGTTGATGTGGTGTGTGCTCGAGATGCTCGATTAACTCTGTGGTCCGCTCCTTGGCACGGCAAATGCACTAGTGGACTTCATCGAGCGACCGAGGCCCGCAGCGGAGCTAGGTTGTTGTGCTCGCAAGGGCTGCTGAGTTTTACAAACTCGACCGCAGCAACAGATCGCTGGACAAACTTCCTTGAATTGCAAATTTCTACGTCGCGCGAAGGCACTCGACCGGCGGCGAATGACAGCAGACATAAAGGCGACAGGGATGCACCGTGACCTTAGAGGCGCGTCACCGCAGTAGGTGACAAACAGATAGGCTGGATCAGCCCCAGGCCCGCATTTCACGGTTGAAGAGGGCCCGCTTGGAAGAGCCACCAAGCGGGCCCTTTTTCGTATTCAAATTCTTGTAAGCCTAAATTTGCGCTACGGTAAGCCTAAATTTGCGCTACGGCATATCGTTCCTAGGCCGTAATTCACTTAACCGGAAACGCACGTCCGCATATCGTGACGTACGGCCCTCATGAAGCACTTGATAAAGCGATTCGCTGTCCAGCAATTCCATAGCAAGAAACGGGACGCCATTGCGATCACATACTAACTAGATAGTCTCGCTAACTAGATAGTCTCGGAGCGTGCGCCGCGGCAGCATGATTAGGCACTCAAGTCTAGTTCCATCGGAAAATGCTCAACTCTTCCTCAATCCAGGATCTGGCGCAACTCTTCGCGCAGCCGACTTAGTATGCGCGACTTGATGCCGTACACTGCGCCGGGGCTAATGCCCAAATTTTTTGCGACCTGGTCGGGTGGTTGCTCATTCAGCACATATTCGCGGAAAACCTGCTGCTGCTGAACAGAGAACTCGCTTTCGATCAGCCGAAAAGCTTGTCTGATGAGGAACCGTCGCTCCTCCTCTTCGGCCAACTGCAAGCTGACATCGGTAACGTTGATGTCAAATTGCAAGAGATCAGCGGCGGCACAAGTCATCGCTTCGCGCTTCCGCAAGCGCGATCGATAGCGGTTGAGAAAAATCGTCTTTAGCCAAGCGTGGAAGCTGCGGCCGCTATCGTACTCGAATTCAGGCAGCTTGCGCCACAAGATCAAAAACACGTCCTGAACCAAGTCGGCTCGGTCCGATTCCTGTTGCCCCAATTTCTCGGCCCAATGGAAGAGCAGCGGAGTGTACAAGTCGACAAACTTCGTCCACGCCGACGTTTCCTCGCTAGATCGAAGTCTAAAAAGCAGGCTGGCGGGGGTTACATGCATCTTCGAATTACTCGAAAAACGATCGGCCGATTTGGAACAATGTGTAGACGGTAGAAAATGCACTGATCCTAGCGCAACGTCTGACGCCTCGATAACCGCAAAATTTTGCGGTGATGTTACAACGCGTAAACGCAAGTTTAACTTACTGCCACTCGTCAAACATCGGTGGCAACTCAGCGATCTTTCATTCCGCAGAGTTTCTTCATCACAAAACAGCCATTTCGTCACTAGACAGCGAACACCACTGCGAGACAGGTCGAACTGAAACTCGGCCACCGCAAATCGCGTCGGGTTCGCGGTTGCTTGCTCGAAAGATACAATTTCACAGCACTAGGCACGTGTCCGTGAGTCATTCGGATTAATGAATAGCCGGAACACGCTAGCGTCCGGTTTCTACCGTTCGGGTTATACCGAAAGATGGGCGTCGACGGGCTTAGGCCAAGATTAATCTTGTTTTGCTCGCGAATCCAGCGAGTCGCATCAACAAAGGCTTGCGTAATGGAAAACGGGTTCGGCAATTGGATTGCCAGGTATCTGGAGAGATGGCGAACGCCGCTGCTGATCATCGGAATTTTGATTGCCGCGGTTAGTTTGCCGCTGTCGCGTACGCTGCGATTGGATTGGCAACTGGACCGCATGTTTCCGCCGGGCGATGAATTGGTTGCGTCTTACCATCGCCTGGAAGATCGCTTTGGTGGCAACGAAGTGGTGATTGCGGTCTACCGCGATCCAGAGTTGTGGGACGATTCAGGTGCTGGACTTGAGCGTTTGGGGGCTGTGACGGAACGTTTTGCGAAGGTCGATGGCGTCGCTGCGGTCTTGAGTCTATCCGAGCTACATCGAATTTTGGAGCGGATGCGCGATCCGTTTAAGTTGCTGCGAATCGGAGGTAGCGACGGTAAAGCTGTGCCACCGTTGTTAAATCCCAGAGATGCGTTGGCTCAATCGCTGCTTAATGTTTTCGCTGGCTACACGCATCAGCGCGATAGCGAGTTCGTGGCGGTCGCATGTTTGTTGGCACCGTCGGCTGAAAAGTCCTCTGAGTTTCATCAAGCGACAATCGCTAACTTGAAATCGATCGTCGAATCGGTCGCTGCACCAGCCGAACAAGGTTATTTGGCAGGTGAGCCGGTGATGGTGGTCGAGGGTTTTCAACTGGTGCAACGCGATGGTTTGCGATTGGGAATCACTTCGACGATTCTCTTGACCTTAGTACTATTCGCATGTTTCCGTTCGATTCGTTGGACGTTGATTCCGCTGGCGATCGTGCATTGGTCTGTGATCGTAACGCAAGCGATTTTGGTTTTGCTGGATCTGGAACTGACGATGGTCAGTTCCATGTTGACCGCAATCGTTACGGTAATCGGTGTCGCAACGACCATGCATCTGCTGTTGCGCTATCAAGATACGCGACGCCGCGGTGCTGCGCGCAACGATGCGCTGCGCGAAGCGATGGCCGCTTTGGTCGTGCCGATTTCGCTTGCGTGTGTGACAGATGCGGTGGGCTTTATCTCACTGATGGCTGCGGACGTCGGACCAGTGCGTGACTTTGGTTTGATGATGGCGATCGGTTCGCTAATCGTCTTGCTCTCGATTCTGCTTCTAGTGCCGGGTTTGGCGCTGATTGGAAAGTGGGATTCAGATCCGCACATACCCAAGTCGGATTTGGCAGTGCGCATGTTCCTTCGCAAGCTGCTCGACAGTGTCATAGCACATCGCCGCGCGGGAATCATTGGGCTTGTACTGTTGACCATTGCAGCCGCCATTGGTGGCTCGAAGATGCGTGTTGAAACGGACTTTACCAAGAACTTCTACGCTTCCAATCCGCTTGTTCAAGGTTATCAAGTGGTCGAAAGCGAACTGGGAGGAGCTGGTGTGTGGGACGTCATGCTGCCTGCACCGAAGACGATTACGCAAGAGTATTTAAGTGAAGTTTTAAAGCTGGAAACACAGTTACGGCAGTTGTCCGTCGGCGAGCGAGAGCAGGATGCGCTAGGTCTGACAAAGGTACTAAGCATGGCAGACGCCGATCACGCAGCTCAAGTCGAAACGTTGATCGCTGCACTGCCAGTCACCGCAAGGTTGGAGGGGATGCGACGAGCGATGCCTGAGTTCAGTCAAGCATTAATGACGTTTGATGTTGATGAAAGCGGATTGCGGTGGCTGCGCGTTATGCTTCGCAGTCGTGAACAAACGCCTGCATCGGTGAAGTCGCAGTTAATCGAGCGTGTGAAGGCGGTGGTAGCAGACTTTACGCAACGACCGGAATGGTTGGCGATGTTCACGGAGACACAACGCGCTGGTCAACTGCAAGGCGAACTTCAAGGTGAAGTCACTGGTTACCATGTTATGCTCAGTCGATTAGTCTCCAGCGTGCTCCAGGATCAATGGAAGTGCTTTGCCTTAGCAACGCTTGGCATTTTCGTGATCATGCTATTGGCAACGCGATCCTTGCTGTTTGCGCTCGCTGCGCTGGTACCTAACGCGCTACCAATCTTCATCGTACTCGGTGCAATGGGCTGGTTGGGGATACGAGTTAACATGGGTGCAGCTATGATTGCTGCGGTATCGATGGGATTGTCGATTGACAGTTCGATTCATTATCTGTTGCACTACCAACGGCGATTGAACGCAGGCGACCGACCTCTGAAATCGCTGCGATCAGCGCAAGAAAACGTGGGCTTTGCGGTCGTTCTAGCAACAGTTGCCTTGATAGCGGGCTTCCTGGCACTCGCCGTCAGCGAATTCGTGCCCACGGTGGTGTTCGGGACTTTAACCAGTCTTACGATGCTAGGCGGCCTGTTCGGCAATTTAATCGTGTTGCCATTGTTAGTCGCGCCGCGGAAGTGATCTGGTGATGATGCTTGCCGCCCAAACCTGACGCTAAGCAAATATTGCGAGGTATCGGACTAACGCCTCACTTCGATTTGCTCGCCGATGGCGTAGATCTCTTCTGCGTCGAGGAGCAGGTCGTTGCGAGTGAAAAGCGATTGGATGGAGGCGCGATGGATTTTCATTTTCAAGCCGCCGACGCCGATGGCGCCGTAGTCGAGTCTACCGTCGCGCGGCACCGCTTTGTCCATTGCACTAATGCCGGAAATTCCCGCTGGTGGAACTGCGTTCAAATCGATCGCAACTTTGCAGTTCACAGCGCGGGCGAGTTGGGCGGCTGAGAGCAGGGTCACGCCAGCGGCTCCGCAACTAAAGATCGCAGTGGCTTGTTCGAGCGCGCTCTCAAGTTCATCGGAATTCGATAAGCCAACTGCGGACAACTTGCCATCGGCTGCGGAACCGATTCTTGCATTGAGTGAGTTGCAAGCGGCTGCAGCGCGACTGGTCTCGCGCGAAGTCAACAGTACTTGAGTGCCCTGACGCAGCAACAAACGTGCGACGCGCATTCCGACGGGCCCCGTTCCTCCCAGAACAAGCGCTTTCATCTGAGCGAGATCAGCGTGCCGCGCCGCGCACAGCACTGCAGCGGCGGCGGTCGTGTTGGAACCGTTACCATCGACCATTACACTCACTCGCACCGGCCCAAAGAACGCTTGCTTGATCTCTTCAGCGATTGAATCGCCGAGCGCCGCGTTCGATCCGCCGATAAAGATGGCCGTGTTGTTGAGTTCCTTCGGGCCACGTGTGAACATCGCTCCGTGAACCAGTGAGCGCACATTGGTCGGTTCGACGTTTGCATATTGCAGCAGGTGATCGACTTCGGAATCCACTGCAACAACTGCGTCAAAAACACTTGCGTGCGAATCGGAATCGAGCTGAATAAGAATACGTGGGTGAGTCATAATCGGCTTCGAAGTGCAGAGGCTGGTTGCTTAGGTCGGTGAAACGTCGGACGAGCGTTATGAAAAAAGGTCACAAACTGGAGAGCTTGTGACCTTGTGCTTCGTGCAAATTTTGCGGTTCGAAGTTGCGTTACTATGCAAAGCCCTTGAACGGGTGAGCGGATGCGTCTTTCTTCGACAGCATCTCTTCAGCGCTTGGGCTGCTCTTCATTGCAGCAGCGATCGCTTGCTTGGTCGCTTCGTAATTGTATTGATAGATCTTGGCATTATCTTCAGCGGCAGGATGGATGAACACGCCGCAAACGATCACCAGATCTTCCGCTTGATCCGCTTTGATGACACCTTCGCCAACTGAGTCAGCGACAGCCTTTGCGACGGCGAATTGTGCTGGTCCGAACATTTGGACCGCTTGCTTCATACCTTTGATTGTGACTTTGGTGATCATCACAGTCGATGGTTTAACAGCCAAGTTTGGCTCGAGAACGGCGAGCAGGTTCGTGTGTCCCGCGCTTTGAGTTGACAGAGCGTTGGCGAAAGCCGAGCCGACCGGGCCGGACTTGCTACCGATCATCAAATCGATGTGAGCGATTTCATTGCCATCGCCAACCAGAGCTTCACCTACAAACAGCGACATTGGGTTCATTCCTTCTCAAGGAGTCACAGATCTTGATCAGCCACCGGTTGGCGACTGCATTACATGGGCGGGGTCATTCGACGGTTCGCTGCATTTTGTGAGCTTTGGCAGACCGGCGTTGTTATCGGCTTATCGCCTTGGACCCAGAAGTTAAGCCAGCAAGAAGGTGTTTGCAAGCGGTAGGTGGGTGAGCCCGCCGGTTCTTGAGTTGGGTAGCGGTACATTGTTCGGCCCTTGCCGATTGATCGGTTTTTCGCGAATAGGCTGGTCCTCGAGATGGACGCCTGGAAAAATTCTACGCATGCTTCACTTTCGAAATCCGTGCGTGAGTCACCCGCCGATTCAATTATTGGAGGTCGCTAATTTACTTTGGGGTACAGATTTGGGGGAAAATATGCAGGCGGTCGGACGAATTGACGAAATTCGCTTGGAAATGCTTCTAAAATCGACTACGATGAAACAGTTCTTGTCTGCAACCATTTTTTCGTGCATTCGTAGACATCGCCGCACGCGTCATTATGAGCACACTTGCTTAAGTGCTTTCGCTGCTATTTTGCCGCCGAGCGAATCATTTTCGGATCAAGGCTTGAGAAGAAATTCAGAGGAAAGTCATGAAAAACCGCTTCTTGCTATCGCTTAGTTTTCTCGCCATGGTGGCTTGCACTTTCGTTGTGCCCGTTTGCGGCAATGAAACTGGAAAGAAAGATAAGGACGCTGAGCCGATTGAAGTTGTCGAAATGTTCTCGGCGATTAACGAAGGCAAAATCGAAGTCCAACTGATTCCAAAGGATGCGACTCAAGCCTCAGTGATCATTCGAAACAAAGG
>JBGSJB010000782.1:0-3667 GCA_041742175.1 Pirellulaceae bacterium
GGCCGTCGCCCATGCGCCCCAGACCACTAGGAATTGGGCGGTTCTTAATCGTAGTCTGATCAAGCTCATGAAGTTTTCCTCTAAGTTGTTGTCTTCCGGTTTTGCAGGCCGCCGATCAAGCGACCGGTTCACCTAAACAAACTCACATTTCTTGAGGTCTCTAAAAAGTCGGGCAGACAACCAAATTCCTGCCACCAACGTTCTTCCTGAAACCTCAGCCAAACAGTCATGCACTGTGGCAACACGTTGGCCACAGCGAGTACCTCCGCAGCCTGTCAGAGGGATATACTTCGCCAGGGCAGAGCGTGGGGACAACGAATTTCGAAGTTTATTATGAAATGTTCGAATGACCCCAAAGGCGGTCGGAAAGCTTGGGCAATGCCTACAACCGTCACAATCGTTAATGCCTTGCGGCTCGCTTACCGCGAGGCGAATTGTGTCGCGTCGCCGAGAATTGCGAGAATGGCGTTGTAAAGAAGCGGCTTCTGCAAGGCGCGGAATGGGCCTTCAGAAAACGAAGGCGATCACCGATAATCGCAGGCTCTGCAGTCACCCGGTACTTGGAACTGAATGTCCCGTTGCTCCACTGCACGGGGCGACTAAGTTACGAAGCCGAAAGCACCTCCTCCTGGAAATCACCTCATGTCAACTTCACTTCAACAAACTCTGTATCGAGAACTCAGTCAGTTGGTTCTGATCGATCCACACACGCACATCAATCCGCACAGTCCTGCCAGCCAGACGCTTGCGGACATACTCGGTTACCATTACTACACGGAACTCGCTCACTCGGCTGGAATGCCACGCGAACACATCGAGCAGCCAGGCATTACGCCCAGGGAAAAAGTTGGGCGCATCGCGGCGGGGCTAGGGCATATCGACAACACCGCTCAGCTCAGCTGGTTGCTCGAACTCTCTCGCGAGCTCTTTGGATTCGAAGCGGAACGCATCGACAGTTCCAACTGGGAAGCCCTTTATGACGCGGCCCAGGCCAAGATGAATCAACCCGACTGGGAACAGCAAGTTCTAACAGCCTCGAAACTCGAAGCGGTGTTCCTTACTAACGACTTCGATGACGAGCTCGCAGGCTTTGACACCAATCGCTACGTGCCATGCTTGCGTACTGACGAATTGGTTTTTCACTTTGCTAAATCAAACGTGCGCGAGCGACTGACAAAATGTTCGTCAGTAAGTGTCCAGACTTTATCCGATTTGAAGGCAGCCATCCGTCAACGCTTTGAACACTTTAAAGCCAAAGGTGTACGGGCGTGTGCGATCAGTCTCCCACCGTTCTTCACACCGACCGAGATCAGCGACGCTGCCGCGGAAGCGAATCTTGCACGCGTCCTGCAGTCCGGGGAGCAGGCGTCAGCCGATGATCGCTCGGCGCTCGGGTATTGGATTTTCTGGCAACTCGCGAAGAACTGCCAGCAGTTCGCGCTGCCGTTCGATCTAATGATCGGTGTCAATCGCGCCGTGTATCCAAGCGGTGTTTATCAGGGTCAAGACCTGTACGACAGTCGCGTGTCGCTGATTCAATACCGCGAACTGTTCAACGCATTCCCTGACGTAACGTTTCCAATCTCCGTGTTGGCCAGCGTCACCAATCAAGAGCTGGTCAGCTACTCGTGGATTTTTCCGAATGTTGTCACCAATGGGCATTGGTGGTACAGCAACACGCCCAGCTTCATCACTCGCGATCTCACCGCCAGGCTCGAAGCGATCCCGCGCAACAAGCAAGTCGGTTACTACAGTGACATGTACAAGTTGGAATTCGCGTTGCCAAAGTTCAACATGTTCAAACGTTGCTTAGCGGGTGTTCTGGCTGACCATTACGTGATCGCGCAAAATTGGAGCGAAACCCGTGCGCTGGAACTCGGCAAACAGATTCTTCGCGGAAACGTCGAGACCATCTTCGGTTATTAGCTTTGGAATGTGCTTCCGAAGATGAAGAACGTTGCCAGGGGGAAGCGGGCAAAAGGATGGTGGGAGTGGGTGCTAGGAAAGTTGAAGGCGAGGAGAGCGGTTCCGGGGATTTCGGGTTTTGAGGTGTTAGGCTTAGACTTTGCGGGGGCGAGCAGTATAATTCTGGCTACCTTCGCCCAGCTCCCATCGATAGGCATGCAACAGCAGGCATCCACCCTTCGATTTGAACTTCTTCCGTTGTTTTGGAACTGTCCACGTGCAATTTGAACGCGTCGCTATCGAAACTCTTGGCTTTACATTGCCACCAGAAGTGATCACTTCGCAAGACATCGAAACGCGACTGGCTCCGACTTATGAGCGATTGCGATTGCCGGAGGGGCGTTTGGAGTTGATGAGCGGCATTGCGGAACGGCGCTTTTGGCCACGCGGGACAGCGATTGGGGCGCCGAGCGCCAACAGTGCTCGACTGGCGCTCGAGGCCAGCGGCATTGCGGCCGAAGATATCGGATGCTTGATTCACGCGAGTGTCTGCCGCGATTACTTGGAACCTGCAACGGCTTGCCGCGTTCACAGCGAACTGGGGCTCAGCCCGAACTGCTGGGTATACGACCTATCGAATGCGTGTCTCGGGTTGCTGAGCGGCATGGTGCAGATCGCGACGATGATCGAAATAGGCGCGATCCGTGCCGGCATTGTGGTGGGGACGGAGAGTTCACGCAATTTGGTTGAATCGACGATCGCTGCACTCAATGCCGATCAGTCGCTGACACGGCAAACGATCAAGCCGTCATTCGCATCGCTGACTATCGGATCGGGCAGTTGTGCCGTTCTGCTGTGTGATCGCAGCCTGAGCCGCACTGATAATCGTTTGCTCAGTTGCGTAGCGCGTGCGGAGAGCCAGCACCACACTCTTTGTCAGAGCGATCACGACCAAGCGGGCAGCGATATGCAACCGTTGATGCAAACCGATTCGGAGCAGTTGCTACATGCCGGTTTGGCGGTTGGACAGCGGACGTTCGAACAGTTGCTGCAGCACGCAGGGTCGCGCGATAACTTCGATGCAACGGTTTGTCATCAAGTGGGCGGAACGCATCGCAAAATGATGCTTGAATCCCTGAATATGCCAACTGAAACAGACTTCACGACATTCCGTTGGCTCGGCAACACCGGCTCCGTTGCGTTGCCGCTAGCGCTGGCACTAGGCTTGCAGTCCAGAGGTCTCGCGGAGAACTCACGAGTCGCGCTACTTGGTATCGGATCCGGTATCAACTCGGTCATGATGTCCACGACTTGGCCCAAGCCCGTCATTGCCGGTACTTTGGATGACAACGCGACTGGCAACCTGCAAAGCGTAAGAGTTCATGCGGGTACAAATTCAGTCGCACCACCTAAAGTTGCTATTAAACAAACGCAAAGTGTTTCGACCTAAGTGCGTTTAGTCGCGTCTGCGCGTTCCATAGGCGAATGACTCCAACTCTTGATAGGGATCGTTATGCCAAATCGACTCGCCAAAGCTAGCAGTCCTTACTTGCTGCAACACAAAGACAATCCGGTTGATTGGTACGAGTGGTCTGACGAAGCGCTCGCGCGAGCCAAGGCAGAGGACAAGCCGATTTTTCTATCGATCGGCTACTCGGCTTGCCATTGGTGCCATGTGATGGAACATGAGAGTTTCGAGAACGAGCGTATCGCCGCGATTCTGAATGAGAATTTTGTATCGATTAAAGTCGACCGCGAAGAA
>JBGSJB010000783.1:0-2004 GCA_041742175.1 Pirellulaceae bacterium
TAACGACAAAGGAGATACGCTTCGAAAAGAGTTGTCCCTACTGAACGAAAGCTTGGTCAACCTCGACCGAGCAATTGACGCCATTTCGATTCCCACTGGCGACGATGCTCGCGAAGCCAAACGCCTCGACTCACTTGCATCGCTCACCGAGCAACAGACTCGCGACCTGCGCCGGCGCAACGATTTGCAACAGCAACTCGCAAAGATCCAAGCCGGTGTGGAATGCCCCACTTTTCTGTACCAGGCGTTATGAAAGGTTTGGTTGGGTAACAGGTAACGGATTGGTAAGCTCGCTGTGCTGATTCAGCGAAGTGAGCGCAGCGAACGAAGCTGAATCAGCACAGCGACGCGCGAACTCCGAGGGGGTCAGGTAACCCAGCGAGCTATGCGGCCGGTGGTTATTGAGGTCTTCTTGCCAGGCTCGTGCTTTGATCCTTGTATCGCTCTCGTTGAGCAGTTCTGTCTGATGTAGGTACTCATCGCGAAGCTTGCCGTTGAAGCTTTCGCACAGACCATTTTGCCACGGTGAGCCAGGCTCGATGTAGAGCACGCCGATGCCCAGCTTGGCTAGCCAGTCCTTGATCGCTAACGAAATGAACTCGGGACCATTGTCACATCGAAGCCGTTTCGGCACGCCATGCATCGAGAACAATTCCGCTAACGTATCGATCGCGTCCTCGCTCGTGATGCTGCGGCCTGACTTGATGCTCAAGCAAAGCCGTGTGTATTCGTCAACGATGTTCAAAAACCGAATCTTCCGGCCGTCTACAGTCGAGGATTGCACGAAGTCCCAAGTCCAAACATCATTCATGAACCGAGCCGGCACCACGTGACAAGCATTTTTCTTGTCTCCGTTTGCGAGCTTTTTGCGGCGTTTTCGTGGCACTTTCAAGCCGGCTGCTTTCCAAAGGCGGTACATGCGTTTGTCATTGATCAGCTCGCCATCGCGACGAAGCAACACCGCAATGCGGCGATAGCCGAAACGCGGTCGCTGGCGAACCAACTCGAGAATCTTCTTTGTCAGCCGCTGATCTTCATCCTTGGGTTGCCCTGCATATCGTTGGCTCGACCGCGGCTGGTCAAGCACCTCGCACGCCCGACGCTCCGAGACGGAGAACTTCCGCTGGAGCGTCTTGACGGCGTTGCGTCGAGATTCAGGGCTAGTCAGTTTCCCTTGGCGATCTCCTTGAGCATTTGAATGTCCAAAGCCTGATCCCCGATGATCTTTTTCAAACGACTGTTCTCGTCCTCAAGCGTCTTCAGACGCTTCGCTTCTTCGCTTTTCATGCCGCCATATTGGCTTCGCCAACGGCTCAACGTTGCTTCGCTGACCTCAAGTGACTGGAGTACCTCGCCGACGCTCTTGCCTGCGGCAAGCATCGCATCGGCATCTCGTAACTTCTTGACGATCTGCTCGGCAGAATGTCGTTTTCGCTTCTTCATAGAAAGTCCTTTCGCCAATTTCGGCTGATGAACTTTCATAACTCATGGATCAGATTTTGGGGAGCATTCCATCGCGACTGCGGCAGAAAAATTAGGTGTCTCCACGCCAGCGATATGGCAGCAAGTTCGCGCACTCGAGCAGGAACTAAGAGTTTCTTTGGTCATAGTCGAGGGCCAGAAAGTAACACTGTCGGAACATGGTCAGCAACTTGCACAATTGGTCGCTCCAGTTGTCATAGGTTTCGACGCCATCCCCGACCAATTCGAACAGGTACGGCAGTCAGCACCCAAGAGGCTCGCGGTTGCCTCGCCCTCCGATGTGCTGATCGGTGAACTGACCGCACCGCTTGTTGAATACCGTGCCAGCTATCCAGAAGTTGAACTGAAACTGATCGACCAACCATCCAATCCCGCCAGGGCAATGCTGGAGGCCGACGAAGTGGACTTGGCAGTGGTCGGTTTGCTTCAACCTTGCCTGCCAAAACATCTTGCATTTGATCTCGTTGAGGAGTTCCCCTTCATGCTTGTCTGTCACAAGAACCATCCGATTCTTGCGTCAAA
>JBGSJB010000784.1:0-2349 GCA_041742175.1 Pirellulaceae bacterium
AACCGCCCCGGACGTAGTTACCCCCGGGAAGCCTACCCCCGTCGCCCCAAATCCACACACTTTCAAAAACGAAAAAAACCAGCAAAACCCAACGAAACAACAAACCCTCCATCAAAGTGAGTGCCATTGGGCGCTAGCCGATCTTCGAGCCTTCTTAATCACTAAGCTTCTAAAACTCTAACTTAAAAATCGCATAATCGCCAAACTGCCGCTGGGAAGCTCGTAGAGTACAAGTCTCAACAACGTCAACCTAAATGAGCCTGAGGCGCTAGCCGATCTTTGCATTCGAGCCTTCTTAGTCACTCAGCTTCTAACGTAGTGTGACATCTAAATACGTCTAACACGAAGTCCAACGCGAAGCAGCGAAAGATTCAAAGATCGGCTAGCGCCTCAGGCGCATCGGGGAGTAGCGAGCCCCGCGACTGCCGGAGCAGCATGCACGATCGGAAAAGTCGTTTCGATCGGAATGGAAACGCTTCGTCCAGGAAGGGAAACATGCCATTGGGGATGGCAGTCGCTTCCGCCAGCAACGAGCGACGTAGGGTTTCGCGATCATCATGAGCCTGGCGAAGTTGTCAGGGTACTACCGCGAACTCCTTAGCCCCATCGAGTTATGCAAATTTACGAATTAATCGATCGACTGATAGAATTGTGCGGTCACACCAACGACTCAGAATTGTTGCGGATCGCTTTTCTTATTTCACTCAGAGTTGAAGATCTCAACGACCTCGATGACGCTTCACTGGAACTGCACTACCGCCGCATCGCTATGGAGTTGCAATCAGCGACCGATCAACATGCAGCAATCTCCGATGAACTCGATCAGCTAGCCAGTACCCAACCTTGCGAGTTCTCGCCCGATCACGTGTGGACGCTAGTCCGCGCGATCAAAGTGCAAAGCCGATTTTTACAGATGTATGTAGGAAGCGGCGAGTAATGGTTCATGCTCACTCGCAGTTCGCTACTCGCTGCTCGCGACTCTACTTTCATTCCGCTTTCCCGAGCTTCACGGGGATGCGGGCTTTTTGGCCGTTGCGGACGATGTCGAGCACGACGGTGTCGCTGGGCGACTTGTTTTCGATGATCTCAAGCAATTGATCAGCACTCTGCACCGGTATGCCATCGATACTCTGAATCAAATCCGCAGCCGAAGGATCGATCGACTGCTGCTCGTACCGGTAGAGTCCTTGTCGCATCGTCTTGCTGACTAACGAAAAACCTTTCAGCCCAGCCGCTTCAGCTGGCCCGCCGCGAGCCGTGGTAACGATCAGCAGACCGCTTTCGTTCTCATACACGCGCGTGATGCCAATCGTGGGTCGAATTACGCGCCCCTCCGTTAACAACTTGCCAACGATGCGTTGAATCGTCGACGATGGAATCGCAAAACCAACGCCCGCGCTGTCGCCATCGCTGCTCATGATCGCCGCATTCATTCCGATCAACTCGCCGCGCGTATTCAACAGCGGTCCGCCCGAGTTACCTTGATTGAGCGACATATCGACTTGAATCAGCGAACGCATTGTACGCCGTTCGCTCGACGGAATCACACGATTCAAACTGGAAATCATCCCAGCCGACATCGTCCGCTCCAATCCAAACGGATTGCCGATCGCGTAGATCCGCTGACCGACCCGCAAGTTCAGCGAATCGCCGAACGCGACCGGCTCAAGTTGCTCGGCGGGGGCTTCGACTCGCAAAATAGCGATGTCGGTATCGGGATCCTGCCCGATCAGCGCCGCCGGATACGAGACTCCGTTGTACAAGCTGACGGTGATTTCCTTCGCGCCTTCGATCACATGTTGATTGGTGAGAATCGTGCCGGCTTGGTCGAGCACCGAACCGCTGCCGGTCCCTTTGCGAAGCGAGACGGTTAGAAACGATTCCATCTTCGCGGACTTCGTGGCGATGTGAACGGCGCTGCGATTGCAGCGTTCGTAGACCGCGATGTTAGCACGTTCTTCCGGCAGCAATCCGTCGTCGGGTCCAAATCCAAGCTGCTGCGCATCCGCGACCGCGGAAGCTTGCACGACCATGGATGGATTGCGATTCGGCGCGAACGGAACGGGCGTAATCCCTGGCGGTAGTCGTTTGAGCGGAGCGGAATTGGCGGTCGCCTGGCTCGGCTGCTTCGTCGGCGGCGCAGTCTGATCAGTTGCAGTTGCAGTTGCGAGCGCTTCCAACCGTGGCGACACCTCGAACTGCGGTGGCGGGCTCAGCGGCATGAGCGGCGATTTCGGCAGTGTACCGAGCGGTTGCTGAGCTAGCGATTGCGGCATCTTCAACGCATCATGCACGATGAAGCCCAAGCCGCTACCGACACACAGTAAGCCCGCACCAAACCAGCCTCGC
>JBGSJB010000785.1:0-1868 GCA_041742175.1 Pirellulaceae bacterium
CCTGAAGCGACTGCACGAGCGCTGACTGTGCCCACAGTTGTCCGCCCGCGGTACCTAATTGTGAGACGAATAGGACACAGACCAGGATTCGGAAGCGGCGAACGAAGCAACATGCGAACTGCATAAATTTTTTTCCAAAGGAGGACGAAACGAATCTGCCGCTTGATTGTAGCTCGATTTAGCCGAGCGATGGCGAGCGCATTGTTCGCCAAATCCTCCGCTACGCGAATTCAGCCGAAGCGATATGATAGAGCGTCTCGCCTACGAGCGTGCGAGGCCCGCAAGCTGGGATAGTCCTGAGCTTTGGAAGTAGAATTCGTGCATTTAGCGAAGGATGAATATTTCAGTGGCTCGAGAATCAGTTATTCAACCGCCCCCACCACCCGACGAGGGCGACAACGCGCTCCGCCCCAAACGCATTGCCGAAATGGTCGGACAACGCGAAGTGATCGAGGTGCTCCGCATCGCCATCGATGCAGCTACGAAGCGCAACGAACCGCTTGGTCACATTCTCTTCGACGGACCGCCGGGCTTGGGCAAAACCACCTTCGCAACTTGTATCCCGCGCGAAATGGGCGTCTCAGTTCAGATGGCCAGCGGCCCGTCCCTGAAAGCTCCCAAGGACATCATTCCCTATCTCACGAACCTGGAAGATCGCTCAGTTCTGTTCGTCGACGAAATTCATCGCATGCCCAAAGCGGTCGAAGAGTATCTGTACACAGCGATGGAAGATTTTCGCATCGACATCGTGCTGGGCGAAGGCGTTAGCGCTCGCACTCTCAATCTTGCACTAAAACCATTTACCTTGATCGGCGCCACCACCCGCGCCGGCATGCTCAGCGGTCCGCTTCGCGATCGTTTTCAAATTCGCGAGCACCTCGGTTTCTATTCTTTCAGCGAGTTGACCGAGATCATTCACCGCAACGCTAAGAAGTTGAATGTCGAGATCGACGCCGATGCAGCTAAGGAGATCGCACGGCGCAGTCGCGGAACGCCGCGCATTTCGAACAATCGTCTGCTGTGGGTACGCGACTATGCGATGAGCAAAGCCGATGGTCGCGTGTCGCTTGAGATTGCAAACCTAGCCATGCAGATGACCGGTATCGATGGCGTTGGACTGGACCGACAAGATCGACGTTATCTCGAGACGCTGATTCGAGTCTTTTCAGGCGGACCGGCTGGTATCGAAGCTCTCGCCCACACCATGAACGTCTCTTCCGACACGTTAGTCGATGAGGTCGAACCGTTTCTACTGCGATCCGAATTCATCATCCGCAGCTCGCGCGGCCGCTGCGCCACTCCCAAAGCCTACGAACATCTAAAGTTAGTCCCTCCCGCCGACGGCCGACGCGACGACCTCCCCCTGTTTCCTGAAAGTTGAGTGCTTGAGACTTCGCGATTAAATGACCCACGCGGTCTATCGTAGAAGTCGCTGAGCACCTTACCACTCCTCCCACTCCGGACTTTATCATGACCAATCGACGCACTTGGATCGCGGGCGCTGTTTCAGGCGCAGTGGTATCTGCAGCAGCGCAAACTGTTAATAGCAACGCTATTGCCCAAGAACAACCTGCTGCAACGGAGATTAGACGCATGGGACGCATTCGACAATCGGTCATGGGTTGGTGCTTCAATCCGATGCCTGCAGAAGAACTTGCGGCGCTTGGCAAGCGACTGGGGTTGGTCGCGATCGAGGGTATCAGTGCAGCAAGCTACCCTGCGGTCAAAAAATTGGGGCTCGAAATCTCGCTCGTCGGGAGCCACGGATTTGCCAAAGGCCCAATTGATACAGCCAATCATGCAGAGGTGGAGAGCACTTTGCGCAAAGCCATCGACACGGCGGTCGAGTTCAAGAGCCCGAGCGTGAT
>JBGSJB010000786.1:0-4126 GCA_041742175.1 Pirellulaceae bacterium
AACGAATTTCGCTGAACAATTATCCAAACACGCATCGCGCGGCCGTGCGAGGCGTCGTAAAGCAATATTTGACAGTCCTTTTGGATCGGAAACTGAACTTACATTCCTACCTTGAGGAGCTTGGGCGCTAACGGATGAGCCACCACAGCTACAACAAAGCCAATTCGTTCAAGAACAAATCACTGCACCAAACAGGCACGGACGCCATGACTATGCAAGCCAAACGTGCCCGTTTCATCTGCGAACTGCGCCGCCAACTGTGGTCGAACAGCTACCTTGCGCTCGGCGGTTTGCTGGCGATCAGCAATGTCGGCTGTAGCATGTTTTCAGCCCGCGCAGGTTCAATGAAAGAGTACAACGAAGCGAAACGACAGATCGAAAATCCGTCGGGATTCGCCGATGGAATCACCCGCCCCGAAGGCCGCTCCGCCGAAAGAGATACCACCGGCAAAGCGTTTCTTGAACGCATCGGTTTGAAACGAGAACGTCGCAAGGATATCGAATTAGCTCGCAAAGAGTATCGCGAAGGCGACGAAATGTTCGAGCGCGCGAAGGGACTCGAAGGCAGCGAACGCGCCGACGCCTTCCGAGCCGCCGCGAAGAAATATCAGTCGGCAGCAAAGAACTGGCAGAGTTCCGGACTTGAACAAGACGCACTGATGATGGCTGCCGAGAGCCTCTTCTTCGCGGAAGAGTTCTATCGAGCTGAAGAGATGTACGGGAAGTTAGTGAAAGAGTACCCGCGCAATCCTTACTTGGATCAAGTCGACGCGCGGCGTTTCGAGATCGCCGACTTCTGGCTGAAACACGATTCCGCAGTGCACCGACCGTTCGTCATGGTCAACTTCACCGATGACAAACTGCCGTGGAACGATACCGGCGGCCACGGCAAACGAGTGCTCGAACGCATGCGACTGGACAATCCCACCGGCCGTGTCAGCGATGATGCGACAATGCGACTAGCGGTCGATCAGTTCGAAAAAGGCAAATTTGAAGGCGCTGCCGACACGTTCGCCGATTTGCGAATGACTTACCCAGATAGCGAACATCAATTCCAAGCGCAATTCCTCGAGTTGCAGAGCTTGATGAGCAGCTATCAAGGTTCCAAGTACAGTAGCGTGCCGCTCGATGACGCCGAAACGCGGGTCAAGCAGATCGCCAAGCAGTTTCCAGCCGAAGCAGGCGAACGCCAAGAAGATCTTAACGTCGCGTACGCCAAGATTCGTTTCCTCAAAGCCGAACGAGCTTGGCACGGCGCCGAGTATCGCAGAGCTCGCGAAGAACACGGGGCCGCGCGATTCTATTATAAGAAATTGATCGAAGACTTTCCTGAAACGCCATTTGCCAAAGAGGCCGAAGCGCGGATCGCAGAGATCGGGGATATGCCGGACGATCCACCGCAACGCTTCGCCGCTCTCGTCAAGCTGTTCCCGCCGCCGCGCGACGAACAACCACTGTTCATCACGGGATCTGCCAAGTGATCCGCAAACTGCTTTCGAATCGCCGGGCAACCCTCAACTTCGCCGGTTTGCTAGCTGGCTTGTCGTGCTTGGCCTGTTTGGCGGCCACCGGTGGCTGCGCAGCGTATCAACTCGGCAACGATTCGCTATACAACTCCAACATTCGCACGATCTACATTCCGATCGTTCGCAACGACACGTTTCGACCCACCATCGGCGTGCAACTGACTGAAGCGATCCAGAAAGCGGTCGAACTGCGAACTCCTTACAAAGTCGTTGGCGATCCGTCCGCCGACAGCACTTTGACTTGCCGCGTCATCAGCGAAACGAAGCAAGTGATCACCGAGACGCGCACCGACGAACCCCGCGCTCTCGACGCGATCGTTAACATCGAAATGACTTGGACCGACCGCCGCGGAAACCTGCTGATGGAAAACCGGTTCGTTCCCCCTGGCCAATTCGCCTTCCTGTTCTCGCAAAGCAGTCATTTCGTTCCCGAAGGCGGCCAAAGCATCACCACCGCGCTGCAACACGAAGTCGAACGGCTCGCGGAACAAATCGTTCAGCAGATGGAAACTCGCTGGTAACTGCGCGCGGATCAGAGGATGCGGTTTGGCACGGGCGGCGCACTCGACTCAGATTCGCAGTCCATTGCGGTGCTAATGCATTTCCTCGACGTGCGTTATCGTCCCGAAAAGAGCGAGGACAGCAATGTCGATGAGGGACATCGGCGAGTGCGGACTCTAGCATCTCCGCATGTGACTTTCGCAAAGCGAAGACGACTTTCACTGGCCTTGCCACGAATCGCCTGAAAACTCAGCGTTTGAGAAACTCAGCGAGGCCGACGGGGCTCGAACCCGCAACCTCTGGATCGACAGTCCAGTGCTCTAACCAATTGAGCTACGGCCCCAGTGTTTTGTGCGGTGGCTAGTGTCTTTCCTAGCTTCCGGACTTGCCGACGACTGCGTTCATTCGCTGAACTGGGTTCATTGAGTAAAGTGTGTCGCCGGGTGGCAATTGGGCCTGGGAACTTTGCGTTCCCGCGTCGCTGAGAGAGGGATTATACGCCGCTGCGTGAGTGCTGCAAGTGCTGGTTTCGACTTCGGCGTGAACCTTGGCTTAGGATTTTTCTTAGCCCATGGCATGAGTGGTGATTGAGGAAAACTCAGCTCGCTGTGCATAAGTGAAAAAAGCGGCGCAAACGGAACTTTTCGGCACGGAAGGTTGCTTGCGGACGGACTCCGCGAGCTTTGGCGTCAGACAAAATTTTCAGCCGCCGCGTTTTGCGACCTAAGTTTTCCTGTGCTGAGCTGTGTTGCGTTTCAAAGCTCGGCGGATTCTTACTTTAAAAAAGAGCAGACGCCCCATGGGATACCAACTCAAAAGCTGGCTCTGGAAGATGGTTACCAACATCGATTGGTTGATGCAGGCGATGGATGTCACCCAATGGGGGATGGTAGCTGTCACGGTTGTCGTCCTCGGATTTCTGGCTCTTAAGACGCGTCGCTAAGCGGGCGGTGCATGACACGGATCGAACCGCGCGGATCTGCGAAAGCACAGGGCAGCCGCACTTCGCGTGAGTAAAAGGCGGCTAACTGGGTTGAAACTCGGCAACGCAGCGACTTTAATGGAGCCAACTCGCCGACACTCTGCCGCCACTCCTCTCCCGCGGTTGTCAGCAACGCCAAGCGTTCTGTTTCTTACATGCTGTTTCTATAATTCTGTCGATACGGAATCTCACTTTATGCCCAATCGCAATTTCGTGTGCACGCGTTGGTTCTTGCAAATTGTAGCTGGCTTCGTAACGCTCGTTGCCTCAGGCAACTTTTCGATGGCTCAGCCGGTTCCAAATCGAAAGTATGGCCAGGAGGATAAGTTTCGTCAGTTGGAGGAGATTCTGCCGACTCCCAACGGCTATCGCAACGCGGCTGGCGAGCCTGGCCCCGAGTACTGGCAGCAGAATGCCGATTACGTGATCGACGTGAAGCTGGATGACGAAAAGCAGCACATCACCGGCAGCGAAAAGATCACTTATCACAACAACTCACCGCACACGCTGCGCTATATCTGGCTACAAATCGATTCGAACATCTTTGCTCCGGATTCGGAAGCGAGTTTGTTGCGACAGAGTTCCATGCCGTCGCGAGTCTCGCTGGAGCAGATGAAGAATATGGAAGCGCGTAAAGCATTCGACGGCTCCGCAAAGATAACTGCGGTGAAGGACGCGAAGGGCGCCGATCTTGCGCACACGATCGTGCGAACCATGATGCGCATCGAATTGCCCTCACCTCTGCCGCCAAAGCAGAAGTTTGAATTCTCCATCGACTGGAATTATGCGATCAATGACGCCGAGTTGATGAACGGTCGCACGGGTTTTGAGTTCTTCGAAAAGGACAAGAACTGCATCTACGAAATCGCGCAGTGGTTCCCGCGGTTGGTCGCATTTACGGATGCGACCGGATGGCAGCACAAGCAGTTTCTCGGTCAAGGCGAGTTTACGCTTGAGCTGGGGGACTATTTGGTACGCATCACTGCGCCGGAAGATCATATCGTGGGCGCGACCGGTGTATTGCAAAATCCCGCCGATGTATTGACTGCGGAACAGATCGATCGGCTCGCGCGAGCCAAAAGTAGCTCGAAACCGCTGTTCATCGTGACGCCTGAAG
>JBGSJB010000787.1:0-10502 GCA_041742175.1 Pirellulaceae bacterium
ACTCCAATCCGAAACACGAGCCTGGGCTTGCGATGTCAACGAAACTCAACGCGGCGTCGACTGGCAAATGAAAATCGACGACGCGAGAATGAAACTGACCTCGGTCTACCCGAAGATTAAGCTGTGACGCAGCACTAGCCGTACCAGAGCGGGATGCTTCGCACTCTTACGAGACTTATCTAAAAACCAACCTTCGGTTAGACAGGCTTCACCTACCAACCTTAAATGGTTGTCAATCGCATTCTTAGCTTTCGATGGCTCTTCGTTTACGTGTTGGAGGAACATACTTCCGAGGTTGAGGACGTCAGAAGGTTCAATATGTCGAAAACGCCAAAGGTCCAGAAAAACAGATAAAGTGATCTCCTTTCCAGCCAGAATCTGCACGATTCTCATGAATGTGTCGTGCTCTTGTTTCTCTGCGTCCAATTGCGCTTGCTCATCGACCAATTGCTGTTTCTCATTGCGCAATTGTTGTTGTTCCTCCAGCATCTGGGGCAGTTCGTTTTGCAATTGCTGCAGTTCCTCAGACAATTGAGTCCTTTCGTCGATTAACTGCTGTTTTTCTTCGACGATTTTTCGCCGTTCTTCAAGCAAGTGCTGTTTTTCTTCGAGCAATTGAGTCCGTTCGTTGTGCATTTGCTGAAGTTTTTCGAGCATTTGCGCACGTTCGTTCAGCATTTGCTTTTTCTCGTCGAGCATGCGTTGCCGGTCATCGATCATTTGCTGTTGTTCGTTCAGAATCCGATCATGGACTTGCACCATTGGATCGAAAGCATCTCGCGGAACAAGTTTAGCCAGGTGACTCAAATGAGTAGCAATTTCCCCTTGAAAACTTGAGATACTTAATTCATCCATAAGCTTTAAAAGGCAACTTGCGAGCTCACTAAGTCGCTCCGAAAGTCTGACGCACGCTTGGTAACTGAATTCAACAAAGCACTCATCTTCGACACATTCGAACAAGCAATCTACTACCTTGTCCAAGCAAGACCAGAATTCTTCGTTAGTGGCAGTTCTTTTACTGCGGCGGTCATACAAAATCAGAATCAAGGGCTCAGTTGCCCTAACAAAATACTCAAACGCCTCTTTTGATTGCGTGAGAAAAGGCGGCGCAGCACCATAGGACCTGCTCAGGCCATTCGGTGCCTTAACATGTTCACCTTCATTCTCAGTTGGTCCATTTTCCTCCCAAAAGCTATACCACGCTTTAGTTCGGGAAATCTCTTCGTCCAATTGTCGACGCAGATCTTTAATGGCGGGTAATAGGTGCGAACATTCTCGGGCCAACAGCGAATCCGCAGTGATAGGAATCATAGGTCTTCCGTTAACTCCAGTACCGTTTTTCGATTAGGTGTTTGACGCTAATACTGCGCACGATTGCTTAATGTTAACCCATTTTGAGCAGGGCTTGCAGGGGCCTGAAAACGCAGTAACATCAATGAATCCTAAGGGAAAACGTGTCGTTTTCGGCAGCCGTCAGATTTGCCTCTTAATCACCGGGTCCAAGGTTCGAGTCCTTGCGGGGGCATTATTGATGAAATCTCTGGGAATCCGGCGCTATCAAGGGCCATTTTTCCAGGGATTTTTGCATTTAGCGTTGCTGCTGATTCCACTGGATCGGCAGAGATTACACCGCCGGCTACACCGCCAAACACCGCCGTTACGAGTCCTGCACGTTCCCAATGAGCGTCGGTCGTCTGTAGGTAGTGTCGCTCTGCAATGCGGCTTGAGTGCCCTAACCAAGTGTTGACTACGTGGTCGGGAAACTGCTCTTGAAGGTCAGTTCGGCAGCTGGCTCGGAGGTTGACGAAGATCTTTGGCCAAGGCTTCACGCCGGCCGCTGTAAGCATCCTAGCGAACTGCGTTCTAAGATTCGTTTCGTTCGATCGGTAGCGTCGAACGCAGTGTAGCGTCCCTTCCGGGGCGTCGTTAAAAGCCGTTTCAAGGATCGGACGTAGTTCGGGGAAGATTGGGCAGAATCTAAGCCCGGTCTTGATCGAGTCCACTCGCAGTCGATTTTCCGACCAGTTCACATCCGCCCAGGTGAGCCCGAGAACTTCGCTCGGGCACCTGAAGCCAGCGTAGCGACAGAGCCCGAAGATCAGCGCCCACTCCGGCTGGTTGTCTTCACGACACTGCTTCAGCAGCTTCTGCGCGGTCGCGTTATCGATGTAGTAGTCCCGCTCGCGATTGACCTCGGCCCCGATCTTCTGGTCGGCAGCTGGGCTCTCCTTAAGCAGCTTCGCACGCACCGCCTGCGCGAACATCTTCTTCACTCGTTTCGCATGCTTATTGGCGGTCGCAGCAGCAAGCCCGCGAGGAGGCGACGTATCCGTCCCTTCGAAGATGCCCTTCTTGACCATCCACAGTCGCCACTCGTCGATGTCCGAGGGCGTGACGTCGGATAGCAACCGCGACTAGCCGACAAACTTGATGCAACAGTCGGCAGAATGAGGGTAGTCAATAAACAATGAGTGTAGTCAATAAACCTGCGTCGCAGTTGCTCGATCTTCGTTGCCTTCGCTTGCTACTGTTCGGATACACGGCCATTATTTTGACCGATTAGGCTATCAACACAAACGACGACTACCTAGTTAGATAGTCGCCGTCTCAGTTTTTCAATAACCTTGTGAATGGATCCGAGGTTACATTAAACCCGAACAAACCTCACAGCATCCGCCACGACAAACTGGTTGGCATCAAGTGTTCGCAATTGCACCGAGGAGAGCCCATTGGCGAGGTCGAAGGTTCCAAGCAACACCCAGGTACCGCCACCGGACCTTTGATCAACAACGACGGTGCTAGTACCGCCGCCATGGGTCACCACATAAGTCGCGTTCGAAGCCCGCTGAGGGTGGGAAGTGTATCGAACATAGACTTGGTAACTTCCATTCGTGTTGAGCGTCGGAGTCCAGGTTGCTGTCGCCGTGGAGCCCGTTGGTGCTGCGACGTAATTCGCGCCTATGAAGCCACCCACTGCCGAACTGGTCACAAACTGAGTCGGATCACTGAGAACAAAACCGGCGTCCGAGTTGTCAACAATGACCTCTTCAAGGAAAACCTCGCCAACCAAAAAGCTGGCGATTGAATCAAAGTTTAGATTTCCATCCAAGTCGGCAAACGTGCCAGCGGCGAACACCGCATCCACGGCGCCAGGTGAGAAATCGCCGGTGGTCGCGTAACGATAGGTTGAGACGGTTCCTTCAACAAAAGTCGCTGCACCGTTCACCGTTACGCCTGCGGCCCCAGGACCGCTCAACGTAAACTCAGGGCTCGCATCGGTGATCGTGCCCAGATTCAGACCCGCTTCCGCAGCAGCTGCAAACGTGACGTCAATGTAATCCCTCCCGTTGATCGTGGTCACAACAATCGTGCTTCCTGCCAGCGGATCAGCAAGAGTCGCTGTCGGAGCACCAGTCGAGTTGCCAACACGCACGAATCGAACCGCATCGCCGATCACAATGCCATCAGCATCCGAAGCTCGCAGGGTCACACTGCCGCTGGTTCCGGCGATGAAGTTGAATATTCCGATCGACTGGAACGTTCCACCACCGGTCTGCTGATTCACCCGACGGACCGAGGTGCCGTTCTGTGACACAACTTCATAGGCCGCATTGGTCGCCCGGCCAGCGCCGTCGGTGTAATTGACGAAGACCTCATAAGCTCCATCCGTAGGAATATTGGGCGTGTAGGTCAAACGTCCGGCACCGCCAGCGAAATTAAACAAGTAGTCCAAACCGACATATCCACCAATCGCACTGCTGCTGGCCCACGTGTTGACCAGAGTGGCATCGGTGTTATCAAGCGTGATCCGCACTAAGCCATCGGTCAACATGAATGATTGCTGCGTTGCAACGTTCCCTACGCCGGACTGAGCCGAATCTTCAAAAGAGTTCTCAATGAAGTTGACATTGACCTGACCAGGAACGAACGATCCCGTGAATGCGTAACGGAACACTCCATTGCCTTGATCCGCACCAACACCATTGACAACAACATCATTCACCCCAGGACCTGACAAGGTGAACTCGGCTGCGCCGTCGATGATCGAGTTGCCAACGATCGTCAGAGCCGGCGAGAATGCGATGTCGATGTATCCTTGATCATTTAGCTCAGTCGCCATCAAAACCTGGTTATTCGACGGACTATTGAGTACTGCCGTTGGCGGCGCAGTCATTGCCCCGACACGTACAAAGCGAACCGCGTCCGCCGTCACGATTCCGTCAGTCCCGGCAGCGCTGATGACAACTTGATTGGAAGTACCCGCTACAAAATTAAACAATCCGACAGAGTTGAACGCCCCACCTGCGGTCCGTTGGTCGAGCGTTGTTGCAAACACTCCGTTGTTATGGAGTACCCGAAGCCCTGTATTGGAAGCACGATTCGGGTGAGCACTGTAATTGACAAACACTTCATATTGACCGTCGGTTGGAATTGTCGGAGTGAAGGTGGCTGTCGCGTTAGAGCCCGATCGAGTAAATGCATAATGGTTGCCCTCGAAACCTGGCACGCTGGTACTGGTTCCCCAACCGCCGACAAGCGTTACCGCTGAGCCGTCTTCCGTATCCAACGTCAACACAGCTGTATCGACGTTGAGAAGGGTAAAGACTTGTTCGACAGATTCGCCTAAGTCATTGGATAGCTTGAGGCGAATCTGCAAGGAGGTCGCTGGGACACTCTCTAAAGACGCGGCTAGTTTCAAAGTATTGCCTTCAATGACAAAAAATGCATTCCCAGTATCGCCCTCGCCGGTTACCAGTTCATACGTAGGAGACTCTGAAAACAAAGGATCTTCGGTTGAGAGCGATGACATATTGCTTCCCACCGGCGACTGCTTGTCAACGGTCAAGGTAGACAAGATCGTGCCACCACGCAGCACTTCTACATTGCCCTCAAAACCCGGATCCAGAACACTGGGCGTGAGTGCAAATCCTTGATGAAAACTTACAACCTGAACGGAAACGTTTGGATTTCTAAAGGTAATGCTAGTGCTACCGTTGGGTACAGCAAACATCAACGCACCCTCTTCGTTTGCATCCGCATCGGACAGCGTTGCATGAGCTGTTGAGGCATCCAGTCGAAGCTGAACGGTATCTACAGCATCAAAGTTCGAAACGACTTGCTCGATGTCGCTATAGGCAATCACCGAAGCTCCGCCTGCATTGCGCGACTGCAGCTTGAAAGCCGCAAAAGATCCATCCGGTCCACCATGCGCTAGGTAACTCAACTGGCTGCCATAGAGTACGATACTGTCCGAGGTCGCCAGAGAGCTACCGTTGAGTTCATAAAAATCGGAACGTAAGCTTGATTCCACGAAGTGCAAATCAAACACAGTAGACGCACTTGCAGACGAATTCAGCGTTAACACACTTGGTAGCGACAATGTCAAATCTCGCACCAGCGCGTTGTTTTCCATAACCGCAAGCTGGTCTAGCGAACGGCTGACGGATACATTGTTCAAGGCTTCGCCGCCTGGTAATGTGATTTCGAATTCATCATCGTTGAGTATGAATCCGTATCCGTCCGCAATACGAACGGCGACACCATCAGGTTGACTTAGTGACAACAAGAGAAACTCGTCGGGTTCCGACGTGTTATCCCCAAGTATATCCACCGTCACAAATCGGCTGGTTGTATCACCGGGTGCCCAATTCAATGTTCCAGAAGTGGCAACATAATCCTCTCCGAGGGTTGCTGTACCATCCTGCGTGGCATAGTTCACCGAGACCGGTAAATTATGTTCGCCCAACATGGCGATCTCAAACACCATCGACGAAGTTTGTCCGTTTGCACCTTCGAGCACGAATGTGTTTAACACACCAACCGCTGGCGGAATGACGTCGCCAATGGTTTGAAGAGGAATCATCGCGGTAAAGGCAGCACTGCTGTAGGCAGCCGCGATACTTGAGACGTCCTGAGTCCCGCTTCCAACGTCGCGGACATCGTCGGCCAGCGGGCCATGGAGAATCTTCTTGATCCGCGTTAGGTGGTCCAGGTACGCCCTCGAACTGGCGAACGAGTTTGAATCGAGATCATCTAACTGTCCCAGGGTTGCAGCGATGACTCCCGACAATTCATTGATCAATGTGGCACTGGCTGGAGTTTCCAATTCCGCATTCACCGCAGATAGAATTCCGCGAACGAAAGCAGCTTCAGAAAGAATCGCGGAACTACCAGCGGGCAGCATGCGATCTGCCATGGCCGTAAACGCAGTCAAGGCACTTTGGGTGACGTTCCCGCCTGCGCCTTGCGCAAATCGGCCGGCCAAAATTGCTAAGCTGGATAACTGGATTTGTTTCGCGTAAGCGATCTCCGCTAAAGGGTCGCCGTTCAAGATCTGATAGATGGCGAGTTGACTAGTCAGTTCATAGCCAGGAATTCCCAACGCATCGCTTGTCCTACTCATCGCCGATGGTATGTCCAAGCCGCCACGACGCACGACATGTTCCACCAACGTCGATAGTGGCGACACACCAAAGTTACCGGCCGGTGATGTCAAAGGGATCTCCCAGGGAAGTCCTGTCGATGAATCCGTCCCGCCTACGAGAACAATTCGACCTTCCGATGATTCCAAAATTCCCGAACTGTCACGATCAAACTCAGGAGACAGGACGAATCTGAAGGTGCCGTCGGCGTTTGTGGTCGCAAACGGCTCCAGCGGTTCTCCTTCATCATGCCGCAAGTTTTCATTCAGATCCAAGAAGTCTCTGATTCCATTGAAGTTCAGATCGAGGAAGCTTGTACTTCCAGCCAGAAGCCCTTGCGCTCCGGTTGAAATCATCAGTGAACCGGGAGATGTTGTAATATTAGACGTCACACCTGAGAACGCGGGAGAAGAAGCGTTCAAACCACTAGCCTGAATCTTACTGGCCTCCCCGAGGGAAATCGCCAACTGTCCAGGAAGAATTGCATCGACGGGTGCCGGAGGTGGTAAGAACAGCTTGGCAAACGGGCTGTAGAGCACTCGTGTTGTCTTAGGGACCGACGACGGTACCGAAACGTTGGTACCTTTCACAATGGAGATTTCGACTGTCTTCGACGGAGAATCGATTGCAATCATGGGCTTAATGCCGATGAAGACCTGCGTTTCATTTGGACCAACATTCATAGATGAAGCACCTGGCTTCAAACCGAATGTGATTTCATAGTCAACACCGCGCTTGGCAGTGCCGCCAAATTCCAAATTCAGCTGGGCCGGTTCGCCCGGCGCGGCGCTTAACTGTATTGGTATGACGTGCAGGCTCGCATCGTATCGGACCAGCGATCCATCACCTGCTCCGAAAGTCACCGAAGGCGGCGAGTCGTTGTCGAGTAATCGAACATCATGGCTAGCAACGAGTTGCTCTTTCGAGTCAACCGTTTTCACAACTTTAAATACGAGGTCCTTTGCTCGCTCGACTCGGCTATCATCAATGATATTTACCGTAAACTGTTTCGTCTGTTCCCCTGGGTTGAATATGAGGATTGGCGAATACCGATCTAAGCCGGTGAAAGTCACGTCCAATGGGAAACCGAAGACATTGGCTATACCCGATATTTGAATTGGGAAAACGAGTGGAATATCAGCAGGTTCGTCCAAGTTCGCCGTCACCACGAAAGATCCGTCTCCTTCCTTTACACTCTTAGACCCCGAAAACGTCAACGTTCGATCGTCATTTTTGATAATGATCTTTGTATGCAGATCGTCGCGATTGGCTAAAAGCTGCCCAGGATCGATGGTGATTTGCACCTCTTCATCTTTTTCGACATCCAAGTCGTCGACGATTTCCAATTGCCGCGTAATGCTGGTCTGCCCAGGAGCGAAAACGAAATCGGTAAGATCAAAGCGGTAATCTATATTATGCCGAGCCATGAAATCCTTCGGCGGTGGAATAATGATCGGAGGCGGGACGTAAAACGACGGGCCACCCGTTTTGAAACCGTTACCACCGGATATCGGTCTTGGCGGCTGAGGAATAGAAATCGGACGCGGAGGAGGATCAGGATTGCTTACTCGAACCGGGATTGTCACTGTGTCAGCAGAAGGTTTGGAAAGAGATACCGTGACATCTACTTTACGATTCTGTCGGTTGGAAGCTTTAATTTCAAAAACTTCAGCTTGCGAAACGGTAATCTTCGGTGATAAAGAATCCGAATCGAAGATGCCAACGTACGACCAGTCCTGCTCTCCCAAAATGTAAGCAGCGTTGGTATTCAGGATCAGCGTGAAGGCTTCGAAGCCTTCGACAACTCCATCGCTGGCGATCTGGAACGTATTGGAGGCCTCGGTTTGGCCGGGCGCAAAGTCGAACGAAGTTCCTTTGGGACTCGTGAAGTCAATGCCGTACTGTGCATCTCCACTAAAAGTGTAGTGCACCTCTAACGGCAACGACATATTGCCGCCACTGCGAGTCAGCGTTATTTGCGCCGTTCCACCCTCGACTAAAACTTGGTTCGAAGGACTCAACGAAAGCATCGAAATGTCATCATCTTGAATGAATACCAGATGCCTGAACTTGTTAGGGTCCTGTGAAACCGTTGCGTTGGTCACACTGGAAATTTGTGCCAAGACCGACTCGCGACCTTCCGCCAAAGTGTCTTCCACAATTCGCACCGGGACCAACTTGCGGACTTGGCCCGGCAAAAACGTGACAACGGTCTGAGGTGCCGCCATGAAATCGACACCAGTCGTCGCGCCGGAATTTGCAAAGAGCGAAACCATGGTCGTGACCACTTGATCGGATGGATTGCTCAAGCCTACTACCACGGCCACTACAACATCATCTTCGACGATCGTTTGCCAAGCATCAGGATACGAAACCACTGGCACTGAATCATTGTCGACGATGGTCATGGTATGTATCCCAATCGCTCCCAAGCCGATGCTAATCGTCTCGCTTAACGCCACGACGATCTCTTGATTGTTTGGCTGATAGCGATCATTATCCAGCAGGTAAACCAAGATCTCCGCCGTCTGCTGACCTTCCGAAAAAGTTACGATGCTGCTGGCGACGTTTCGATTGGCCACCGCGGTTGCACCCTGAATCGTGTAAGGAATACTGATCAAGCTTGCCGCTGGTTGATCCAGTTCTACTGTGAGCCTCACAGCGCCAGTCTGTTCGACCACTGTTGTTTGCGACGATGTAAACGAGATGCGGTTTGGAGCGGCTAAGGCTGAAACGCTGATGGTCGCCAAACCTGACGTTGCTGTTCCATCGTTGGCTCGGACTAACATAACGTCGGAACCAGTAAAACCGATATCCGGCGTGTAAGTGAGAACTCCGCCAGTGATCGATGCCGTGCCGTAGTTGGGCTGCGTCACAAATTCGTAGTCCAGATCATCGCCGTCCGGATCAAACCCGTTCAACGCATAGTTCAGCGTCGCCCCTGGTGCAATCACCGCCGCGTGATTCGAAAGTGTCGGAGCCTCGTTGAGCAGAAACAGTTCGCCCGTGCCTTCAAGATTCCCAATTCCAAACTCAAGCGTATCTGCCATAAAGTACAAGCGATCGTTCATGACCTTAAAGCTCTTGGGATACCCTCCCTGCGGTCCGGCGATCAACTCGACCGCTTTCCCCGTTCCCGCTAGCGTTCCATCGGTCGTCCAAAGCTCTGGCCCGCTGCTGCCATCATTCAAGCGGAAGTAAAGCCGGCCTTGGTAAACGATGGACTCTCGAATCGGCTCCCACTTCCAAGTCTCCGTCTGCGGATCTGCACTCAAATTTGGATCGGGGAACATTCCCGGGCGTAGGCCAGCCAAGTACTGTGTCCCTGCAACTGTACCGTTGGTCACCCATAACTCGCGACCATTAACTGGATCGAAAGCTTCATAAACTACGACACCGCCCAGACTGCTCAATCGCATTGGCAAGTAGCTTATGTCACTTCCAAATTCACCTGGCGTGACTGCATAATTCGTAAGCTGCACGGTTCCTTGCGTGGTTCCGTCGGTGGCCCAAAGCTGATGATTGTTCTCAGCCACCGAAGCGCGGAAGATCAACTTGCTTTCCACGCCAGCGCCTCCGGAATCCGGACCAGCACTGACCGAAACTCCGCCACCTGGATACGAGCTAACGGGACCAGGCACTAGGTCAGCAACCATGTAAGTGCCAATCGTCGTGCCATCAGTTCGCCACAACTCGTAACCATGCTGCACGGTGAATCCAGCAAAGTACAACGTCGTTTCCCAAGGCATCAGCGTTCCGCGGCCAACGTTGGAGTGCAACACCGTCAGCGGCGGCGTACTTAAGGCTCCAGTGGCCAGCGTGGTATGCAAGATTGAATTGGCCACAACATACATGCGCTGTCCAACAACCTGAATCGATGAGATATCTGGACTAGCACTGCCGGGCACGAACTCTTTATAGAGCGTCGCTCGGGCATCCCCTAGCAGCCCGTTGAAAAATGCCATTTTCGTGAGCGATCAGCGTTCGGTGGCCAGGGGTAAGCTCAAGCGACTCGAAATCGATTTGAGACGGTCAAAATGTATTTACGTTCTTCATATCGCGATCTAAGGCCTTTTGTGG
>JBGSJB010000788.1:0-4004 GCA_041742175.1 Pirellulaceae bacterium
ACTCCAATCCGAAACACGAGCCTGGGCTTGCGATGTCAACGAAACTCAACGCGGCGTCGACTGGCAAATGAAAATCGACGACGCGAGAATGAAACTGACCTCGGTCTACCCGAAGATTAAGCTGTGACGCAGCACTAGTGAAGGCATCGAACCACTGCTCAGGCTTGATTGTCGCAACATCGGTTGCTACTACGTATCGTTCCTCACCTTCGCCAGTGTTGCGACGTGCGATGCTTCCAATAATCAAGGCAGCGTCCAACGGCGAAAGAACATTATCGCCGCTGGTATCAACATCCAGCAGCGTTAGGTCGCTCAGCTCGCGCGGCACTCGAAGCGTTCCACGGACTAAACCGGCCGTCGAACCATTGAGAGCATTGATCACAATCAACGCGTCGACCGCGCTGACTTGTCCATCGCGATTCACGTCAAGCGAGCTTAGTTGATTCTGCCATGGAAATGGATTCGCAGTAATGTTGAACGTCAACGGCAGCAATTGAAAACTGTTCGGATCAAATGCATCGGTGACTAACACATCACCCGTAGACGTCGTGCCAGCCAAACTGTTTGGGAAAAACTCTGTCGACTTCAAAGCCAGATTGCCGTTGCGTATTTCAAACCGGGCGTCTGAGGTTGCGAAAATATACTGAGTTACGGGATCTTCATCTGTGACCAGTATTTGCGAAAGTGTTATCCCCATTTGCGATGCACGCACATTGGGATTAGCCAACGCGATAGCGGACGGCGGATCGTTCACGTTCGAAACACTGACTGTGACATTCGCAGAACTCGATCGAGACGGGATTCCACTATCAGTCACTTGAACGTTTACAACATAGTTCGCTTGCGATTCGAAGTTTAGATTAGCACCTGCTGCCAACCGAAGGGTTCCGGTAGTCGGATTAATGCTAAAAGGACCGGCTCCGATGGCAAAGGTAAGTGCCGTGTCGCCATCTGCATCCTGCGCGACTACGGTTCCCACAGTTGTTCCGCTGGCAGAGTTTTCGGCGATGGTGAATCTTTGCCCAGCCAGAATCTGCGGCGCGAATTGTTTAGGTTTTTCGACATCAACGTTGAACAACACCACTCGCGAATTTGATGGCGAGCCGTTGTCATAAGCAGCAATGAATAGCCGGTAGTTGTCCTGGGTAACCGCAGCACCGCTCTTCAGGCGAACTTCGCCGGAGGTTTCGCCGACTTCAAAAATTCCTGCGTCGTCTTGCTGAACTCGATATTTCACCGTTTGGAAAATGTCCGCATCGGTCGCGCTAACGGTACCTAATAGGTGATTATTCGAGCGATTGAACGGTAGCAAGAATGTGTCGGTCTCCAAGTCTGGGAAGAACTCGTTTTGATCTCGAACTTCCAGTTGAAACGGAACGGTGGTCGATTGCGTTGGCGTGCCGTTGTCCGTCGCCGTGATCATCAGTGTGATCACCGGTTCCGATTCGTAGTCGACAAACGCAGTCGCTTGCAGATACAAAACGCCCTCCCGAATCGTAAAGCGGTTATCGGAAACACTGTAGGTGATCGTGTCATTCGGATCAGGGTCGAAAACGCTAAGGGTACCAACCTGCACGCCGATATCATTTTCGGTGATGACCTGACCACGTAACGTAAGCTGCTCGGGTGGATCGTTCACGTTAGCGATATTCACAGTCAGCGGAACCGATGCTGTCGCGCCCGCGCTATCTGCCGCGATCAGTTGAAAACTGTAAACGCCAACGTCGGCATTTCGCGGCGTGCCGCTCAGACTTTGGCTAATCGCGTCGAACTGAATCCAGCCCGGAATCGATTGAAGGCCAACCGGTGTGAGTGTCCACGTTAAGTTAGTCGAGTCGATGTCGACAAATAGATCAGCAGGGAACTTGTAGCTTACAGCGATATCTTGAGTCGCATTGATCACGATCAAAGGCAGTGTCGCTTGTGGAGGGTCATTGATATTGCGCACGCGAGCCTGAACTTTGCCGACGTTCGTTGATACCGCTCCGTCCGGTACTCGCAATGCGGGGTCCAAGTACAACGGAACATTGCTTGTTGAAGTCGAGAACAGACCGACAAAGTTGTTATCCAATGCGCGAACTTCTAAGGGAATGGGACTGCCGAAATAGTTCGGTGCAGGCAAGAATCCAATGAAGCTCTGTGGTGAAATCAGCAAGCTGCGGTCGCTGTCATTTACGGCGAGCATCTCCGCCCAAGTCACACCTTGATCGCTACTGAAAAGCCACTTGCCCTGTTCAGCAGGTGCATTGTTTGCGACGACTGCAATGCCGCTCAGTTGAGCGCCAGCATCAGGATCGAGGAAGCCGCTGGCAAACAACGACGCAACTTGCCTGCCCGAAGGTTCACTTACATCTTCATCGATCACCGGCAACGTCACATCGAGCAGTGTCGGTGAATCGTTAACGGTAACGATTTGAATATTGCGAGTCGCGGACAAGCCTGCCCCCATCGAAACTTCGAGCGAACGCGGCAAAATGCTTGGCGATTCGCTCGTCGACGAATAGGCTATTTGTCGAATGATCGCAGCGAGCGCTACTGGCGTGGCGGCAGCGTTGAAATTCACTGTCAACAAATTCGGCGAGGCGGTCCAGCCACCCACGTCAACCCCACCAAAGCGAACGCGATTGGTCGTAAATGAAACTTCGTCGGGTCCGTTACCGACAGAAATGAACGAGAGAACATCGGTGCTCTCGCGATTTGCGATGATGCTGGAAGTCATCGAAAGCCCGGCGTAGCTTGTGTTGAACAGATCGACCACCGTCGCATTGGGGCTGACAATGATCGGCGCGGCGTTTTCGGTGTACGTTGCAGAGCCCGCACCTAAGTTGATATCGATGGGTGTGGGAACGATCGTAAAGTCGGCTGTGTTCAAATTGAAGAAAACATTGTTCTCTCCGCGCACCATCAGGCGCCCGCGAGTCGTTGCAAAGTTCGGTACCGAAATTTGTGCAGAACCGTCGTTGGGTGTGCTCGCCAAGACCAGGATTGGAAAGGTTGAGCCGCCGTCGGTTGAAAGATAGATCGAAACATTGGGTGTGTTCACAGCTCCGCTATTTGTGCCGGCCACATCCCAAGTCACCGTCTGCGAAGTCAGTCCGTCCCAAGTGACCGAAGTGCTCGGGCTGGTAACCCTGAAGGTTGCCCCTGTATCTACCACGTTCAAGCGTACGTCGTCCGTGTTCACGCCACCACCGCCAGCGCGATTGTCGCGGACTGTGACTCGAAAATTCAGCGCTCGATTTGTCGTTGGTATCACCTCTCCGACGGTGGTGGTCTGATTGATGATGCTGCTTAGGCGAGGGAAGTAACGCGTGGGCGAAACAGTTGGAATGATGGCACGAAAAAGCGGACTCGATCCATTGTCGGCCGCGGTCACGGTCGTGGCTGGACCCAAGTCGCGTTGTTCCCAGCTGTACGTGAGTAGATCATCAGCATCGGCATCGGAACCAGTCGCGGTCAGCAGAAACGGTGTTCGAGCTGGGATGGTGTAGTCGGCTCCAGCGCTGACTGTAGGAA
The DNA here is from genome assembly GCA_041742175.1 of Pirellulaceae bacterium. GTDB lineage: Bacteria > Planctomycetota > Planctomycetia > Pirellulales > Pirellulaceae > Aureliella. Next base: position 3,517 of record JBGSJB010000788.1, read on the forward strand.
CATTATTCCCAGTTGGAATTCGCGAACCGACCGCAGGCACAACCTGATCGACATGTCGCAATATTTCATCCAAGCTAATCGAATGGAAGTGCGGGTCACTGTTGGATTGCAAGTCGTCCGAAGCACAGATGCCCGCATACGCCTGAATGGTTGATCCGCTTCCAGGTTCGTAAGCCGTGCTTGCGTTTCGATTTCCGTTACAACTGGAGGTGTTGCTGTTGAAAGTGTGGTTGCCGCCGAATTGATGGCCCATTTCGTGAGCGACGAAGTCAACGTAAAAGGCATCGTTGATCGGCTGCGGCAATCCCGTTTGACCTTGGGCTTTGCGCCCGTCGATGCCAACGACTCCTAGCAGCCCGTTGAAAAATGCCATTTTCGTGAGCGATCAGCGTTCGGTGGCCAGGGGTAAGCTCAAGCGACTCGAAATCGATTTGAGACGGTCAAAATGTATTTACGTTCTTCATATCGCGATCTAAGGCCTTTTGTGG
>JBGSJB010000789.1:0-12292 GCA_041742175.1 Pirellulaceae bacterium
GAAATCACTGAGATGCACGACCCCTACGCCGTACAACCACTGTTAACTGAGTTCGATCTGTTCCTGTTCGGCGAAGGTCGCAACTGGAAGATTTACGATAAGCTCGGTGCTCACTCGCGCACGATCGATGGCCAGACCGGAGTGAACTTTGCCGTCTGGGCTCCCAACGCGCAGCACATTCAAGTCGTCGGTGATTTCAATCATTGGGACGGTAGCCAGCATTTGATGCGCAAGCACATCCCAGCAGGCATTTGGGAGTTGTTTGTCCCGAACATCGGCATGGGACAAAAGTATAAGTTCCGTGTGAAGACTTGCGACGGACAGACGATCGACAAGACCGATCCGTACGGTTACTTCGCAGAACTGCCGCCTCGGACCGCTTCGATCGCCGCTGATTTAAATGCGTACAGTTGGCAGGACGGCGATTGGATGAATCGTCGCGCGGCGGAAGATCAGCTGCGCAAGCCGATCTCAATTTACGAATTGCATCTCGGTTCGTGGCGACGCGATCCCGAAGGTCATCACGGCTGGATGAACTATCGCAAGATCGCTCATCAGTTAGTTGAATACTGCCGCGAGATGGGCTTCACGCACGTTGAACTGATGCCGATCAGCGAGCATCCGTTTACGGGTTCGTGGGGTTACCAAACCGTCGGCTATTACGGCGTTACTAGCCGCTATGGTACGCCCGACGACTTTATGTACTTTGTCGATTATTGCCATCAGAACAACATCGGGGTCATTCTCGATTGGGTTCCCGCTCACTTCCCCAAAGACGGTCACGGCCTGCGTCGCTTCGACGGTTCAGCTCTGTTTGAACACGAAGATCCGCGTCAGGGCGAACATCCTGACTGGGGCACGATGATCTTCAATTACGGACGCAACGAAGTTCGTAACTTCCTGATCTCGAACGCATTGTTCCTGCTCGACAAGTATCACATCGACGGACTTCGCGTCGACGCGGTCGCCAGCATGCTCTACCTCGATTACAGTCGCAATGCGGGGGAATGGGTGCCGAACGCGCATGGTGGTCGCGAGAACTTAGACGCGATCCATCTGCTACGTGAATTTAATGAGCAAGCTCATGCGCAGTATCCCGGCGTGCTCACGATCGCTGAAGAATCGACCGCTTGGCCAGGCGTCAGTCGACCGACGTCATGCGGTGGGCTTGGGTTTTCGATCAAGTGGAACATGGGCTGGATGAACGATACGCTGCGCTATATGCGACACGAACCGATCCATCGCCAGTTCCATCACGATGAGCTGACATTTAGCTTGATCTATGCGTTTACTGAGAATTTTGCGTTGCCGCTGTCGCACGACGAAGTGGTCCACGGCAAAGGTTCATTGATCAGTCAAATGTCCGGTGACCTGTGGCAGAAATTTGCGAACTTGCGATTGCTGTACGCGTACATGTGGACGCATCCCGGCAAGAAGTTACTGTTCATGGGCAGTGAGTTTGCGCAGTGGCATGAATGGAATTACGATTCGGAAATCCAGTGGGACTTGCTGGGCTGGGAAACGCATCGCGGCATTCAAAAGATGCTAGCGGATCTCAACCACTTGATCGCTCGCGAACCGGCGCTGCATCAAGTCGACTTCCGCGGCGAGGGCTTTGAGTGGATCGACTGCATGAATCGTGGCGACAGCATGATCAGCTTTGTGCGCAAAGCGGAGGACCCACGTGACTTCGTCGTGGTGGCGTGCAACTTCACACCCGTTGTTCGTCACGGCTACCGCATCGGAGTGCCTCAAGTTGGCTACTATCGCGAAATTTTTAACAGCGATTCGTCCTTCTACGCTGGTAGCAATGTCGGGAACTTCCCAGGTTGCAACGCCGAAAAGATTTCCCATCACGGCCGCCCCGCTTCGATGGCACTGACCTTGCCACCGCTGAGCGTGGTGGTACTGAAGCCTGATCTTTAAAGAGAGCCGTCACCGAACTTCGAATGAATCAAGCATGCAGAACGTCATGGCGCTCTGCATCAAAGTGAAGCCAATACCCACGCCCCGCCTGCAGCACCTCTCGCGCGCGGGAGAGTGGACGGGGTGAGGGGCTTCGGTCATTCGCTGATGAGCTGTTTCGATTGGCACGCGCTGATTGCCATCAGTGCGTGATGCAATTGCAAAAGCCACTTGCACAGCAGCGGGGTTTCTTAGATACGCTATCAGATCCGCGTTGCCATTGCGCGTGAAGGAGCGTAAGATCGTAGAGCAGCTGACTAGATCAGTTACGTTTGACCTTTGCAAAGACCTCCTGTCTCGGGACTTTGAACGATGTGGCAAAAACTTTTGCTGAGCCTTGCTTGCTTTGCAACTTGTTTGCCGATGGATGCGCTCGCTAGTTGCTGCTGTACGCGGGCGGCCGGAATGAAGGGGTTGGTCGATCGAATTTGCTGCAGCGAATCGGAGGTCACGACCTGCTGTAGTCCAGCTAAAACGCCAAGCTGCTGCAGTTCGAGACTGGCTCACTCCGATTGCGGATCGGAGGATTCTTGCGAACGACCGGTCAAGTGCAAATGCCGGTGCGATTGTCGGCCCGAAGTCGATGCAGCGATTGCCACCAAGTATACGGACGTACCAGTTTCGATCGCTGCGATGGCAGCCCACTGGAGTTTTCCAGATAACGCGTGCGTTTCAAATTCGCATTTTAGCGATTCGGAACGTCCTCCGATCGCTCATAACCGACGTCAATCTCTGCTGTGCGTTTGGCTGAATTGATTCTCCAACTGAACGATTTGCAATTCAATCTGTTTCAGTTCTTTGGAGAATTAAAATGTTACGTAAAGTTCTTTTGTCTGTAGCGGTTGGTGTATTAGGCGTCAGTGCGTTCGCAGCCAGCGGTTTGGGATTCGGTTCGTCAGCAGCTTCGGTTGCCACAACCCAATCGCCTTGCTCATGTTGCGAAGTCTGCGTTTGCACAGATTGTGTTTGCGATGAAGTTGAATGCGATTGTGGGGTCGGCGGACCGTGCGGGTGTTCAACGGATTGCTGCACAACTTGTTGCAGCAAATAATCTGTTGCCGTAAATCAGTCGTGCTGCGTTACCGCGGCACACCTTGAACCGAGTGCGATGCTTGTAAGTGATAGATTCCGCGTACCGGCTCGCATTGCAGCTATCGCCACTTGAGCTTGTACCAGCTTGAGTGGCGAGTTGCATTTTACTACATCTTGCCATGGTCGGATGCGGTTTCAATCCGGAGCAGATTTACTCAGGATCCGCTCGGGAACAAGTGGAAACAGTAATTTCATTGTCGTGCCGGATCCGACTTGTGTATCGACTTCGATACGACCGTTGCATTCTTCGATAATGCCTTGCACGACGGCCAGTCCCAGGCCGGATCCTTGGCCAACTTCTTTTGTCGTGAAGAACGGATCGTAGATTCGATTGAGGACATCCGGTGCGATACCGGAGCCGTTGTCGGTTACTGCGATTTCGATTGCGCCTTGGCGACTGCTATCGCTGAGTTGCAATCGGCCGTACTCGTTACTGCCCACTACTTTCCATGAATAGTCGCTGAGCAGTCGCGTGCGGATTCGGATGGTGCCGACACCGGCGATCGCATCGCGGGAATTGACGACCAAATTCATGATCAGTTGCTGAAACTGAACAGAGTCCGCCATTACACTCAGCTCGCGGTCGGCGACATCCAGCACGAGTTCTATGCGATCGCCGCACAGTCGTCGGAGCACCACTTCGGAACTGATAATCGCGCCGTTCACTTCGAGCGCGCACAATTGAGGCGATTGCCGGCGGCTGTAGGTTAACAACTGTTGAGTCAACGCAGCGCCGCGCACACCGGCGTCAAGAATCGCAGTTGCGTGTTCCCTCGCATCGGCTGGCACGAGTCCATCGCTGGCAATCAATTTGCTTGCGCCAACAATAACCGTCAACAGATTATTGAAATCGTGTGCGACGCCACCAGCCAAGCGACCGATGGCTTGCACTTTGTCGGCTAGACGTACATGCTCCTCCAATTTGACCTGAGCCGACATATCAGTGTTGACCACAATGTACGAGACCGGCTTCGCGTTCTCACGGCGATTGACCGATGCGTAGACGAGCGCGTGCATGATGCTGCCATCGCGTCGCAGATATTTGCGCATCGATTGATAGTTCTTCAGTCGTCCGCTAGATAATTGCGCGAGCATCGCTGTTGCGTCGTCGCGTTCAGTTTGATGAACGATTTGCACTGGATTGATGCCGAGCAGCTCTTGACGCTCGTAGCCGAGCATGCGGCAGATTGCGTCATTGACTTTCAAGATGGTGCCATCAAAGCCACATTCACACATGCCAACGTTCGAAGTGTCGAAGAAAGCGTTCAGTTCATCGTTCTTGACTCGCAATTCTTCCGTCGCCCGTTGTCGATCAGACAATTCGCTCGACAGTATCAACAGGCCCTCTGGAACTGGTTGCAGTGAAACATTGAACAAACCTGGCAACCGATCGCAGAAGTCGGAAACACATTCCATCACTTTCGGTTGCCGCTGTTCCATGCACTCGCGCAAGTTGGATCGCGTGATATCGTCAGTATCGCGATCATCGGAGTCGAGGAACGGTTTGCCAACGAGTAACTCACGATCAACGCCGCAATGTCGCACTGCGGAATCGTTCAAGTACTGGTATCGAAAGTCGAAGCCGATGATCTGAATGCCTTCGGACATCCTATCGAACGCATTTCGCAACTGCAGCGATTGCTGGCGGGCTTCAAACTCCTGCAATTTGCGTAGGGTTATATCTTGATTCGTACCTTCGTAGCGAATGACTTTGCCACTGGCATCGCGTTGCGGCTGCGAGAAGCCTTCGATCCAAACGGTTACCCCATCCGGCCGCACGATTCGAAACTCATGCCGCAGTTCCAATTCCAGCTGTATCGCTCGATCGTAATTCTCGGCAACTTGCGAGCGGTCGCTAGGATGCACTCGCTCTAAAAACTGTTCGTAGGTCGGCGATGTGTTCGTCGTTGTAACGCCGAACAAGCGATACTGCTCAGGCGACCACCAAGTGACCCGTCGCTCGTTGTCGACATACCAACCGCCAATCTGTCCGATGCATTGCAGCTCCGTTAATCGCGACTGCAATTCTGCGACGAGCATTTTGACCTTGGCGATTCGATGCATCGGAGAGAACCAGTGGATTAAGTCGAGGTGTGAAATCAGTGTAGGCGATCATCCGGCGGAAGTCTGTGTTTATTCAAAAAATCCCAATCCGCGCGAGCTTCATCAGATCGCCCAAGTTTCTCGAGAATTTTGGCGCGATGATAATGAATTACTCCGCGCATCCATATCAAAGGGTCCGCTTGCATAGAACTAATATAATTTTGCTCGTCATGTTCAGCACCGTCTAAGGGTAATTTGCCTGCCAGCAGCCTATCGATCTTCGCAAGCTCATCCAACGACGTATCTTTTGGCTCAGTATCGTTTTGTTCTGCAGCAATTCGCTCAGTCTCTGTCTCGGGCACTGGATGTTCAGCAGGCACTTCCTTGCGCGCTGACGACGCAGCTTTCGCCAATTGCGACTGCAACCAGTTTGTGAAGGTCGGTTTCTCGAGTTCCTTTACTGCGAAGTCTGCATCCGCTAACGCCTCTTCGTAACGGCCCATTTGATAGTAGACCCAAGCTCGTGTGTCGCGCATTGATGGATCTTCGGGCGCATAGGTAAGTGCTTCGTTGATGTCGTTGAGTGCCTCGTCGAGTTCGCGCAAGGCGAGGGCACGCGTGTACGCAAGCGTGTTCAGTGTTTGTCGATCACGCACATAATCTTCCCCAAACTGGATCTTGTAAGCATCCAGTGCTGCATCGAATTCCTCATCTTCTGAAAAAATAAGTGCATATCTAGCTACCAATTCGTAGCGGAGCGAGCGGTTGACTGAGTTTGATGGGTCCGGGTTAAGTTTGATCGCTTCTCGAATCAGTTCTAAAGCGTGTGCTGCGCCGTTCTCGAGGTAAGCATCGGAGACAAGCAGTTCCCAGTACAGCAGGTCTTGGTCTGCTTTCTCGCCCAGCAACTCGCGCATCGCCGTGGCAGCCTGCTTGAATTTTCCGCGGCGAGCCAAGTCGCGAGCTAGTTCGATGCTGACCGTTCGAGCCAACTCAGGGGGAACGTTGTCCAGCTTCAACGATTCGCGTGGGATCGCGGAAGCAGCCAATTGCCGAATTCGCACTGTCCAATAATCCGCCAACTTTTCAATTTCTGGATCCCAAGCGCGAGCGGCAGCGATCGAGGCCTCACCGTCGCCCGTGCCGAGCTCGATGGCGACTGCAGCAGCGGCGAGGTGCCAGTGTGCGATTTCGCTTCGCATGCCTGACGACAGGACCGGCGCTGCGACCAACGCAACTGGTGCCAGCAAGATGAGGGCGGTGGCCAAACGGCGTGACTTCAAAACTGTCTCCAAAATTTACAGCGAGGCAATTCTGCCAGACGCATGAATCGCCGCATATTATTTGTCGAAAAGCACTTAGGAAAAAATTAAGTGGTCGCCTTACTTATCCGTATTATCGGTTTTAGTAGTTGTCCACTGGTTGCGCTTCCTAGAGTGACGTACACGAAGGCATTATCAGCCTATGCTGCAATCGCCACCTGGGTTATGCTTTATACCACTGACTGATTACTTTCGCCACGGATTCTGAGGTCTGCCATGCCGTTGTTCGAAATTGAAACTGACTCCCATATCATTATTACGTGGGCAGCCGACGAACCCGCTGCTCGAGAGGTTGTCTTGCAGGCTTATCCAACCGATAGCGTCATTCGACTTACCAAACGTCCGCGCGATACTTGGGTCATTTCGAAGGGCGTTCTGGGTATCACAACTCGATCGATGGATGTCTGCGGAGTCGCCCGCGATTGTTTGGCGAAATCTTCTGGCGACAAAGTTCATGCGATTCGTTTGTACATGCATGAGACAGGCAGCGACCTCGAAAAGGCTCGCCGCGTGATCGAAAGCAACATGGTTATGGGCTGGTAAGTTTGTTAACTCAGCCGCATTCAAGCCACGCGTTTCGTGCGCGGTCTGACTTTCTTGGTCGCATACAGTTGGCTGTTTCCGCGTTTACCAACCAGCGTTGCAGCGCCAGCTTGGCGTAGGCAATAGGCAACTTTCTGTGCGAACCAACGCGGTTTGCTCATCGCGGCGGCGAGCTCCGCGGTATCGAACGGCTGCGGCAAAGCCGCCATCGGCAGCAGCGCGAGCAGATCGCTGAACTTGGCAAACTCAAAACGGTTCTCAACGCCAATCAAACTCTGCTCGAGCGTCTTGTAGCGCTTGCTACGGCGTCGCTTCGGTTGCAATCGATCGATGCGAAATTCTTCCGCTTCGATCAGCACCACTTCGAGTATCAGCTTGGGATGTGGGAACACCGTTCCGAAGTGAACAAGGTCGAGGAAAATATCCAGCACGTCGCCGCGCTTCGGACTCAAACGCTTGCGAATGACGTTACCGCCAGGCTTGTCGAGCGTTATCAGTGTCTTGCGAGCAACAATGGGTTTCACGATGCGCACACGTTTTTTTTGTTCGGACAACAAACAACGCGTTTTGTCGCGAAGGGCGCCGAGCGACGCATGCTGAATTTCGATCAGTTCGCCCCGGCTGCCAATCGCGTCGATACGAAAACCATGTACCGTCACTTCTGTTTGGGCTGCCGAAACTGCGTAATTGAGTTTTAGTTGCCGATGCAACGAGGTTTCCATACCAGCTTTCCATAGCTTCGAGATTCAGTTTCGGCGGAAGTATAGCAGAACATATGACAGCATTTGAATGGCAGTTGCAAAGTCGATCGGTCTAAGACATCACGCTACGAATCATCCTCGGCAGGCAGGTATGCGCTGAAGACACGATCGAAAATTTGGCGATTTTCCTGGCGCACATCGCGGCAGCGGCGATCGATCGGCGTGCTGTCGCGATAGTCGATTAACACTGCCAATCGCTTCAATTCGCTGGCTGAAGTCGGCAGATCGTGTCGCGCCGAAGTATTCATCAAACGAATTCCGGATTCGATGCTGCGCAGGAATCGATAGTTTTCTTCTAGTCGCGAAGCGCTGTCCGCTTCCAATTTGTTGCAAGCCGCCAACTGCTGAATCGCTTCGAGAGTTCCGGGCACTAACACATTCGGATGATCCGCAGCACTGAACAATTGCAACATTTGGACAACAAATTCGATGTCCATGGTTCCGCCAACACCGCGTTTCAGATTGTCGCGCGAGGCGTTTGTCTCCAGCCGCAAGCGTTTGTCAAAAATCTCTTCCGCCAACCTTGCTTCGTGCGGCGTGGCTTTGATCACTTCGTGTACGCAGTCGATGGCAGCGCTGCGCGCTTGAGGGCTGCCCCAGATCGGACGAGCTTGACACAGTGCTTGGCGTTCCGAAACACGTCCCGCTCCGTCAGAAAAATACGCTCGCAAGTCATCGATCGTTATCGCTAACTCGCCACTGCTTCCCAGCGGACGCAGGCCGACGTCGAGATCGTACAGCCGACCTGTCACACCGGTCTTTGTTACCGCGTGGATGATTCGCTGCGAAAGTTGATTGAAGAAATGGCGATTCGTGGTGGGTTCGAACTTGCGAGCCGGCAACAAACTGCGCGTGACACCTTCGCCATCGAATAGAAAGATCACATCCAAGTCGCTGTGATAGTTCGGTTCGCGTCCGCCAAGTTTCCCAACCGCCAGCACCACCAGCTCAGCCGCATCGCCCGCTCGCTGCCCGTCAGAACAAATCGGTACACCTAGACGCTGAACCAGTCGATGATACTCGCTTTCGATCACTTGCTTCAAACAAACTTCAGCGATATCGGAAAGCGTCGCGTGCGTCTTCGAAATCTGCTCTTTTCCCAAGATGTCGCGGACACCGACTCGCAAGTGCATCGAGTTTTTGAAACTGTGCAAAATCGGTGAGATATCCTCTGCGCGGCGGCACAGCTCCGTTAAATCGTCATCCAACTCATCGTAAGTCGGCAGACAATCCAGCATCAGCGAGTCCATCAGTTCGTCGATCATGCCCGGGTTGCTGGTCAAAATGCTGACCAGATACGGACTGCACGCACACAGTCGGATACACAGCTCCATCGACGGTTTGTTGGCACTGAACAGCTCCCACAAAACCGCTTTGCCGCCCAGCGAATCGCTGACGTGAGCCAAATTGACCAGGGTGGAATCGGGATTCGGAGTCGCACCGATGGCCGTCAGTAGTCGAGTCGCGATGGCAGCGAGAAAGTGTCGGCAGCGACGGGTCGAGAGAAACGAAATGCTCTCGCGCGACAGCTCCAACAAGTGTCGGTAGGCTTGTTTCGGATCTTGAAAGCCGAATGGTTCCAGCACACTGAAGATCGTCGACTCATCGGGTTCGGGGTCGAGCAGCAGATCGCTTTCGGGCGAGGCGGCGTCTTCCTCCTCAAACGCGTCACTCAGCAAGTGATTCAATATCTGACGATTAAGCGTCGACTTTTCAGTCCATTCATTTCGTAGTTGTTCGAAGGCGGCGCGCTCGGGTTGATCGCGATAACCGATTCGCAAAGCGAGCCGTTGCAGTTCGTCGCGATCGCTCGGCAACGTATGAGCTTTCAGATCGAACATGATTTGTAAGTAGTGCTCCAATCGCCGCGCGAATCGATAATTCGTCGACAGCTCGACGCGCTCGGTCATCGTCAAGCACTTCTCGTGTTCGAGCGACTGAATCGCCTTCAGCGTATTCGGCTCGCGCAGTGCGGGCAGATCGCCACCGTTTAACAGCTGCAAGAACTGCATCACGAACTCAATGTCACGAATTCCGCCGGGCCCCAGTTTCACGTTGTTGCGATCGATGCCGGTCGCGGCAGCTTACTTTTCAATGCGCCGTTTTAAGGCCGCGATGCCGGTAATGTCAGCTCGATTCAAATAGCGACGATAGATCCACGGTTGCATCTGCTCGAGGCACTCGCGACCAAGGTCCACGTCGCCAGCGACAGCGCGAGCTTTCACAAACGCTTGACGTTCCCAAGTGCGTCCCGACGAATCGTAATGCCGGACCGCTTCCGTCGCAGTCATCACCAACGGAGCTTGGGTACCGCCGGGCCGCATGCGCATGTCCACACGATAGGCCATCCCAGCCGAAGTCGGCTCGCTTACGAAACGAATCACCCACTGCGCGAGTCGTTCGAAGTAATCCGCGGCCAACATGCCGCGCCACGAATTCGCTTCGACCGCTTCGTCACACACGAACATCAAGTCGATATCGCTGGAATAATTCAGTTCTGATCCGCCTAGTTTGCCGATCGCGATAACAGCGAAGCGAGCCGCTTGTCCGTCCGCTCTCCGCGGCGCTTCGCGCTTGCGTGCCATTTCGCGCCGCGCGGCCGCCACCGCAGCTTGAAGAATTGCGTCCGCTAGCGATGACAATTGCTCGGTCACGATCTCAACTGGCAACCTGCCGATGAAATCTCCGTAAGCGATCCGCAAGTTCTCGCGATGTCGAAATCCGCGAATCGCGCGCATGACTTGCCGCACTTCGGAAACAGCGTTGATTTCTGCCAAGATCTCGTCCGCAAGAACTGTACCGCGAACGGGTTGACCGTCCGTCAAACGCAGCAGGTCGAAAACCACCGGGTCTTTAATCAACTGATCCGCCATGTATTGGCTGGTCGCGAATAACTGCACCAGCGAAGCTAGCGATTCCGGTTCGCGTTCGAAGAGGGCCAGCAAAGCTTGTGGTGACAGGGAAGCGTGGGTGAAACGCTCCAAATTGCTCAGCACGCGATCCGCATCCGTCGGCGGTAGCAACTTTGCAAGCTGCTGGAAAAAATTGCCGACCAGATCGTCCGGCAACTCCAGACTCACGATGCTCCGCAACGTGCGTTCAGCTTGATCGACATCCGCACAGCCGAACGAACGCGCCAGCGCTTTGAGATTGTTGGTCGTTCCCTGAGGATTTCCCGGCATGCCTAATTCCTAAAGCGTCTGGGACGTTTGACACATCGACGATCGCGGTCCAACGTTCGAGACGATTATAGCCATCCCGCAGATTTAACAGCACCTCGAAAGTTTTGATCGAAGGCAATGTGCGCTCTTGCAATGCGTTTAACTTGCAGGAGCAACGCCCTAAGCTACTCGTCAGTTCAATGCAGTTGGCGCCAGTCACAGACAGTGCCAGGCATAGACAGTGCCAGGCAACGTCGTTATCGCGTGTTACTCCGAAGGAGTTTCGTCATTGAGCCCAGGGTTGCGAGCGTAGCGAGCTACCCTGGGAATCTAGCGATGCACCGTTCTACCCCATCGGGGTTATGCATACCCATCGGGGTTATGCATACTAATCGCGAATTCGCCGCTGCTGCGTGGATTGATCCTAACGTGGTGGTGCCCGCCGAGAGTGACGTGGCGAAACCCCGTTGGGGTAAGGGAGTGTTTGTCGATTGTGGACCCAGGGTAGCTCGCTATGCTCGCAACCCTGGGCTGTTGGCCGCAACTCCTCGGAGTAGAACGCGCGCGGGCTTGGGCCGAAACGGGCCTACATTCGCGCGTGTCGAATCGCGAGATTTGCAGCACAAACATTATTCGGCTTCCGCGGGACGGGAAATCCGTTATACTTTCGGCTGGAATTGATAGCCCTTTCTTACAACAGGCTGAAGACAACACATGGGTGATCATTGGAAATCACTTGCACAAAAACTAGGTGCACCGGGCATGGACGACCCATCAACGTCCAACGACGAAGCGGCTGCCGTATCGCAAACTGCGGAAACGACCGCTCCGCCAGCGACTCCGAATGAAGAATTTGTCGAGCCGCTAGCGGAAGTCATGACTCCGGCTGCTGAGCCGGAGGTAGTCGACGAAAAACCTCGTAAACGTTCCTCGTGGGAAGCGCTTGCGTCGATGTTCAACATTCAAGTTGACCGAACGCCGCCCCCAGAAGCCGCGGCACCGCCCAAACCAGCTCCGACTCCAGTTCCACCGGCTCGCGAATCACGACCTGCGGCTCAGCGTGATAAACTGCGTTTCAATGAACCGCGACGCGGCAGAGAAGACGCCTCCGAATCCGAACCACGCCTGCAGGTCTTCCAAGAATCGAGCGATTCGGACACCAATCCGGCGCTCGAATCGATGTTCGCCGATGTACCGCGCGGAGACGTGGATAGCTGGAAGAAGACACCGCGAGTTGTCGACGATATCGGCTGGGATGATGACGTACCAAGCTCTGTTGAAAAAGAGATCGAACCGGAGTTTATCAGCGAAGCGTTTTCGGGTGATATCGATCTGCCTGGTGAAGACGCTGCGGAAGCGTCCGAACGACCGGCTCGCCGCCGACGCCGACGTCGCGGTCCGCGCC
>JBGSJB010000790.1:0-2685 GCA_041742175.1 Pirellulaceae bacterium
CGCACGGTTGTGCCGTTCTTAATCGCTTCCGACAGCAGTTCTTCGCGGATCGTGCCGGTGTAATCGACATAGACATCGATGTCGCCTGAGATGAGGGCTTGCCATAGGAACTGCGTACCACCGAGTTCAGCGCGATGACGAACTTCTGCGCCTTCTAATCGCGACAAATGCGCAATCAACTCGCCCAGCACGACAGATTCGGTGAACGCTTTCGAGCCAACGGCCACGCGCGGCGCATCAGCACTCTGTGCAGTGGCGCTTGGCAGGCTGAGCAGTACCGCTACTAGAATCAGAGCAACACAACTTTTCATGACGCGGCTCCCGTTCCAGGCAATCTCTGAGCATTGATGAAGCGGCTGACATAAGCGTTCGATGGATGCTCAATCAACTCTTCCAAGCGTCCTTCCTGAACGATCTCACCTTCACTGAGCATCATGACACGATCGCCGAAGAAGGCCGCTTCGCCCATGTCGTGCGTCACCATAATCGCTGTCTTACGAAGCGTTCGAAAAATTTTGCGCAAATCTTCTTGCAAGTCGAAACGAACCAACGGATCCAGTGCACCCATCGGTTCATCGAGCAGCAGGACGGAGGGATCGAGCATCAGTGCGCGCATAATTCCGACGCGCTGACGCTGGCCGCCGGACATCTGCGTTGGATAGCGGTCCAACGTAGCTCGTGGCAATCGCGTCAACTCCGCCAACTCCTCGATTCGATCATTGACCTTGCGAGTTTCCCAACCGAGATGTGACGCGAGCAGCCCGACGTTGCCGCGTGCGGTCAAGTGCGGAAACAATCCTCCGTCCTGAATGACATAGCCCATTCGACGCCGCATCAACATGATGTTGGCTTTGGTGATCCGTGTCCCTTCGAAACTGATTGTGCCCGAGTCGGCTTCGATCAAACCAACGAGTAATCGCAGCAACGTGCTTTTACCACAACCGCTCGGTCCGATCAAAACAGTCGACTCACCTTCGCGGAACTCAACAGTGGTCGGCTTGAGCACTTGAAGGTCGCCAAACGATTTGGAAACATTTTCCAGTGAAAACATGCATTAGGTTTCCGAATTAGGATTCAACGGAGTTACGTGTGTGGCGTTCGTTGAGATCGTCGAGCATCGCTTGCACGCTGCGTTCGATGTGATCCGTTACCTCTGCGGCAGATAGCTTCTTTTCTTTGCCACGAGGCAGTTCGTAAGGTTCGCCAAACTTGACCACCACGCGCCGCGGCCCGCGGAGGCTGGGATAACTTGCACCCAAGGCGTCCTCTTCGAGTTTGTCGAGCGTTTCCGCTTGCCGCTCCCAAGTTGGATTCTGTTCCATGTAGTCGCCTGGATAACTGTACAGTTGTGTTACGAAGAACATATCCTCCATATCAGCCAGCCACTGCTGTCGCTGAGCGTCGGAGGCGTTGGCGAAACCGATCGCCTGCTTCGGTGCAGCTACTTGTTCTTGAGGCAGCGAAGTCGAATCGGTTCGAGGCGTCGAAGAGTTTGTCAAAGGAGTTGTCATCGATGCAGCTTGCTGAGCTTGGATGATGTGGCGGCGAACTTCTTTGATGCGTTCCGGAATCATCCCGTTACGATCACGTATCGAATAGCGATCTTCACAGGAACTGAGCACTGAACTGGCCAAGCCCCGGAGGCGCGTCGGCAGGTCGCCGTTATGTGACTTGCCGAAATGTTCGAGTTCTTTGAGTGACAGCAGGCCATCGGCGATGTGAAAAATGCGTTGACGAAGTTCGACGTGTCGGCGAGGTCGCCAGTACAGTCTGCGCTCAAGTTGCTCGGCGGTGACCAGCATGCTCGGCGTCGGATCCTGCGTGTACCAGCGTTTGATGGCGACGGGAATAATCACAACTGGACGTTCGGCTTTGCGCGCCGCCAGCAGCGCCATCGCTGCAGCTCCGTCGCGAAACGGCGTGATGCGATCATTCGTATGGTACACATCGCCTTCTGGGAAAATGACCAGCGGGTTCGGTCGGTTCTGCATCACATCGACAGCGGTCTTGAGCGACTGGATGTCGTTTCCTTCACGATCGACGCTGAAGCACCCGCAACGACGCATCGACTCGCATTCAAACCAGCTGCTCTGCGCGAAGACTTGCCAAGCGGTCATGATGTAAAACGGAGTTCGCAGTTGCTCGGCGGCTTCCAGCAGGCAATAGGAATCCCAATGGAACGAATGGTTCGGAGTCAGTAGGATGCCGCTGCCAGCGCGTTGGGCGTCGCCTAAGTGATCGAGTCCTTCGACATCGATGCGCTCGATCCGCTGCTTCTTCAGAGCTCGTCGCCGCCAGTACCGTGCCATTTGAAACCACCACGGCGTCAGTTTAGGCGACCATCGTCGATCAGGAATTCCGTAAGGTTGATTATTCACAGTTACAAGTTCGCTCCGAATCCACTCTTTGCAACTCGATCGATAGTCGCGAGTGGTTATAGCTTAGTTTGAACAGGCTTACTATCTTTTCTCAGCCCGAATCAGCTAGCTTCCAGCAATTGGTCGCCATCGTCTAGCGACTATTCATTACGAGCATCAATCACTTGGTTGCTGTCATGTCACCGGGATTCCATTTACAATAAACGTCGGACTGAGTTTACGAAACTGCGTTGGTTGGAGAAGTTATGTCTGCAGTCGAATTGCCGCGAACACTACCTTATCAGCCTGTGCGAATGTCGGTGCAGCG
>JBGSJB010000791.1:0-8126 GCA_041742175.1 Pirellulaceae bacterium
TTTGTTCCGAAGTCGCACACCGCTTATCAATGGAACGGCATGCAGCGACGCGAGTACTTCCAGTGGGCGCACAAGTTCTTATGGCAACATCGCACCATTCGTTCGGTGAATATCAAGTGCCACAACGTCGAAACAAGTCTGTTAGAAGGCGTGCTCAGTCGCGGTGATCGGCGCACTTGTGACGCAGTTGAACTTGCTTGGCAACGCGGTGCTCGCATGGACGGTTGGGACGAGATGCTCGATCCCGATCGCTGGTGGAAAGCGCTAGCCGATGCGAACATCGACGTCGAAAAACAACTTCATGAACCGTACGAGATCATGTCGAAGCTGCCCTGGGATCATGTAAACGTAAAATCAGGCCGCGAATTTCTTCAGAAGGAACAGCAACGAGCGGTGGTTCAGTTGGATGCGATGGCTGACGCCAAATGAATGCAGCCGGTTCACTCGACGCGAGATTGGTCGACGTTCAAGTTGGACTTGAACGTTGCTTGCAGCAGTCACCGATGCTGCTGCGCGATGGCGGCAAGTTCGGATTGCTGATGAATCAAGCGTCCGTCACCAGCAATTATCGCTATGCCTGCGATCTGCTCGACGAGCGTTTTCCCGGCCAGCTTGTTGCGCTGTTCGCGCCGCAACACGGTTTGTGGTGCGAACAGCAAGCGAACATGATCGAGTCGGATCACGCAACGCACCCCAGCTTGAAACTTCCTATCTACAGTTTATATGCGCAGTCGCGCGAACCCTCCCGCGAGATGCTGCAAGGACTCGACGCGCTGGTCATCGATCTCCAAGACGTTGGGACGCGTGTGTACACATTCATCTGGACGATTGTGAATTGCTTGCGTGCATGCCGGGCCCAATCGATCCCGGTGATCGTGCTTGATAGGCCGAATCCGATCGGTGGCCAAACCGTTGAAGGGCCCATTCTCGAAAGCAACTATCGAAGCTTCGTCGGCTTAGCAGACATTCCAATGCGTCATGCTTTAACGATCGGTGAATTAGCCGCTTTTTGCAATGCAAGTCTCGAGATCGGCGCTGAGTTAGAGGTCGTTACACTTGCGGGCTGGAGTCGATCTTTGCATTCCCCTGACACGACCGCGGCTTGGTGTGCTCCATCGCCAAACATGCCGCGCTATAGCACTGCGCTGGTTTATCCCGGCCAAGTGTTGCTCGAAGGAGTCAATCTTTCCGAAGGGCGCGGTACTACCACTCCGTTCGAAGTTGTCGGTGCTCCTTTCATCAATGCGGAACGACTAGCCGACGAACTGAATGCGAGGCAGTTGCCCGGAGTTTATTTTCGACCGCTGCGATTTGTACCGACATTTGATAAGTGGGTTGGACAAAGTTGCGAAGGTGTGTTCATTCATGTTCAAGATCCACACACTTTTCGATCGTACCAGACAACGGTAGAGATACTCTTCACCGTGAAACGCCTGCATTCGTCCGAATTCGCATGGCTACCACCGCCCTACGAATACGAATACATCAAACCGCCGATCGATATCTTGAGCGGTAGTGCAAGCCTGCGTGAAGCGATCGATGCACTCGACACAGCCCACGTTGAAGCTTGCTGCGAAGTCGACCAAGGCGCTTGGTCAGCTTCGACGCTCGCTTTTCGACTTTACTGACAATCTATCTGTCGGTCGCTACAACGGAATCTAACTTGGTTGTACCCGAGTTAACTGCATCTGTTACAAGGGAGGACTGGGCGCTCGGACGTTCGCCTCGGTGCCGGAATGAGTACTCGCGCGAGAAGGCTCGCCACGCGCCATCGACCAACGTCTTCCCGCGTAGGTCCATGTAGGGAAGCGCAACATCTTTTTTCGCAAGCACCACGAACGCATCATCCTCATAAACGAATCGCCACGGCTGGCAAACGCCGTCTTGGTCATTGTTCCATGCTGTTCGAAAGACTTCCAGCTTCGGTCGGAGCGTCGCACTTTGATCTACAAGTACTGCATCGCACTCATATTTCATGAGCAACTTTTCCCAATCGCCGTGGCCCGAGAACAACGCTTCATGATCCAACATCACTTGCTCTTCATAGGCCACTTCATATCGACCGTCTAAGCTGACTCGCACGTTCGGGTACAAAGTCCATGACACGTACGCACCTTGAGCAAACGGCGTGAGCAGATTTCCTTGGAACGCATGCTGTTCAAGATAGTCAACCGCGCCGGCTGGAAAACTTGCGATCGAGTAAAGTGGTGCAGGTGGTAATGTCGGCCGCCAGAATTGATTTTCACAAGCGAACAGCAAGCATGCGATCACGACGCCTTGGCTACCGCGAATCACCAGCACGCGTTTCTCGTTGATGCTCTTGATCAGCTTCTTTCCCAGTGGCGTATGCGTTAACCAAGCTGGTACATAGGCCAACCAAACGGTTCCGTACAGCGAACCGTGTCGAATATGCTGTAACGCTTCGTACGCAGATAATCCTAAGAACGCAGCGCCGCGAAGTCGGACGACACGCACGAATCGCTGGCAATACGCGAACAAGAAAACACTTAAAACGAAAGAGCTCATCGTCAGTAACGGCGCGTAAGTGTGCCACAGCGCATGCCACTCAATGATCAGCGGCCGCGGCATCGAGATCGCGTGCAGCAAATACGGCATATATTGCCAACCGTAAGGATTGATTGGCAATGCGATAACAACTGCGCAACTGGCGAGCATTAAATGCCAAGTCGCGCCGCAAGCGCCTTTTAACGAACGACTTCGAAACAACTCAGCGACAAAGCGTTCGAACGCGTGGAATCCGAACATGCCAAGACCAACGATAAATCCTGCATGAATGTTTAACCAAGCGACCAGCATGAGCCACCAGGCGATCACCCATAGTCGCCGCCCACGCCAATCGAGTTCCTGCATCCACATCTGTGCTGCCAGGAAAACCAGCGTGAATAACTGTGCACGTATCGTGGAGAAGCCAACCCAGAAAAAAGGAAAAGTGATGGCCGCCACGATTGCAAAGATGTAAGGATGCGCGCCCCGCATTCTTGCAACTCGGTAAAGCAACAACCACAGCAGGCTGATCAACAGCAAACGCAGAATTGAGATCCCTGCTAGACCTAATCCGCTTTCGACACTGACCAGATAGAGAATGGCACCGGTGCCCCACTCGTGATGCACCGACGGATTGACAGTGGGTGTGAACGCAAACAGATCGTGAGTTGGAAACACGCCGCTTGCCAACGCTTCGCGAAACAACGCCATCTCATGAAAGACGTCGTGCGTAACTTCGTGTACGCGCGACACATAGGCCAGGAAGCCGCAAGCTAAAGCGAAGGTCATCCAAGCCACTAACATCACATCGCGCGACAATCCGAGACGCAGATTCGCCCGCAATGTTTGCTGAATCGAATGAGTGAACTTGGACATTGCAAAGCCTCGCGAGGATCGAACCCTCAAAGCTAGCACCTGACTTCGTCGCGACTTACGATCGGTGCGTTAATCGCTTCGAGCCAATTCGGCACTCGGTCAACTTTTCCGAAGAAACCGATTATTCGGCTAAAGAATTGACCTTTCAGCGTATCGTCGCGCTCTCTAGACTTCGCTCCGCACATGCCTCGCATTGAACGCGAGGTTGCTGCGAGACTCGTTGGGCGTGGCCGCCAGTCGAGTCTCAGTGCGAGCGACAAAGTTGGGAGGAGGAACCCAACTGAGTTCACTTGCGAATGTGTTTGATCCAGTTTTGCAGTCGTTCAATGAAGCACTCGCAATTTGCTTCTAAGTTTGACTGTGCACATCAAAGCTCTTCCCGCAAACGCTCAACGGACTGAGTTGCACGGATGAAGAGTTGCAAAAGGAGTTAGAGCATGGAAGCTCGTTGCGTTCGTCCACGTATCGTGGGCTTGGCCACCGTTGTCGCGCTTGTTTTCACGGCGCAGGCTTTTGCGCAGTTTGGACCCCAGCGACAGCACGTCGTAAACTCACAGAACTTCATCGTCTTCGCTGGCAACCCGCAGTTCGCTGCCGAGGTTTCGCGGACAGCTGAAAAATTGCGAAGCGAACTCGCGATCTATTGGCTTGGAAAAGAACTTCCTGCGTGGTCGCAACGTTGTCCTCTGCATGTCACAACAAGTCCGCAATTGGGCGCTGGCGGCGAGACTCGCTTTTCACTGATGCCCGGTGGCGTGGGTAACTGGATGATGAGCGTTCAAGGAACCGAGCAACGGGTTCTCGATAGCGTCCTACCGCACGAAATCTCGCACACCATTTTCGCAACTCACTTCGCTCCGTACAACAAATATGTACCGCGATGGGCTGACGAAGGCGCCTGCACAACTGTCGAACATATCGAAGAGAAATCGAAACACGTTAAGTTTCTGCAGACATTTCTCCGCACTGGTCGTGGTATTCCTTTCAACCGCATGTTCGCTCTGAAAGATTATCCCGATGACATCTTGCCGCTGTATGCACAGGGGCACTCTGTTGTGCAGTTCTTGCTGGACCAAGGCGGCGCTCGCAAGTTCGTAAGCTTCCTTGAGGAAGGCATGAAGACGGACGCATGGGAGTCGGCAGTCAGAAATCAGTACGCTTATGCAACGGTCGGCGAATTGCAATCGCAGTGGAATCGCTGGCTCCGCGACGGCAGTCCGGAATCGCTACTTGGATATGCGCCAAGCTTGGATGCACAATCAGGAAGCGCCTCAGTCGCTCTCGCCTCGGCGAGTTCCGCCACCGAAAATTCGAATGCACAACTCGGTTCCTTCCAACGACGGACACCACCTGAGCACATTTTGGCTCAAGCCGCCACTTCACCGCTGAAGAAACTCGAAGGCGCTCGCTTTATGAGCGGTGAAAGCTATTACCGCGATCGTTTACGTGCCGTCAGTTCAGGCGAAACCACAGGCGCGAACGCACAGGTCGCCGCAGCTTCGAATCAACAAGCTAAGACCGCTGATCTTCGAAGCGTGGAAGCACCGAACGCTGACAACCAAGTCTATCCATTGCAAGCTTATCAAACTGGCCGCCGCAACGTTGCTCAGCCGGAACGCAACAATGTCCAAATACTGGATTGGGGCGGTTCGCAGCCCGTTTCAGGAATTGCGAACGCGCCGCAGATGGTTCCGCTTACACGATAAGCAGATGGCCGACGTTGTTTCGGGATATCATTTGTGCTTTTTCCGTGGCCAGAGTCGCCAGACTTCGGGGACTTCGCCACGCCGCTCGAGACGCGTGCGAATGTGTCACTCTTGCGCACTTAGTGAGCCGACTGCTCACACCCATGTTGCAGTGCTCATTGGAGGAGAGCAGGCCTCGAACTTCCTTGTGACTATTTCTGTGACTTTGCAAGAAGCTGTTTGAGTCAAGTTCGACGCATCTTTGACGCATGTTCGCAACATGATTGAAGCGGGAAGCACAAAGCTAATAACCGTCTTGGATCCAATCATCGGCAATGGCATGACCTTCGCTTTGGTTTGTTTCTAACCACTGACGAAAGCGACATCGTATTTCGTTTTCGGATATCCCACATTCCTCGCGACGATTGGATGATTGCATGATTCATGAAGTAGCTGGCGATATTCTTCTCACACGCGCGCAAGCCATTGCGCATGGCGTTGCACCCAACGATCACTTTGATTCTGGATTAGCGCTTGCACTTCGCGAGAAATGGCCAGCGATGGCGAAAGACTTTCGACACTTCGCACATCAGTCGCATCCGAAGCCTGGAGAAATTTGGAGTTGGGGTGGAGTCGGCGGTGCACGCATATTCAACTTGATGACTCAAGAGGGCGACCACAATCACGGCTCACGACCCGGACGTGCATCGCTTGCTAATGTTAATCATTGCCTGCGTCGCTTGCGGCATGAAATTGAAAAAGAGAAGATCAAGAGTGTCGCGCTTCCAGCGTTGGCAACGGGAGTCGGCGGACTGGCGTGGTCCGATGTAAGGCCCTTGGTCATGCAAAGCCTCGGCGACTTAGAAATTCCAGTTTACGTCTACACTGTGTTTCACGCTGGGCAACAAGCTGCCGAACCGGATTAGCGGCCGTGCAGGAGTGCTGCGCAATTAAATTGCCAGCCGCAACGACGCAGTGCTTCAAACGTAACGATCGCTTTGTGACATCGCTCTCACCAACGGCCACGGGTGATTGCGTTTGCGATGGAAGCCCCACTAAAATGCGGCTCCACTGCACAACCCTTTTGTCACACTGCGAGATTGAACATGCTGCGAACGTCGTTGCTTCATCCAGAAATTTTACGAGTTTGTGCGCGTGCGGGTCACCATGCAAAAATCTTGATAGCGGATGGAAACTACCCGGCGTCATCAAAGATCGGTCCCAAAGCGGAACTGGTTTGCTTGCAGCTTTCGCCCGGTATCCCAACGGTTGCGCAAGTGTTGCGAGCGCTGATTGAAGTTTTGCCGATCGACTACTTCAATACGATGGGAATCGATCCTACCGATGAATACGCTCAGCAAGAGGATCCGCCGGTATGGGCTGAGTTTCGGCAGATCTTGAAAGAAGCCGGTTCCACACGACAACTCGAACCGATCATGAAGTGGGATTTCTACTCGGCAGTTGCGTCCGATGATCACGTGCTGACAATTCAAACCGCCGATCAAGCGCTGTGGGCAAATCTGTTGCTCGGCGTGGGCGTGCGAACACCCGGCGAGTGAAGTTTACGTCCCCTCGCTGCATGGATTGAATGAGAATTCATTTCGCGAGTGCTTTCGCTAGTTGCAAGACGATCTCGAACTCGTGGGGGCGAACCGGTTGTACGCTGAGTCGCGAGCCGCGTTGAACGAGCACCATGCCTTCGAGGCTTGGTTCGGCTTTGAGCATCGGCAGAGTTAACGGCTGCGCGAACTTCTCCTCGAACTGAATATCGACCATGTACCAAGTTGGATTCTCCTGCTTCGACTTGGGGTCGTAGTGATCGTCTTGCGGATCGAACGCGGTGTGGTCTGGGTAGCCTTCTTTCACGACGCGCGCGATGCCAACGATCGCGGGCGGGGTGGCGTTGCTGTGATAGAACAGCACGCGATCGCCGAGTTTCATCAAGTCGCGAAGCGTGTTGCGAGCTTGGTAGTTGCGAACGCCATCCCAATGTGTCGTTTTGTTCTTGGCTTTGGCAAGATCGTCAATGCTAAACACCTCGGGTTCACTTTTTACCAACCAGTAGCGATCGGTCGTTTCGGATTTCTTTGGCGGTTGTTTCTTGGGCATAGCTTTCTTTCGCTGGCGAAGTCAGGTGAGTTTTTCGCGGCTGAGTTGCGCAGCATGAGTGCCGTGGTAGTTGGATCGCATAGTCGATTTTGGTTGCACGATTGTGACCCGTCGCTTGGGGTTTTCAAGCTATGGCGTGAAATCTTGATTTTCTTTTGACGCCGATGACCGAAGGTGTCGGTGGCGAGTGCGACAAAGGGGCCTGAACCAGCCGCTGTTTTGCTAGCATTGCAGCAATTAGAATTGTAGATGTCTCGCCTCGTTTCACTTTGCAAGAACAATCATGTCCGCTGCACCTCAAACCAATCAAAGCTTGCCGGCTAGTTTGCCCGCGCACGTTGCGGCGCGGTTACGATCGCGGCAGCAGCAGAGTACGGCCAGCCCCTTAAAGTCGGCTACAATCGGGGCGGCTACGAACGGGGCGGTTTCAAGCGACGCGTCTAGTGTAATGAAGCGTTTGGCGCGCGAAGTCTGGGGACTCGAGACTGCAGGTAAACAAGCGACCCACAAGCCGGCGATCAGTTGCGGATGCGCGGCCTTGGATCGTTGTCTGCCCGACGGCGGTTATGCAGCGGGCAGTGTGATTGAGTACTTGCGAGCGATGCCTGGTTGCGGCGCAAGTACGCTGGCCTTCACTGCGGCAGCGGTTGCGATGCGATCGACCAGTGGCTTTGTGGTCATCGTTGATACTCAACACAACATCTATCCACCAGCCTTGGCAAGCTGGGGGATCGATCTTGAAAAGTTAGTTTTGGTGCGCCCTCAATCCGATGTCGATGCGCTGTGGGCTGTCGACCAATCGCTGCGCACACCAGCCGTTGCGGCTGTGGTGGCTGATGTGGAACGCATGGATGATCGAGCGGCGCGGCGCATGCAATTGGCGGCTGAACAAGGCGGTGGGCTGGCGCTGTTGCTGCGACCGGCTTCGGCTCGCCGCGGACCAAGCTGGGC
>JBGSJB010000792.1:0-1997 GCA_041742175.1 Pirellulaceae bacterium
CGTTTCGTATGCACGACATGTTAGTCGAGCAGCTCGAAGCGCACGGAATGAAGAAGTTATTTGACACGAAGGAAGTGCCGCTTGTGCGGGTGCTGGCGGATATTGAGTACAACGGAATTTGCGTCGATGTCGAACGGCTGGCTTCGTTGCGAGCGGATTTTGCGGACCGGATTGCGCGGTTGCATGCAGAGATCCTAGCGCTAGCTGGTGAGTCGTTTAACGTCGATTCACCCAAGCAGTTGCAGGTGCTTTTGTATGAACGATTGAAGTTGCCGGTGGTTAAGAAAACGCAAACGGGTGTGAGCACTGACGCCGAAGTGTTGCAGCAACTGGCGATCTATCATCCTTTGCCAGTGAAGTTGCTCGAATATCGGCAGCTTACGAAACTTGTCGGCACGTACATCGACGCGCTGCCGCAACTGGTCTGTCCCAAGACCGGTCGCGTGCATACTTCGTTTCGCCAGGACGTCGCTGCAACGGGGCGACTGAGCAGTACGGATCCGAACTTGCAGAACATTCCAGTTCGGACTGAAGAGGGCCGCAATATTCGATCGGCCTTTCGAGCGGGCGAAGCGGGTTGGTTGTTTTTGGCCGCGGATTATTCGCAGATCGAGTTGCGCGTGCTAGCGCATTTTTGTGGCGATGAAGCGCTCCGCGATGCGTTCTTGCACGACCGCGACATTCACACGCAAGTCGCTAGTGAGGTTTATGGCGTGCCGCTGAGTGAAGTTACTTCGGCGCATCGACGAAGCGCGAAAGCGATCAACTTCGGAATCATCTATGGGCAAAGTCCGTTTGGCTTGGCGAAGAGCTTGCAGATTTCCAAGAGCGATGCGGCTGAGTTCATTCAAGCTTACTTTGCGAGGTTCCCGGGCGTGCGAACGTTCATCGAAGAGACGATTATGACTTGCCGAGCTCAGGGTTACGTGAGCACAATGTTTGATCGTCGACGTCGCGTCAAAGGTGTCCGCGATTACGCGAGTCTCAATGATTCGCGTAAACAAGTCATGATTGAACCCGAACGCATCGCAGTGAATACAGTCATTCAAGGCTCGGCGGCGGACTTGATTAAGATCGCTATGCTGCGCGTCCACAGTCGACTTTCGCAATCGAATCTGCAAGCGCGCATGTTGCTGCAGATTCATGACGAGTTGGTGTTCGAAGTGCAGGAAGCGGATCGAGAATCGCTGTCGAGTTTGGTGCGAGAAGAGATGTCGAGCGTTGCGCAGTTGTCCGTGCCGTTAAAAGTTGACGTGAAGGCGGGTTTGAACTGGGCGGAATGCGAGCCGATTTAGTGCGACACAATTTATTGCGAGTCAGTTCAGGGTGTGCTTACGGTGCGGTTGGTTTGCCGGTGCGGTAGAATATGCGGATCATCTGATCGCAGTGCGAAATTTGACTTGAAGGAGAACGAACAGTGGGCGACTGGATTGAAGCGGGAAGTAAAGCGCCGGCGTTTACGTTGGTAACTGACAGTGGCGAAAAGGTGAAGTTGAGCGACTTTCTGGGCTCGCCGGTCGTACTGTATTTCTACCCCAAGGACGACACGCCGGGCTGTACAAAGCAAGCGTGTGCGTTTCGAGATCGCAAAGCGGAACTGACGCAGATGGGCGTGGTGGTGCTGGGAGTGAGCGCCGACTCGGTTGAGTCGCATGTAAAGTTCCGTGATAAATTCGATCTCAATTTTCCGTTGCTGGCCGATGAAGATCACGCGGTTTCTGAAAAGTACGGCGCGTGGCGCGAGAAGAACATGTATGGTAAGAAATCGATGGGTATCCAGCGCAGTACCTACTTGATCGATGGTTCTGGCAAAGTTGCTAAAGTCTGGAAGCGTGTACAAGTTGACGGTCACGACAACGACGTGTTGCGTGCGGTTCAAGACTTACTTAAAGAATGAGGTCGCTATGAAGTTGCGAATGAGCATGTGCGTCGCCGTTTGGTTTTCGTTCGTTGCGGTCGCGTCGGCAGAAGATTGGCCGCAGTGGATGGGGCCGCAG
>JBGSJB010000793.1:0-7185 GCA_041742175.1 Pirellulaceae bacterium
CTGCGGCCGCTGATACTTTCACCATTGAAGGTGACTCGACTGGGAATCTGCTTGATGTGTTGGAAAACGATAGTGCTGGACCGAACGAAACGCAAGCACTCTCAATCAGTGCTGTAAGCGCGCCGAACAATGGCGGTACGGTGACTCGCACGAATAACAATACAGCACTGCTCTACTCGCCTGCAGCCGGCTTTGACGGAACAGAAACCTTCACCTACACCGTGACTGACGGTGAGTTTACTTCGACTGCCACTGTAACGATTACAGTCGTGCCTGGTGTGCGTCCGTTTGCACGACGCGATACAGCCACCATCGCTGAAGTTTCTGCTGGCGGAACAGGCAGTGTCTCGATCGACGTGCTTGCCAATGACTTGGTCAATCCTGGCGCCGGCGTAGAAGCTCTGCTAGTCAGCTTCACACAGCCCGCCAACGGCACTGTGACGCTCGATAACAATGGCACACCGGATGACGCAAGCGATGACGAACTCGTATATGTTCCGGATTTTGAATTCAACGGAACTGATACGTTCACTTATGTGATGAACGACACGGCAGCGACCGGGGACAATTCGACGGGGACAGTCACTGTTACTGTGACTGACGTCAATGATCCTCCGATGCTCGTGAACGACAGTGCGACTGGGACAGAAGACACTCCAGTTACTATCGCAATTTCCACGTTGCTGGCGAACGACTCGCCTGGTTTGGGCGAGACCGCCACCCAGACGCTTTCTATTACTAGCGTTTCATCGAACAATGGAACCGTTGCGATTTCAGGTACGAACGTTGTGTTCACACCCGCGGCTGATTTAAATGGCCCGCTTACATTCTCGTATGTTGCCACCGATTCTGGAAGTCCGGCTCTTACGGCGACGGCGGTGGTAACTGTTACTTTGGCGGCGGTAAATGATGACCCAGTAACGGTGGCGAATAACGTTAGCACGAACGAAGACACTCCGCTTATCTTTGCAGCATCCACACTAGCAGCAAACGACAGTCCTGGTCCTGCAACCGCGACAGATGAAGAGAATCAAACGCTGACGGTTATCGCAGTCGCCAAACCTGCGGCGACTCTGGGGACGGTGGGATTAGCGGGCGGAAATATTACTTACACGCCAGTATCAAATTTCAATGGAACCGAAATCTTTACGTACACTGTCCAAGACAGTGGAGGTGCTACAGCGACCGGGACAGTGACCGTAACTGTTAACCCGATTAACGATGCGCCGATTGCGGGAAGCGATTCGGTAACCGCGTTCAAGGGAGTTCCACTCCAGATTCTCGTTTCGGACTTGTTGGCCAACGACTCGCCAGGACCAGCAAACGAAGTGGCTCAAGCGTTAACGATCACTGCAGTTTCCAGCCCAGTGAATGGAACGGTTTCGCTTAACGCAGCGACCGGGATCATTACCTTTACACCAGCAGACGATTTCTCGGGCGCTGCATCGTTCCAGTACACCGTCCAGGACAATGGTCCAACCGGCGGAATGAACCAGAACAGCAGCACCGGCACTGTTAACGTAAGTGTTCAGGATTTTATCCCGACCGACATTTCTGGAACGGTTTGGGTCGACGAGACAAACGATGGTGTTATCGACAGTGCGGAGCTGCGTCTCGGTGGGGTTGAAGTTACTCTGACCGGCAATTCGCTGGGAGTTCCTATAGCAGCCAGAACGTACATCACCTTAGCTGATGGTAGCTACCATTTCGACGACCTCGGCCCTGGTCAGTACATGGTTCGGTTCCAATTGCCGAGCTACATGATCGACGGTCGCGATGTGGCTGGTAGGTTGGGCGATGCGGACAACGTTGAAAATCAATTTACAATCAATGTTGCTCAGCCAGGCGGTTCATCTGCTGACGGTTATAATTTCGCCACCGTTGGAGTCGATGCGTCGCATGCCCGACAAGTTGACTTGCTAGCTTCGCGATTCTTCATGACGGATCCATCGCTGATTCATAGAGGCTTGTATGTAGCGCTTGGAGCTGACAACACAGCGCTGTGGATGACGAAGCTGGATGGCTTTGACAATATGGTAACCGGTGAAGCGGTCCTAAATGCGGCTGGCAATCGCCTGCAGTTGACGATGGTCGATGCAAACCAAAACGTCTACACCGCGTCTTTGACTCCAAGTCAGTTTGTGGTTTCAACGGATCGAGCGACCGGAAATCGTTTGGTTAGAGTTTTAGCGGACGCGGCTTCGATCGACTTCCAGCAAATTAGCCTAGCGGCTCCGCCGGTGGTCTCCATTAATCGCTACTTGGAAGCCATCGACGAAATCTTTGCTCAAGAAGGTTGGAGCGACGTTAGCTAGTCGCCGTCCCGTTTGAGTCGTTTTAAAAAGCACGAAACCTTTCCTTGGCTTCCTTGGAAAGGTTTTTTCATGTCCAGTTGCGTTTGTTTCACCAAAGTGGGAGTGCGGCTCGCCACCCGTTTAAAATTCAATTTGCGGCCTGTAACCGACGCTGACAAATTCCGTATCCATTAACAGTAAGATGAATAGGTCCTGTGCAAAACGGTCGGTAGAGATAGCGGAGGCATCGTGATGGCAGTGGCAATAAAGTGCGAGAAGTGCGGCAATGCGTTCGATCACGGCGTTGGTTGCCAAGTTTGTCTGTTGCAGTTGGGGCTTTCGAGGTCGGGGTCAGCTGGAGCAGATTTGCCGAGCCTTGTCGAACTAAACTCGCGGTTCCCTCAACTTGAGATTACGCGTCTCATTGGTCGCGGCGGCATGGGAGCGATCTATCAGGCGCGGCAGACTTCGCTCGACCGCGACGTGGCGCTCAAGCTGATTGCCAAGGAGGTATCACAGGATCCGCTCTTCGTCGAACGCTTTGAGCGCGAAGCAAAGACGCTGGCAAAACTCTCACATCCAAACATCGTCACTATTTATGACTTTGGATATACGGCCGACGGCGTCGCATATTTGATAATGGAGTTTGTCGACGGCATCAATCTTCGCGAAGCGATGAAGTCGCGAAGCATTGGTCCTGAGGACGCGCTCGATGTCGTGGCCACCATCTGTCGAGCTCTCGAGTTTGCGCACTCACGCGGTGTGATTCATCGCGATATCAAACCAGAGAACATTCTGCTGAGTGAGGATGGGTGTTTGAAAGTAGTCGACTTTGGAATTGCGAAAATTGTAGATGACTCGGTTCGCACACCGACTTTAACCGCAACGCGACAGGTGCTTGGATCGTTGCACTATCTCGCTCCAGAACAACTTGAATCACCCGAGCTAGTGGATCATCGTGTCGACCTGTATGCGCTGGGCGTGGTATTTTACGAGTTGCTAACTGGCGAACTCCCACTCGGCCGATACGAAGCTCCGAGCACGCTGTACAACCGGGCTGACAAAAGAGTTGATCAAGTCGTGCTCAAATCGCTTAGTCGCAAACCTGGCAGCCGTTTTCAAACAGCCAAAGAGTTTGGAGCCGAGATTCAACGACTCCAAGCTGAACAATCTGTGCTGGGTTCAAAGGGCGATGCTACCAGTGCGCACACACCGCCTCCTATTCCGCAAGCCTCCGAATTAAACCAACCGATATCGGTGCCGTTCAACTGTGACTTGCCCTTTACTTGCGATACGTTCGGTGGGTTTGCCGAGGTGTTGGGGCTGATTTATGCAAGTCAAAAAGCACTTTGCTTTGAGTTTCGCACGCGTGACAAGATCATGGGAGTCATAAAGTCGAAAGCGACCCTCGTTGAGATTCCGTTTGAAAGATTGACTCGGTGCGAATTGGTCACTGGCGTTTTTTCATCTCAGATGGTCATCTCAGCCAATAGCTTGGCGGTCATGTCCGAATTGCCCAACAGCGAATCGGGAACTGTCAAGTTTCAAATCAAACGCAGCGATGTTGCCTCTGCCAAGCGATTGCTGAATGCCATCGGATTCGGGCAGAGGACCAGTAGCTTGGCGCATAGCACCCCCGAGTTCGGATCTCCTGAGTACAACCAACAAGCGATTTTTGGAGGGTTGATGGTTTTGTGCGGCGTCTTAAACCTCGGTTGTCTGGCGATCGGGCAAATCGTTAACGCGCATGCCGACCATTCTTCGACGGCTACGTTGGCGATTGCAGCGATTGCAATTGCGGTTTTATATGGCTCGATCGCTTTATTGCAATTGGTCGGTGGCGTATTGAATTTCGTAATGAACATGCAGCCTCTGAATGGAGTGTTGTCGATTGTTTCACTTATTCCGATTTCGCCAGCTTGGTTGATCAGTTTTCCGGCTGCGATGTGGGCGTCACCGTGGATGCGAAGCCAAGATGCTTCGCAGGTCTCGAAGCCTGGCTGGGGTGCAACGACTCTGATGTTCATGCGCGAGTCGCGATGGTCTAAGGTCGTGGCCATGGCTAATGCGATTGGCTTGGGCGCCGTAGCTATCGCGGCGGTGTTGTATGTTGGCGGTTTTTACACTTCGACGGGTAGCTATCGAATCTCTGGACCACAGATACCCTCCGAAAGCGAGCTGCTCGACAGTCTGCAGAAACGATTGACCGACGTTGCGCCTACTGCTGAACTGAGGTTTGATGATTCGGTCGCCCGGCTGACCATCACTGACTGGCGCTACAATTCGCAGCGTATCCAAGATGCATTGCAAATTGAAAGCAATGTGCAGTTGGCTTGGTTGGAGCCGGATGTGACGAAGCTTGATGAGACGAAGCGTGATGAGACGAAGGGTACAGCAGTGAGCTGGTTGCCTTTGGCAGGGCGGCTGGATGTCGCGGGATTGGCGACCGGCTCCGAAGGACTTTCAACCACGTTGGCGACGAACCAGCCGCTTTTCGAGCTTCGAGCCGACATGATTGCTTCGGTCAAGACGAATTCGGACGGACTTTCAATCGAACTTTCTAAAGTTGGACGCGACTCGCTCGCTGAACTGCGCCCTGCGTCAGAGCGGATTGCGCTGGGAATCGTGATTGGTGGAATGGTGGAAGGTGTCGCGTCCGGCCAAGCGATCACCAACAAGCGAATTGCGTTCCGGCTTTGCAAGCAATCGGAGCTAAATGCTAGCGCTATCGAGTCGGCCGTGCGAGGTCCATCGCTGCCGTTCGAATTGGAGTTGATTTCGGATTAGTTTGCTTGATGCGATCGGAGGCCGGAGCAGTCACAGGAGTGTCGCGGCGAGCTGCTCACGAACCGCTGAGCGGTAAACGCATTGTGAAATCCGATTAGTTGACACAATCGTTGCGATGCGTGGCTTGAAAGGAATATCGAAGAACATTTTCGGTTCCAGCTCAGATTCTGAATTCTAGCTTTGAGTGAGCCGATACTTGTATCGTCCGTGTTCCCTTCCGCAATTGATTCCGCCGCATGACATTTAGGAGCAGACCGTGGCTTCTGCCTCATCCTCGCTTTCCCCCGCACAATCCGATTCCATCGCCTTTGTTCAACGACTTGATTCCGCCATTAAGGGGAACCCGCATCTGACGGGTCATCAGGTTTTTTGTTATGAGGAGGGTGGCACGGTCATCCTTCAAGGACGCGTTCGTTCGTATTACCAAAAGCAAATGGCTCAAGAGGCCTTGCGTAAGTTAGCTGGTGTCGAACGCATTGTGAACGACTTGGAAGTGGACTGGATGACGACGCCTCCCTGCTCGGTTTAGTTCGCCTCGCTTGAAAAACTCATCGTGGCGCTGCATTTCATTCAATGTCGCAGCGCACGGCATCAGCACTCGGAGGCGGACTGAGCGACATTTGAAGGCGTTCTGAAAATGCCTTGATTGCGAATTCAGACATAACCCCCCCGAGTGGCAGCTGGTGAGGGACTTGGACGAATGCTGATTGTCGCCTAACATCACGCGTGTAGCACGTCGCATCGAATGGGCGAGAATGCTCACGCGAAATGCGAGTATTACGAACGCGGCATTTCTGACCATCCTGCAATTCTTCAAGGAAAACTGATTATGGCTCGAGAAGGCGTCATTACTTTCAAAGGCACCCCAATGACTTTGTTGGGAGAAGAGGTAAAGGCTGGATCAACGGCACCTGAGTTTGCTTTGCACTACTTTGAAGGTGGACTGAAGACGATCACCAATAAAGACCTAGCGGGCAAAGCCACGATTCTGTCGGTTGTCCCTTCGCTTGACACCGGCGTGTGTGCGACACAGACCAAGAAGTTCAACCAAGAATTGAGTGCGATGGGCGATAAGGTCAATGCAGTTACGGTGAGCCGTGATCTCCCATTCGCTCAAAATCGCTTCTGTGGCGCCGAGGATGTCAAGAACATGAAAGTCGGCAGCGACTATCAAAGCGGTTCCTTTGGCGAGTCGTTTGGCGTGATGATCGACGAACTGAAACTGCTCGCCCGCAGCGTATTTGTGCTCGATAAATCGGGCAACGTTGTTTACAGCGAAGTGGTTCCGGAAGTGACCAGTGAACCCAACTACGCCGCTGCCTTGGATGCGCTCAAAGCAAACGCATAGCAGTTCGAACCAAATTGGATTGATGTCCACAGTGACATTCGTCGCTTAGCCGACTGCAGCGAACTGCGCTGCAGTCGGTTTGTCGTTTCAATCGCGGGACGAAAAAGTTTCGAATCGGCGGTTCGATCGATTGACTCGTGAAATGCAGGATCTCATAATCCCCACATGAGTGCCAAAGTTGGTCCGAGACTCATCCATGCCGCGATCGGTTCCCCTTCGAGACAGTATGTGTTTGAAGATCTGGCGACTCGGTAGTTGGTAATACTGTTTAAGGTGAGGGTTTGAAGGTGACGAACATTTATGTCGGCAACTTGTCGTTTCGTGCAACTGAGGAAGATATTCGCAATGCGTTTTCTCGGTTCGGTGAAGTCACATCGGTCAACATTGTGATGGATCAAGACACAGGTCGATCCCGAGGTTTTGCGTTTGTCGAAATGGCCGATTCGAACGAAGCTAGCGCTGCGATCGAAGGCTTGAATGAGCAGGAAATTGTCGGTCGTAGAGTGATTGTCAACGAGGCGCGTCCGCGTGAAGAACGGCCTCGTAGTGGCGGACGTTACGGCAGTGGAGGCGGTGGAGGTGGTCGTTACAGCGAAGGCGGTGGCGGCGGGAGATATGGCGAAGGTGGTGGCAGCGGTGGTGGCAGCGGTGGTGGCAGCGGCGGTGGTGGCGGTCGCTACGGTGGCGGAGGAGGGCGCGGTGGCGATGGCGGTGGACGCCGCGGAAATTATTCTCGCGATGATCGCTAACCTCTCG
>JBGSJB010000794.1:0-4014 GCA_041742175.1 Pirellulaceae bacterium
GTCATTCGATTGCCCATCGGCCCGCATCCCTATCAGCGCGACAAAATGGCAGTGCGACGCGATCATCCGGAAAGCCGCGAATCGGAAACGCACTTTGAGGTGATGCGTCGCTTTGACGGCATGACGGTCGTAAAAGTCCTACCCAAAACAGGCCGCACGCATCAGATCCGTGTGCACATGTCCCACAATGGAACGGGTGTTCTGTGCGATCGACTCTATTCGGGTCATGCTCGCATCACACGTGGCGAACTCCTTCGCCGACGCGCCCTACGCCAACCGCCTCAACCGGGCGATGACGAGGTGGTGCTGGAACGCCAAGCCCTCCATGCTCGCCGAATCGAGTTTACACATCCTGTGACGGACCAACGCATCACGCTCGAAAGCCCCATTCCCGCCGACATTCAGCGCGTGATCGACATACTGCAATCCGCTGCAAAGTAGCTGTCCACGAGGGCAACTGGCGACCTACTCCAGCGCTAGCATTCCTTGCGTTGAGTGCTTCTCAGCAAAGCGGCGTGCGACCCATGCGGCGCAGCCGACCGTACCCGCGTCATCGCCAAGTTTTGCTAAGCGGATATCGAACTCGTTGCGATAACAATCAAAGACACTTTTACGAGCGACGCGCGTGACTTCTTTGAGAAACAGATCGGGCATCGCTTCGACCAAGCCGCCGCCAAGTACGATGCAATCAGGACAAATCAGCAGCACAACATTTGCGATCGCAAAGCCGATCATTTCGCAAGCTTCTTCGACAACCCGTTGCGCTTGCTTGTCTCCCTTCTCAATCGCTTCCGCAATTACCTTGCTGCGAATCGCACCCAACTCGGTACCCACCGCTTTCTGCAGATAAGGAGCCTCGCCGCGATAAGCCAGCTTTGCTAACTCTCCGGAGATCGCCAACCGACTCGCCTCGGTCTCGAGCGTGCCCTGCATACCGTTCGCGCCTACTCGAGGCGAACCACAAATCTTGATATGACCGATCTCCATCGCGCTCAAAACTTTCCCTCGCAAAATCTGTCCATCATAGACGCAACCGCCACCGATCCCAGTGCCAGGAAAGATTCCCATAACCGTTCGCGATCCCTTACCTGCACCGGCAACATATTCGCCATAAACTCCAGCGTCGACGTCGTTCAGCACCGCGACATAGCACTTGAACTTGTCTTGTAGGAACTTCCCAATCGGAACATTTGACCAACCGAGATTGACCGCAACGCGAACGACACCCTTATCCCACTCGACGGGACCTGGGCACCCGATACCGATTCCGCGCAGCATCGTCGCATCAATGCCGGCCTCCTCAATCAACTTGCGAATCATGCCTTCGATTCGCTCTAATCAGTTCTCGACGCCAAGTTCACCGCGAGTTCGTTTACGGCGGCTAGCGAGCGGCTTCATGGCTTGGTCGAACAGCGTGCACTGCATCTTGGTGCCGCCTAAATCAAAACCAATCCAGTAATGCTGACTTTCCATGTTGGCCACAGGCGCCGCTCCTAGCTGTCGATCGTGCGAAATGTAACGAAACTCCGAAGCTGCCTATTGTGGTCCAGTCTTCACATTTGCGAAAACCCACCCGGATCTGTTTTCCGATAAAACTTAGCCGTCTCAGGACCCCGAATCGTCTGTGTATGTATTGGTTTCGGTCTGTCCGATTCTACCCAAGCGACCGGCGGCAACTATTTTCAAAGAAGTAAATGACCAGAGTGAATAAGCTGTTGGTCGGCGGACATTCTATGACAACGACGAAGAAAGCGTAGGCTTGGCGGGTGAATTCTCCTGACCCCACGGATGGTTTTGATCCCAACGAAGTAGCTGATTTAGTTGCGAAATGGCACGCAGAGTGTGCGGCGCAGTTGATTCAGTTGGCGTGGGCGATCGTACGTGATTGGGGGCTAGCCGCTGATGCCGCTCAGGAAACCTTTGCTCTGTTCGCTCAGAAGTGCCGCACCCTTTCGCCGGATCATCAGCGCGGGTGGCTATTTAAGACAGTTCAGTTCCAAGCCCTCAACCTGCGACGCAGCCAACAGCGCTCGAATCAGTTGCTTGACCGCCTCCGTGAACAGCCAACGCAGTACCAAATCAAGAACGCCCTCCAAAACCCAGCTCAGCACACCGACCACCAAGAACAAATCGAACTACTACGCAAAGCCATACTTGCTTTACCTTTCGAACAGCAGCAAATCGTGCAGCTTCGAATCGCTGAAGAACGCGGTTTTGCAGAGATTGCAGCACAATTAAACCTGCCCCTTGGTACAGTCCTTTCCCGGATGCGACTGGCCTTGGAGAAACTTCGCAGGAGTTTGCCAAATGATGAAGCCTGAACCGATGTCGAATCAAATTGAAATGCAATGGAACATCGATCGCTATTTGCTCGATGATCCGACACTGGACCGTGAGGCTTTCGAGCAGCAGATGCTTGCTGACGATTCACTCGCAGAACAAGTTGCTGCATCCGTGGCGAATTTTCAGGTCCTTTCTCAAGCCGCTTCAATTCTCTCGGCGCCGACGTTGCCGCCAGTGCGCAGTCGCGCGCTGAGCCGCCCTGCCCTGTGGGCAACGCTTACCGCCGCCGCGATTTTGTTGGTCGCCTTTACGGGTTGGCGGTTTATGAAGGTCTCGAGCGACGATCAACTGGCGCGAATTGCCGATAACTGGACCGCGATTGAGAACCTCTCTTCTAGCGACTCGGTGGATCTTGCTCTTGCCGTCGATGCTTCCGATGCTTCCGCTCTAGAGCCGACGACCACCTATTCTCATTCAGGCGATGAGGCGACCGATGCCGACTCACGCGAACAATCCGATTGGTTAGTGGAAGCGGCCCGCGAGTTCTATTTAGCGAACAGTGAAGGAGCGGCGGGATGATGCATCGATTTTTCATCACATCCATTCTGGCTTTAACGCTCAACGTGATCTGCGCTAGCGGCTTCAGTTGTGCTACGGAACCGTTCGACGATTCGATGGACCGTATCGGACCGCTTGCGCAAGCCACTGCGCCGGATCTGCGTGGTAGCCGCATCGCCAAAGAAGCGTCAAGTACAACAGCCGATGAAGGATCTCTGCTCGAGTTCGTCGAGCTGCATCAGCCAGCGTTGGTGAAGTTGCTGAAGTACATGAAGAAAAAGCAGCCACAGCAATACGAGCAAGCTCTCAGAGAATTAACACGCGTCAAGCAGCGATTGAATTCGCTTGAGAAACGCGACGCCGAGTCTTATGCGATCGAATTGGAGCTTTGGCAGGTGCGCTCGAAGCTTCGTATGTTGGTCGCCGAAATACTTGCTTCGGACAAGAGCTCGCAGGAAAAACTTCGCGGCCAACTGCACGGCTTAGTGGAGAAAGAGATTGATCTCGATCTCGCCCGCTTGCAACTTGAACAACAGCGAATTGAGCAGCGGCTATCGTCCGTGCAATCGCAACTGAATGAACGCACTTCCGACCGCGCCGCCACGCTTTCGAAAGCGATCAAGACTTGGGAAAACCGAGCGTTTAAACCTACCGCCCGTCCCAAAAAACAGTAACCACAACTACACCGATAATAGCCTACCTGAGCAGAGTCAATAAACTGCACCGAGGAGTTTCCTAGATGCGTTGCCAGTTATCAAATACCGTTAAGTTAGTCGCCAAGTTAGTCGCCGCGTGCGTCTTGCTCGCAAACTTTTGCCACATCGATTGTGCAATCGCAACTGAGCCAACAGCCGCGACGACAACAAAGCCATCGATCGCACCAATCTACGAACGGTTCGCAGCCCAACCAGGCGAACCGCCAAAGTCGACTGAGGTTCCAGATTTTCAGAAGCACGTCACGCCTCTGCTCGGGCGGTTAGGTTGCAATGGTCGAGCTTGTCATGGTTCATTCCAAGGCCAAGGCGGTTTTCGACTCTCGCTTTTCGGCTACGACTTTCAAGCTGACCATGAAGCGTTACTGGAATCCGATTCCGGTCGTGTGGATCTCGACAAAGCGATCGATAGTTTGATCCTCACGAAACCAACCGATGCCGACGCGCACGAAGGTGGCAA
>JBGSJB010000795.1:0-6720 GCA_041742175.1 Pirellulaceae bacterium
AAAGCAAAAACAAATTGCATCCGGTTGTAATCGAAACTTTGCAAGAAAAAGTCAACCAGATAAAAGGCGGGCGTATCAAACTGGTCGCAAATCTTCCCTATAACGTGGCAACTCCTATCCTCTCGAATATGTTGGACATTGAGCCGTGGCCCGTGCGTATGGTGGCTACGATTCAGTTGGAATTGGCTGAGCGCATCGCCGCGGAACCTCGCACGAAGGATTACAGCGCGTTAAGCATTTGGATTCAGTCGCAGGCGAGGGTGGAGATCGTTCGCAAAATGTCGTCTAAGGTGTTTTGGCCTCGCCCGAACGTCGAATCGGCGATATTGGACATCCGGCCGCAGACGGTTTTGCGGGATCGTTTAAGTGATCGCCGCCAGTTTCACGAATTGGTTCGAGGGATTTTTCTGCATCGCCGAAAGTTCTTGCGGTCCGCACTAGCGAGCGCCGTTAAGGATAAACTAAGTAAACCGGAAGTGGATACTATTCTGCAAGAGATGGAGTTGAGCCCAGACGCAAGAGCGGAGCAGTTATCGATTGAACAAATGATCGAATTGTTTGAGTGTGTTCGCCAACGAAACGTGATGGAAGTTTCTTCCGACTCAGAAGCATAAGTATTTCATGAATGACCGACCGCAAAATTCGCCGCTGCCCGTTGCTTTGAAGCACGGTGACAAACTGGGTGCGTATCGCATCGAGCGGGCGATAGGCAGCGGCGGGATGGCGGATGTTTTCTATGCAGTACACGAAGCTCTGCGGCGCCCTGCAGCGATCAAAGTTCTGCGAGCTTCGTTGGCGACAGACGAAGTCCACTTGCAACGATTTATGCAGGAGGCCCGTGCAGCAGCTTCGCTGATCCATCCCAACATCGTGCAAGTTTACGATGTGGGACAGGAAGGCGAACATCGGTACATAGCGCAAGAGTACATTCCTGGTACGAACTTGCGCCAGTATTTAACCGACAACGGTCAGATGTCGATTAAGGAAGCCTTGAGCGTCTTGCTGCAAGTTCTTGCCGCGCTGACAAAATCTGCGGCAGTTGGAATCGTCCATCGCGACATTAAACCTGAGAATATCATGTTGACCAAAGACGGTGACGTGAAAGTCGCCGACTATGGTTTAGCGCGCGTGTTGCTGAGCGACGATCCGCAGTTGACGCGCGCGGGGACAACCTTGGGCACGCCGATGTACATGAGTCCCGAGCAGATTCAGGAAGGCAAAGTTGATATTCGCAGCGACCTGTATTCGTTGGGTGTAACCTTGTTTCACATGCTGGCGGGTCGGCCACCGTTTACTGGCGAAACACCGCTGGCGTTAGCGATGCAACATGTGCAAGCTGAACCGCCTGTGATCTCTGAGCTGCGCATCGACCTTCCGCCATCATTAGTTGAACTAGTCAGCAAACTGCTTGTGAAGGATCCCGAGCAGCGATTTGCGAATCCGAGCGAAGTGCTCGATGCACTGCGATCCGCCCGCTCGGCTGACTTGCAGGAGTATTGGCCGGATCAAACTGTTCCGCTACCTGGTGCAATGAACTCGACTACGGTCGGTCCCTCGGCGGCAACGATGATGCTGCAATCAAAATTGCATCAACAGCGCATGGCGACAAGAAAACGCATTCGGTATTTGATTGCGACTCCTGTGATAGGCTTGGCGACGTTTTATTTGGGATCATTCCTCGGCGGACTTGGCGACACCGATCTATTGGCTAGCAGAGAACTCGCTTTTGAAGGTGTTGCGAAGTTTGAGAAGGTGAAGGAGCAATACGCTGAAGCACTGCTGAGCAACGATAATAGCCGCGGTCGTTGGGAAGCGGTGATTGAGTTCCATCCACCTGGTGAGTCGTCCACCAATCGCTTGTACGCCGGCAAAGCTTGGTTGCAGTTGGCGGCCGTGTTTTTGCAGAAGCGAGATTTTTCGAGCGCGAGGAACACGATCGAGTCTATCTTGCGCGATGATCAAATGCCCGCTTTGTTAACTGCGTTGGCAGCGTTTCAATTGGCCGAGATTGAAGATGCGGCGAACAATCCTCGCGGCAAAGAAGTAGCCATCGAGCGTGCTCAGAAACTGTTTGTCACCGAAGAATTGTCGGAGCAAGATCGCGATCTCATTCGTCAGTGGGCGGACAGTCGAACACGCCCAACCTGGATGCGAGATTTGATTGATTCAATTTAGTCTGCGATAATCCGCTTCTTCCCACCCAAAATCCCCGCCACACTTCTTCTCGCCGGACTCCGCCATGAGAGCTTTTTCGTGTCTGCTCATTTCGCTAGCTGTCTCGATTTCGATGTCAGCATTGCACGCGTTCGAATTGCGAATTGGGACGTTCGACGTTGATGCAACACCAGCGATCGGGAGTCCGCTTGCTTACGATCCAGTTAAAGAAATCACAGCTCCGCTCAGTTGTCGAGGCATCGTGTTGTTGAGTGACCAACAACCGGTGGTGCTCTGCACAGTTGATTGGTTGGGGATTGCAAACGGTGCGAACGAAAAGTTCCGAGAGAGTTTGGCGAAAGCCGTTGGAACGTCCCCAGATCGAGTTGCTGTACACACTTTGCACCAACACGACGCGCCGCGTTGCGACTTGACCGCAGCGGAGATCCTGGAGCCTTTTGGGCAAACCGCCGCGCACTTTGACGTAGCCTTGGTGGAGCGAGTCATTCGAACAGCGAGCGAAGCGGCTGCCGCCGCCGCGCAGAATGCGAAGCCGGTAACTGCCATAGCGACCGGAAAAGCGGAAGTCAAAGATGTTGCATCCAATCGCCGTTTGCTCGACCCCGATGGCAAAGTGATCGCGACTCGCTACACCGCTTGCAAAGATCCCAAGATGCGTGCGCTGCCAACGGGTGTGATCGATCCTTGGTTGCGATCGCTGACGTTTTTCGGAGCTTCGGAACCGCTCGCAGTGATGACTTTCTATGCGACGCATCCGCAGAGTTATTACAGAACTGGCGGCGCAAATCCTGATTTCCCAGGTATGGCCCGCAACACCAGACAGTCGGAGACCGGTGTCTTTCATCTTCACTTCAACGGCGCCGGCGGCAACATTGGAGCTGGCAAATTCAATGACGGGTCGCCCGAGAATCGCCAAGTGCTGGCTGATAAAGTTGCCACGGGCATGCGCGAGGCTTTCGCGCAGCAGGAGAAGGAAGACGCATCACAGTTGTCGCTCGATTGGCAAGCGCTGCCCGTCGCACTGCCACTAGCACCGCATCTGAATCGCAAAGAGCTTGAATCCGCAGTAGCAAGCGATGAAACTCCGTTCGCGCTACGTGTTCATGCGGCTGAGAAACTTGCGTTCTTGGGACGCAGTGAAGCCGGTACAAAGATTCCGTTGGGACGATTAAAACTGGGCACCAAACAAATTCTGTTCATGCCTGGCGAGTTGTTTGTGGAGTACCAGTTGGCCGCCCAACACATGCTGCCTGACGACGACATCTTCATGGCTGCCTACGGCGAGTACGGCACGTTCTACATTGGCACTCGAGTCGCTTATCCACAGGGCGGTTATGAAACCTGGGTGGGAGCGACGACCGGCTCATTAGATTCATAAGCGGTCTTACTAAACGCGATGCGCGAGTTGCTGGGCGTTCCCAATTCGCGCGTCACCGCCAGTGACTTCACCGATACGACCGGTCCAGGATTAGCGCCGTAGTTACCTGAAAGGATGTTCGAAAAGACATTAGCAGCATGGCTTTAGCCAATGGCACTCACTTTGCGACTACTGGTTAACGGAGTCGGCGCAAGCCGCCCGGTACTTCTACTAAAATCAAAGTTAACACCGGACGGCGTGCGCCGGTTCCGCTACAAAGTGTGTGCCAATTGGCTAACGCCCGTCGGCTAATTGGCGAAACCGGTTGCGGATGGTTCACTCAATTGCGGCTGAATTGAGCTGTCAGGTTGCGACTGCGAGCTTGCTCGATGGCGACTTGAAGCACTTTATCGCCGTTTGCAGACACGGGCTTCAAAGCGATTCCGTCCTCGCCCACCACGGGTTTGCTAACTAAACGATCTCCAGTGGCTTCGACTTCCACAGGAATATTCGGTTGCACTCCCCGTTCGCTGATTGCTGAGCCGGCGGGTGAGTAGAACTTGGAAACAGTCAAGCGAATGCCGCTGGAAAGGGCTTTCGTATGGAACAGACCTTGGACACTGCCTTTGCCGTAGCTCGTTGACCCAATGAGCAATCCGCGACGGTTATCGTTGATCGCACCAGCTAAGATTTCGCTTGCACTAGCGCTCTCATGATCGATTAGAACGATCAATGGGACTTGCCATGTGCCGCTTCTGTTTGCTGTGTAGTTTTGATTCTCAATGCCGTTCTTACCACGTGTGCTAACAATCCCGCCTTCTTCGATAAAGCGATCTGCAACAGCCACAGCTGCGTCGAGCCACCCGCCTGGATTGCCACGAAGATCGATAATCAGTTTCTGCATACCTTGGCGATGAAGACTCCACAGCGCCTCGTCCAACTCACTGGCCGTGGTCTTTTGAAAGCTGGTGATTTTCAGATAGGCGACTCCGGCCGCCGAATCGAGCAACGCGGCGTCTTCAATGCTTGGAACTTCGACACGACGACGAGCAACCACGCGTTCGAACGTTGTACCTTCGCGAGCAATCAACAACCGCACGTGGCTGCGCTCCGGACCTCGCAACAAGTCAGCGGCGCGCTCGGCTCCAACGTCTTCGCATCGCGACGATCCGATTTCAACGATCGCATCACCTGGTTGCAATCCAGCTTCCATGGCTGGTCCATTAGGAATCACACTCAGCACGTGCAAGGGAACTTCATGCGGTTTGAGCGCGATCCCCAAGCCTACAAAGTTGCCCTCAATCTGCGACTCAACTTCGCTTAACTCCGTTGTCGACAGGAACGACGAGTAAGGATCGAGCAAACCGACAGCCCCAAATACAAACTGCATTACAGTAATCGTCGGGTTCATTCCTATTTGCTTTTCAGCCGTTGCCGCAGCGCTGGCAACGATCGAGCGAGCTTCAAACCGATTGGTTACTGGCCGCGCGAGTGTAAGACGATGGATGCTCGTACGAAACTGTTCGATGGACTGCGGGCTCTGCCCCGACACGAAGGCGTTTATGAACTTCGGCTCCGTTAGAGCGACTTCCAAGTAGGCTGTGCCGCCACGAACCAACTGCGTCATCTCAAGCGGATCGACGTAGCTCATCTCGAGGCGCGCCAGAACTTCGGAATAAAGTTCCAACGCGTCTTGAACGGAAGCTTGCTTAAGGTTGTCATGCATGGAGACATCCAGGCAGCGACGTAATACATCGTAGTGCAGTCTGGAAATCAGCAGCCTGCGTTTCAGCTCTGCGTGGTCAGGAAACTTTCGACTTGCCGCCTCGTAGTGCTGAATGGATTCTAACCAAAGTTGCTTCTGTTCAAGTTCTATGCCTTTGCGCAACTGGGTGTCCGCTAGCTCTGTGGCAACTTGAAGTGTGGGAGTTGCAGGTTGCTGAGCATAAACGGTCGAACCAAAGCCGACGATAGCAACACAGCATAGGACGTTAAGGTAGTTGCGGAGGGAGAATCTCATTGACTGCTTCCGAGGAGTTGACGTCGTGCACCATGGAAAAGCGAATGAGCCACGCGCCTCCTCGTTTACACGCTGGAGCGCAGGGCTTTTCGCAATCGGCCAATTAACCTCGAAGCACATCATCCGCAGATAGGATTCTTAACCATCCTTGTCGGCGTTCGTAGACGTGCTGCCATCCATGCACGAAGTCGGCCCGAGGAAATATAGGTCACAAAAGTGCCAGGTCAAAAAAATGCCAGCTTATTTCTGACAGCGTATCCCTCATTCACGTCACACTCCGCAAGCGAACCTCTCCGTATAACGATTATCGGAGCTGTAACGCCTGCGCGCCGGATCTTCAGCACCGCAATTTTCAACTCAATAGCTCTGTACAAGGGCTTCGTACTTAAGCTCGGTACTTGGTGATTGGGCAATGCAATGGTTGATGAGGGGATACAGACTTTGACGCAAACAGGCTGACGAGTAGCGCGTCGCGAGTTACTCATTCAGCTTCCGTTTGCCACGCATCCCGCGTTGAGAAATCGCTTCAAAATCTTGCGGTTTTGGTCGCTTGAGTTTGATGCGATTCGGCTTCCGAGCCAATAGTATGCACGCTTGTTTCAGCAGGCAAGTGCGCTGCCATATGTGCCATATGCTTGGGCAACTGCTCAATCGACTAAGCGGCAACTTAAATCGATTAACGAAATCTCAACGCGTGTGATCGCAACTTCACGTCTGCCATTCTTCAACTTGCGGCAAGTCGTCCAGCGTGCTCAAACCGATCAGCTGCAAGAGTTTGTCGGTGGGATAGTAATTCAGTTGCTTTTGCTTTTGACCTTCGCGTTTCATTTCGATCAATTGACGCCGCACAAGCTGGCTAAG
Organism: Pirellulaceae bacterium; assembly: GCA_041742175.1. GTDB lineage: Bacteria > Planctomycetota > Planctomycetia > Pirellulales > Pirellulaceae > Aureliella. The sequence continues at coordinate 6,414 of JBGSJB010000795.1, forward strand.
CACTACTCCACTCGGCTGTCCACGTTGATCTTCCAGTTGCTCGCGAGAAATTCCAGGCTGGTAGGCGACAAGCGCCAAGCAATCAATGGCAGCCTGGTTCAATCGAATCTCACGAATAGGACCGTAGAAACGATCTCGAATGCAATTCAAATCGTCGGCTAACTGCAAACGAAAACCGTTGCCAATCGTAGCAACACGAATCGCGCGATTGGTGCTCGCATAAATCTCATTTAACTGTGCCGCATAGCCTTCAATCTCATTCGGTTTAACGCCGCGCATCAACCCAGCGATCTCATCCGCAGAAATC
>JBGSJB010000796.1:0-2220 GCA_041742175.1 Pirellulaceae bacterium
GGTGTACGTTATACCAAAAACTTGCGACGACGAAAGTCATGCATCGTGTTCTTAAGAGTGCCTAATGAACCTGATACGAATTTGAGAATAGGCAGGCGAGGTCGTGCGAACGATTACTTTCACGCAAGTTCAGCGAGCAATTGAACGAAAACTAATACCAAGCCTTGGGAAATGTTAGTAATCGACCTAGCGTGTCGCGTGATGATACATTCAACGAAATAAAGCTGTTAGAAAATAGTTAATACGCTAACCTAATACACTTAATTGATACGATCAAGCACTACGCACAACCGTATTTACTTGTAGTAGGTTGGGAGCAAGTAACTTTGCAGGCAAACGATTACCAGTAGTAACCACCCCTTTTGTTACCGTGAGATTCTCTAAATGCTAGTTGCTGAAGTCGGTTGCAATCACAAGGGCGACATGTCCATCGCCCACGATTTAATCAAGATGGCCGCATTTTTCTGCCGCGTCGACGTAGTGAAGTTTCAAAAGAGGACCAATCGTGAATTGCTAACGCCTGAGGAGTTCGCCAAACCACATCCTAACCCGCAGAATAGTTACGGTAATACCTACGGCGAGCACCGAGAGTTTCTTGAGTTCGACGTGCGACAGCATAGGCAATTGCAGGAGTGGTGCCGCGAATTAGGGGTGGAGTACTCGACGTCGGTGTGGGACTTATCGGCGGCCAAGGAAATGGTACCCCTGCAACCTAAGTTGCTGAAAATCCCATCAGCCTGCAACCTAGACATCGAGATGGCGCATTATTTGTGCGACGAATACGGAGGTGAAATTCATGTTTCTTTCGGTATGTCAGATCAATCAGAAGAGGCTAGGATTATTGATTTTTATTCCAAGCAAGGACGTGCCCGCGACCTGGTAATCTATGCGTGCACATCTGGATATCCAGTACCGTTTGAAGATCTTTGCCTATTAGAAATCAGTCGTTTATGCTCATGTTATAGTTCAACCGTAAAGCATATTGGGTTTTCCGGGCACCATCTCGGGATAGCGGCGGATATTGCTGCACTCGCGCTCGGGGCAACCGTCTTTGAGCGACACTTCACGCTCGACCGGACGTGGAAAGGGACAGATCACGCTGCCAGCCTCGAACCAGATGGGATGCGACGACTGGCTCGGGATCTTCGGAATGTAAAAATGGCGTTGGCATATAAAAAAGACGAGATTCTGCCGATCGAATGGGAGCAGCGCAAAAAACTCAAAAGGAAGGTGTATGAGTAATCGTACGGTGGCATTAGTACCACTACGTGGTGGGTCAAAGGGGATTCCTGGGAAGAACATTAAGCCAATAGGCGGCAAACCGTTGGCAGCGTGGGCATTGGAAGCGGCATTGTCTACAGCTACGATTGATGAAGTTTGGGTGTCAACTGACAGCGCGGAGATTGCAAAAGTCGTGCAAGAAGTCTCAAGTCAAATTCGAATTATCAATCGTCCAGCTGAGCTCGCGACCGATGAAGCCTCAACTGAGGAAGTGATGTTGCATTTCGCTGAGAATGAAGCTTTCGATCGCCTCATCACAATACAAGCTACGTCACCCTTACTGACTAGTTCTGATCTACTGCAGGCCTTGCAGAAGTTCAATGCAAACGATTATGACAGTATGGTTTCTGGCGTAGTGCAGAAGCGGTTTGTTTGGCAACTTGACGGAAAGCCACTGAACTACGAACCACGCCATCGCCCGAGGCGACAGGAATGGGAAGGAGTTCTGATAGAGAACGGTGCGTTCTATATAACCAAACGCCAAGTTCTTCTAGAAGATAAATGCCGACTTGGGGGCAAGATTGGTGTTTACGCAATGCCCGACGAGACATGCTGTGAAATCGACGAGATTCGCGATTGGGAAGTTGTCGATCGCCTTCTTTTCAGACAGCGACGTGGTGAGCGAGATAGTCGACTTGCTAAAATTAAGGTTGTTATGGTCGACGTGGATGGCACCTTGACGGATGCCGGAATGTACTATGATAAAAACGGAGAAGCACTCAAGAAGTTCAATACACGGGATGCCGCTGGCCTAAATATGCTTGTTGATGCTGGGCTGCAGGTCGTGGTAGTAACTAGAGAGAATTCGGAAATTGCAGCCGCGAGAGCCATAAAACTTAGACTTCCATACAGAACCGGCGTCACCGATAAGGGGCGAGCGATTGAGCAGTTATCGCAGGAGTACGGCATATCGCTATCTGAGATCGCGGTAATTGGTGA
>JBGSJB010000797.1:0-6178 GCA_041742175.1 Pirellulaceae bacterium
ACATGGGCTACAGACGTAAGCACGCAACAACGAACAGTTGATTGGCAAATGCGACTCGACGACGCACGATGCAAACTCAAAAGCGTATACCCTAAAATCCTACCTCCCCAATCCTAAATTCCAATTGGAACAAAGCACTAGAGCCCAAATGTCGGTTCGCACACCAATGTTCTGACGGTCGCCACGTATCTGCTCTGGAGACATGTAGTTGAGCGTGCCAACAATAGCGCCCGACTCAGTAATCGGCTCTTCTTCTGAATCGCACTCTAACTGACAAGCCAAGCCGAAATCGGTGAGCTTCACACAAAGCGGTTCGCCCGTTTCGCTGGTTGTAAGCAAAATGTTTCCCGGCTTAATGTCCCGATGCAGGATGCCTCTTGAATGAGCGTGTTGTACTGCGTCGCAAAGTTGGATCATTAGATCGACAACAAGTTTGTAAGGAGGCGGCCGATCCGCCGCCCGTATCCATTTGCCGAGATCTAGGCCCGCAATGTATTCGGAAACAGCAAACAGCCAACCATCAGCCTCACCGACTTCGTACACCTTCGCGATATTCTGATGCTGCAAGTGCGCTACGGCTTTGGCCTCTCGCCAAAGCCTTTGTCGCCGGTGAGGAAAGATCTGCGACGCCTCGCTGGGCAGTTTAACCGCGACCTCGCGCCCCAGTTGTTCATCCTCAGCGAGATACACTATCCCACAACCGCCCCGCCCGAGTTCGCGAATGAGCCGAAACCTTCCCAAGTGGTCTATTAGGGGAAGGGCGATCGCATCACTCGCGGTGCCAACGGAAGGTGTTTCCCAACTGGTTAAATCTATAGACGATACCGATGTGATTGAATCATTCTTGCTGTCATCGAGGGGCGACTTGCTTTGCATAAGCAGCAAACCTCACACTGTAAATCTTGCTTAATGATTGTCAGAAACAGGGAACATATCCGACGGAGTACAAGTGCCTCTCGCTTAACCAATTGAACCAGACTCGGGACCAGTCGATCCGCCCTTCATCATATCAATTGTTGGCGAAGTTGCGAAACATGAGAATCTCTGTTGCAATGCAAACATTGCAATAATGTCGACAATCCTCGACTTGCACCACCAAACTTTCGTTCGCCCCTACCTCAGCGGTGGGCGTTCTCGATGCTGGCAGCTTGAATCGCCGTCCCATTTGATCAGCGTCCACCGGCTTAGGTACAACTGCTGTTCGATCCACTGATTTAGCGATGCTCGGCGGCAGCGATAATAGGCAAGGCATGAATCCGCGCGCTGAGTTCAGTTGTAATTTCTTGGTGCTGCGCGGACACATCGTACAATTCCTCCGGATCAGTCGCGTGATCGTAAAGTTCCGGCTTGCCATCGCTCCAAAGAGTAAAACGCCAACGGTTCGTGCGAACGCTTTGGCCATGCAGCTTGTCTCCGCGAACGACCAGCGAGAACGCTGCATCCTTGTGCCGAGCGGCAGGATCCACCAAGAGCTGACGCAGACTGACACCCTCGGTCTCGTGGGGCATCGCGAGCTGACAAAAGTCGGCAACCGTTGGGTACAAATCAATGAACTCAACAAGCGAACTCGTCGACTGGCCGCCTGCCATTCCTGGAGCTGCGATGATCAGGGGCGCACGGCAACTCCGTTCGAACAGTGTGTTTTTGTTCCACCATCCCCTTTCACCAGTATGGTACCCATGATCGCCGACAAAAATAACTACCGTTTTGTCCCACAGCCTATTTCGATCAAGCGAATCTAGCACGCGACCGAGTTGTGCATCCATGAAACTGGTGCCGGCGCAATAAGCTCGGAACAATTCAAGTCGGTCTTCCTCAGTGAACTTTGCAAAGGCCTCGCCATAAAGTCCAAAGCCTACGCTCTCTTTTCGCACCGATTTTGTGTCGCTTGGATCGCTCCAAATCTTCAGCGAAGACAGGGGATATAGATCAAAGTAGGGCTTCGGTGCAATGAAAGGATCATGCGGCCTCATGAAACCGCAGCCGATAAACCAAGGTTTCTCGCCGAGTTTTTCGATCATGGCAATTGTGGCCGAGGCGATTTGACCGTCAGGCTGGTCATCATCACTGCCGCTGGCCGCGCCCCAAGCGCACCAGTTCAGGGCACCACCCGTTACATTGCGTCCTTCTAGCAGCTTGCGACCGTTTGTCGTCGCTGCAAACGCTTGCGCGGTATACCATGACTGTCCAACATCCGTCCAACGCTGTTTAGCCTCAACGTTTTGTCCACCGCCAAGATGCATCAGTTTCCCAAATGCGTGCGATTCCCAGCCTGCGTTTTTGCAAACCTGCGGCAACGTAATCACGTTCGGTAACGCCTGCCTCAGCGGAACATCATTGCCAACAATTCCTGTCTGCTCGGCGCGCAGTCCCGTCATCATGCTACATCGGCTGGGATTGCAAACCGGATACTGCACATAGGCGCGTTTAAACGATGTGCCGTGAGCGCGAAGCCGATCGAGATTGGGTGTTTTTACAACCTCCTTTGTGAAAGCTCCGCCGAAATCCCTCAAGTCGTCAGCCATAATAAGCAGAACGTTCGGTTTTTCACTCGCTGATAAACCGTCCGCCGCACGCACCGCACTCAACGGCGTGAGTACGATGATCATAGATAGGATAATGAACTGTCTCATTAATCTGCTTTCACTTGTGCAGTTGCACACCGTCTGTTGCCCGTTTTGGGCAACTCAAAACAATGCAGCTTCAGTTTTATCAGAATCGGCGATGCGGCTAAGGCAATACCGCGTGGCAACAGAATGCTTACATCGTCGGGTAATTTTTCGACATGCTCAGTTACGGATGCTTTGGATTGCCTGTAGCGGTGGTGGATTGTCATATCCCGAGCAAGTTAAAGATGCAAGTCACTGCCGCCACCCTAATACTCACCTTCGATCGTGCGAAGAAACTTCGGCTTGGACGAGATTCGTCGACTGGTATACTCCGCTCTCGTTTCGCTGGGCTCAGCAACTGGGACAGCAAGAATCTGACCGCGCCGATTTTGTACAGGATGTCTTCCTGTAACTTAGGCGAAAGCTGCCGGAATTCGAGTACGATAGCAGACGAAGTTTTCACGCTTGGCAGCAGGTTTTTCGGGAGTATGTGTAGGACGAACGCTGGACGGAGTTTGTGGCGAAGAAGTTTGGTATCTGTCTTAGTGCGGTCTACGGAATCAAATCACGCACTTTGAGTCGACTGTGAGAGGAGCTAGGTCAGATTCTGGAATGAGAAATAATTCTGCTTTTCGATAGAAAACTGATCGGGCTGCGTACTAGTCTTCGCCTCAGTGTCCCCAAAGCACTGGTCTTCGCGTTTGAAGCAATTGAAAGGCTGTTTTACCTGCAGCGGGAATCGGACAATGCAAGACAATTCGCCATGCCCTTCCAAAAAGTTGTTGAGCGAATTGATCGATGGGCGGGTCGTGGAGCCGGAACTGTCTAGTTATGCGAACCATTTAGAGAGCTGTGAGGACTGTCAAAACGAAGTTCAAAATTTGCGATCCGATGACACGCTCGTGAGCTCTTTGCGTGGAGAAAGCTCGCCCACCGAGCGACTGATGCAGACGATTCCCGACTTGCTGATGCGGACTCTGAAGCAGATACCGTCGACGGACTCTGCAGCTCGAATAAGTTATTCTGGGCTTTGCCAATCTGGGCAGGGGCGAGCCGAGGGTGTCTTGATCGATGATCTCGGTTTGAGTTTTCTCGTCCCTCCCGAGTTGCCGGATGAGATCGGACGGCTTGGCCGTTATCGAGTTTTGCGAGTGCTTGGCCGCGGCGGCATGGGAGCCGTTTTTCTGGCGGAGGATCCAACGCTCGGTCGACTCGTAGCACTGAAGCTGATGCTGCCGAGGGTGGCGAGCATCCCAGCGGCGTACGATCGCTTTATGCGTGAGGCCAAAGCCGCGGCGAGTCTAAAGAATGATCACATCGTTACGGTGTATCAAGTCGACGAATTCAAAGGAGTTCCGTTTCTGGCGATGGAATTGCTCAGCGGTGATTCACTCGATCAAGCCTTGCAAGAGGGGCGCAGTTTCAGTATCGCAGAATCGATTTTGATCGCACGCGACGTTGCCCGAGGCTTGATGGGAGCGCATGAAAAGGGCTTGGTTCATCGCGATATCAAACCCGCAAATCTATGGCTTGAGGAGACGCAGCACGGCGTGCGTCGAGTCAAAATTCTTGACTTCGGACTAGCTTCAGCCGAAGTCGACGACGTGCATCTAACGCAAATTGGGACGATAATTGGAACGCCGGCTTACATGGCACCCGAGCAAGCTCGAGCCAACGGCAAGATCGATGGTCGCGCGGATCTGTTTTCGCTCGGTTGCGTGCTCTATCAACTGTGTACAGGCGAGATACCGTTCAAGTCCGAAACCACCGTCGGGACGCTGATGGCGCTGGCTATAAACTCGCCGATCCCGCCGAGTGAGAAAAACAGTTTGGTCCCCGTTGAGTTGTCCGAACTTACGATGCAATTGCTCGAGAAGGAACCATCCCAGCGCCCGCAGTCGGCTCGCGAAGTCATCGATCGATTGGCCGACATACAACGCGCCATCGACTCAGGAACCGCTACGACAATCGGTGTTTCTCCTAGTCGAGTTGTGCGTGCGGAGCGCACGCCTGTCAAACGCAAATTACTCGTAGCTGGCGGCTGGCTGATCGCCGCAATGTTGTTTTTCGTCGCTGGTGTTTTCTACTGGCAGACTCCAGACGGACGGATAGTTCGTATCGAAAGCAATGATCCTTCCATTAAGTTGGGCTTTGAAGACGACGAACTGAAAGTTACGGGCGCTTACGACAAGCCGCTGAGGCTGAAGCCGGGCAAAGTCAAACTGAAGATTGTTAAAACGTTGACCGATGGCAAAGAACTCGAGTTCGAAACGGACAAGTTGGTGGTTCGTAAGGGTGATCGCATCGGATTGATGATCGAAGTGCTCGACAGTGAAGTTCGAATTGTTCAGGACGGCAAGGGAGTTCTAGATGCGATGCCGTTGATCGCGCCCGCCGAACAGTACGAAGCACTGGTAGACGCGATGCGAGCCGCGAATCCTGGGTTCGATGGAGCGATGGTTCCGAGGTTTGAGAAGGGGCATCTAGTTTCGATTGACTTCAAGACGGACAAAGTAACAGACATCAACCCGCTGCGCGAATTAAAACACCTTCGCGGCTTGCGGATGGTTGGTAATGGGGCTCCGGATCAAGGATTAGCAGATCTTTCGCCGATTCAGGGTTTGCCGTTAACGGGACTTTACATTTACAACAACGCGCGACTTCGTGACTTGTCGCCGGTCAAAAACATGCAGCTCGAAGAGTTGCATACCGATGGGTGCCCGATTGCGAACCTCGGTCCACTGACTGGGATGCCGCTTCGGATACTTTGGACTTGGTCATGGACTGGGTCAGATCTTTCGCCACTTCAAGGGATGCCGCTCACGCAGCTCAACATCGGTGGTAACGGCAAGCCGATGGATTTAACGCCATTGAAAGACGCTCCATTGGAATACCTTTGTTGCAATTTCTCCGAAGTATCCGACCTGTCGCCACTCGAAGGCATGCCGCTGAAAAGGCTGCTGTGCGAAAACACGCTGGTGTCTGATTTAAATCCAATTGCAGGTGCGCCGCTCGAAGAGTTCTTCGCAGATGGCAGCCAAATCACCGACTTCAGTGCGCTACGCGACATGCCGTTGACTTGGGTGAAGTTCGACATCGTATCGGATCGGGATCTGGAAATACTTCGTGACATCAAGACGTTAGTGCGTATCAATGATCAGCGCGCACAGGATTTCCTAAGAGAATTCACTTTTGAGAAAAGCAGTGCGCGATCGTTGTCGCCTACCTTCACGAATAGTATTGGGATGGAATTCGTGGCGATTTCCAAAGGCAAAGCGTGGCTCGCGCGCAAAGTTTACGAAAACGAAACCACTGGCAATCACGAAACGATCATCGCCGAGGACTTCTACCTTGGCATGTACGAAGTGACTCAGGAAGAATGGGTTAAGGTCATGGGATCGAACCAAGTTGGTTTACAAGCGGTGCTGACGGCGACGACGTAGTGAAGTTGCTGCCTGATAAGTTGCTGAAGCAGTTGCCAGTCGAAAGAGTCTCATGGTCCGATTGTCAGCAGTTTTTGAAGAAGCTGAACGAACTGGATTCTACACCGGGCTGGACCTATCGCCTTC
>JBGSJB010000798.1:0-7127 GCA_041742175.1 Pirellulaceae bacterium
CGCGCGTGGCTCCTCACGACAGCGATTTGCATTTTCAAGGATGTGGTCCAGCGATTCTGTTGCTGCGGTCGAGTCGGAGGAACTCAGCAGCCCTTGCGAGCGGAACAACCTAGCTCCGCTACGGGCCTCGGTCGCTCGCTAAAATCCACTATTTGCAGTTGGCATGCCAAAGTGCATTTGCGTCCCGAAAATAAGCTGAGTGAATCAAGTTGCGTTAAATTGAGGCGGTTACGACGATTGTTCAAGACAGATGCGGTTTGTAAACGGCGTTTGAATTTGTAAATTTTACAAACGATTGCAAGAACCGATTTCTACCCCCAGCGCTGTATACTGTGGACACCGGCCTACTTTGGTTAACTTTCCTTGACAGTAATACAGAGCGCGAGGCGCAAATACAGAGCGCGAGTCGCAATGGCACTTGAAAAAGCAGTTGCCAACTCTCGCTGTCTTACTACTTCTGGCTGGAATCTCCCAATTCTCTCTGTTCGCAGAAGGTGCAACACAAGCAATTCGCGGCGCCGCCGCGGGACTGGAAGGAAACGTGAACGAAAGCCAAAAGCCGCTGACCGCAGGCCCCGAAGATCCTCGAGAAAAAACCGAACCCGGCAAGATCGACGATGGTGCCTCGAAGCAATTCAACACGACGCCTTCAGGTTTGAAGTACCGCATCCTTCGCAAAGCCGACGGGCGCAAACCAGCGAAAGACAACAGCGTCGAAGTGCATTACAAAGGTTGGTTCGATGATCTGTCTATTTTCGATAGCTCCTACCGCCGCGGCAAATCGATCGCGTTCGGGTTGAATCAGGTTATCGCTGGTTGGACTGAAGGTGTTCAATTAATGGGTGAAGGCGAAATGATTGAACTCGTCATTCCGTATCAGCTCGCTTACGGAGAGCACGGTCGGCCAGGCATCCCACCGAAATCACAACTTCATTTCATCATTGAGCTGATCGCAATTAAGTAGTCTTCGCAAGTCACCGAAGGTTGACTCGACGCTTAATCCTCTGCCCAACGAAAGTGGATACCCACCGACAGTTGCGGCAGCACCAGCGACGGAGCTAACGTGAGCGCCTTGGTTTCTTGCCAAGGCGTTTCTTGTCGTTGTGGCTCAACTGGAATCAGTTCGCGAAGGTTTCCAACAGCAAGCACCGCAAAGTGTTTCCCATCGCGCTCGATCAACGCCGCATCCTGCTTCGCCAGAATCGTCAAGTAGTATTCGTCAGGGAACGCTGGATCGATCCCGGTTTCAATCGACGCGCTCAGTCGTTGTTGCCAACCCGGTTTGTAGTGCAAGTTGTCATACTTCGCATCGATCATCGCCACGCTGCTGGGCATCCCATCAATCAACTCGCTAACGCCACGTCGAAGTTCGCGACTAGTAACGGATCCGTTGCCACTAAAATTCTGCAACACTACTGCAGCGATCGTTTGGGCGTCTTTCAGGATCTCTCGAGCCTCAGCAGTAGCACCGAGATCGAAGTGCTCCGTCGCAGTGAAAGTGATTAACAACTTCGTGTTCGCTACCGAAACAACGCACGCCGCGGACGCGTGGTCGAAGCGCGCTGCGTCGAGCGACTCGATCGCAAACGACTTCGATTCGCAGAACTGCTTCAGTTCGTTGAACACTGCGCTCGGTTCTGCTGCGAGTGCCAGTGTGACGTGCGCACAATCCTGCTGCAGTTGATCCAACGCAAGTGGTTGCTGCTCAGTAACCTCACGAAGCACTGCGTCGTCCTCCAGGCATTCAAGTACCAGCGGATTTGACACGAATTGACTGTCTAGCCATTCGCTCTTGCGCCACTGTTCACTTGCATCAATTAACGCCTTCGAATCCTTTGCCAACGTCGCTGCGACACAGTCGACGTACGCAGTCATATCGCTGCCGCGGCTCAACTGGCGCAGCGTATCCAAGTACTTGGTCGACCGCTGCATCAGAATCAGTTCACCCGCGCGCTGCACTGCGAACTGCTGGTCAATCGAGCGCCCATCCTGGGTACGCAGCACTTCCACTTGACGCTTCACCGCTTCTTCGTAACGTTCATTCGCCGTCGCAATGAAAACATCTAAATTCGCTGCAATCTTGCGCCCGCGATCCAATTTTGACTCGCGTAGCATCGCCGCAACGCGTTCCAGCGTGGCAGGTGCTGCGCCGATGTAATTCGTATCGAGCGCTTCCAACCAATCCTCATCTACATCATCAGCCTGTTGAGCATCCGCCAGCAACTGCTCCAGCATTCCGCAGCGCACCGCGTATTCGAAACGCAGACCGAACCAGTTGCTGAGCAAATCTTCGTCATATGCGTAACCGTAGTCTTGGGGAACGTAGGACGCGACCAGCAGAGGCATTTCGTTTTCAGTGATTCTTGAGTCCGCTTCAGCCAACTTGATCGCGTGTTTCAAACAACGATCCGCCGTTGCCCAATCGCCATTCAAGAAAGCGATTCGCGCTCGATAATACTGCAGCCACTGTTCGACAGGACTTGGAACCGCCGCGTACCAATCCAGGAACTTTTGCAACGCCTGCGGATCAGTTGTCGCTTGATTCGACATCAGGAGAAAGAGCGTTTCCGTGTCAACACTCTTCGCCAACTCCTGCCAGCGGTCACATTTTAATCCAAGGTCGGCCAACGCGTTCAGCAAAACAACTGCGTCGTTGATACGATCCTCATCTTTGATCTCATCTGCGTTCGACTCGAGCCATGCGATCAGCGCATCGAACGCTTCGCTCGTTTTTCCTTGTTGACTTTGAAGCTTCGCAATCGCAATCTGAGTCCTCCATTCTCGCCAAAGTTCACTGGAGTGCGAGATCAGTTGCAAACACGCCAGCGACTCATCGGTGGGCATGGTATCGGCGCTGTAAAACGCATTATCACGTAGCCTTTCGCGAAACTGCTGCTTGTCATCCTCCGACGACAGCAACGCGATCGCTTGAGCGAACGCATTTGTTTCCGTTGCGGCTTGGACAAACGCAGACCAAACACCATGGATGAAGTAGCTGAAGTCACCCTCACGGAACGCTTCGTTCGTCAAAACAGACGGCGCAAGCTTCATCACGGCGGAGTGATCATCGCGCTGAATCGCCAGTTGCAAGTCTAGATACTCGCGAATTTCCGGCATCGAATCTTCGCTGGGCATTAAGTCGCGGAGCCACTTCAGTTTCGTTTCGTTCAGGTCACCCAAAGCCATTGTCATACTGAACATGTTGGCGGCAGGGCTCTCCGTCTTCGCGAAACCAGCCAGCATCGATTTGAATTGTTCACGGTCCGCAACCGCCACGAAAGCATCGATCACTTCAGAGTTCTTCGGTACAAGCAACACGGAGCGCTCAAGCCACTGCGCCGCAAGCTGCTTTTGTTCCGGAGTCTCAGCGAACTCACCAGCCAAACGTGCTGACTGCGGGTGCCAGCCAATTCGACGGTTCAGCTCCGTGAGATGCTCAAACGCGCTCTCCGTTTTCCCGGACCAATGAGCCGACGTCGCTTTGTAAATCAACGCTCCGGCAAATTCGTCAGCACTCAACGAATCAGCAATCGGGCCAAGTTCCGCTTTCGCGTCGAGCGAAATGAGATACGTGCACAGTACATCCTTGGCCAGCGCCTTGTACTCTTGCGGAAACTCAGTCCTGCGATACAGCGTCATCAAATCGGTGATCTTCTTCTGATTGGACACATCATAGCGCGAACAAATAGTGTACGCCTCGTTGGTGAACTCGCTGTACACGTCATCTGTTCGCTCAGGCAACATCGCATAGATCGCCCAAAACTGCGACTCGTTCATCGGCGCAAGCACACTCCGCCAATCGAACAACTTCCATTCGTCTTTGACGCGCGATAGATACAGCACATAAATTGTTTCGGCTCCGCCGTACTCCGGAAAACAAGCGACGACTGCCCGCGCTTCTTTCTCCGGCACCAACCATTCGAAACTGAGAATCGTATTGTGCGCCCCGAAGTCCGGCGCTACGACAGCTTCCGCAAGCATGGATTGCCAAAACACACGCGTCAACGGATTCACCGCTGCGTCGCTTTTGCCACTCCGCTGCATTTCCATAACGAAGCGAGCGATATCAACTTCGATTCCGTAATTGTTCAACGACTGAGAAAGCTCGACTGGATCAGTCTCTGCTGTTGGCATCGCCTCAGCCGCCGCTTCACGCACACGCTCCGGCACAGTTCCACCTACCGGTTCGCGCAGTTCGGTATAACTGCCGCCGAAGTTACTATCCGCATTGAATTTGCGGTACAGCATATAACCGCCGCCAGAACACAGCAGAGCAAACTCGAATAAAACGCCGAGACCAATTAAAATGTAGCGTGGGGCGTTGCTGGATCGCGGTACTCGTAGCGAGTTATGGTTCGGCGACGAGATGTTCGGGCGCGTCTGTACAATCGGTGGTAAGTCTTGAGACATCGGCTTTCCAGATACCTTGAATGCGAACCGCCAACAGTTTACCAATCAGTACCACAGTGGAACAGAAGATTTACAGCGTTGAAAGTCTATTTTCGGAACGTCGCAAAACGTATCACACTGTGGACTGGTGTTGGACGGTTGGCTATAGAAGACGACCATCGACTATTCGCCGAGGCAATACAGAAACTCTTCGCGGCCGCTGCCGGAGACTTGCGCGGCGCGATAATAAATGCGACTGCCGCAAATGACAGGAGTTGACAGAATATCGTCGCCGAGTTTGTTCTTCGCAAGCAGTTCATACTTCGCAGTATCCGCTCGAAATACAAACGTCTCGCCCGCTTCGTTCGTCACGTAAATCTTGTCACCCACCAAGACTGGCGAAGATGAAAACGTTCCGCCCAAACGCGCCTTCCAAACTTCTTCACCCGTGCTTGATTTCCAGCACATTGCGATGCCGGCATCGAGTACTCCGAACAGGTAACCGTCGCGGACCAGCAGCGATGGAACATACAAACGCGTGTCGTTTTCCCAAACAACTTTGCCGCTACCATCAGCTAGAACCGCGGACATATGATTCTTAGGGTAACCGCCGCTGGTAAAAATGTGCTTGCCGTCAGTAACCGTCGATGTCACGCATTCCGTCGTCGCGCCACCGATCTCCCACAACGTTTCGCCGGTCAACGGATTGAAACTGGAAACCTTGTCGCATCCGGTCATCACCAATTGATCATTGCCCGCGACGTTTAGGACGATCGGCGATGGATAGTTCGGCAACTGCGGGCGGTCGCGGCGCCAAACAATGTCGCCTGTCTTGCGATCCAGGGCCGCGATCGCTCCGCCAGCTTTCGTGTCGGTGGCGATCAGGACCAGCGATTGATAGATGGCAGGCGACGAACCGTATCCTTGATGTTCGATGTAGTCGCAGATCTTTGTCTGCCAAAGTTGTTTGCCGTTGAGGTCGAGCGCTGTCGTGTACATCGCGCCATTGTTCGGAAAGTTCACAAACACTCGCTCGCCATCGCAAGCTGGGGTACTGGAAGCGGCGGTCGATTTGTTATTCTTGCGCATGCCGCCTTCACCAAAGAGGATAGTCCTCCAAAGTTGCTGGCCAGTGCTGCGGTCGATGCAAAGAACTTCCTGCGCGCCGCTTTTCTCGTAAGCGGTCTGCAGAAAAATGCGTTCGCCTAGGATCGCAACCGAACCGTGACCGCGGCCAGGAATCGGAGCTTTCCAAAGCACGTTTTGATCTGCGCTCCAAGTCGTCGGTGGCTGTTGATCGGCGGACGCTTCGCCGTTGCGACTCGGTCCTCGCCACCACGGCCAGTCGTTCACGGCGACTGTGATCCCATCGTTGACTTCGTTCGGTTCCGTCGCTTGTAGCGTGGCGGCCAGCGAAGCGGTAAACGTAAGCAGCGCAAGAGCGGGAAGAGTGCGGCTACAACGCGACGAATTCGAACGCAACATACTTGAGATTCCGCGGCAGGAGAGTTGACAGGTGGGGTTTGCAAACAATCGACATTGTAGCAGCTTGCAAATGGGCTCGCATAACGGCTGCCTTTCGCGACCAACCCGCGAAAGCGTTGATTTTCCGACTAAAATCAAATACACTCTTAACCTGACTTGGTCGAACTTCGATAGAAAAGGAAGTACTTCATCAAGTTCCTGCCATCCGCCTCTCGAATGCTTGCTTTGAGTCGAGAGGTCCAGCCTTACAATCCGGAAGATTCAACTATGTCCACGGTTCTCCACCGCGCAGACATTGCGACGGCCACTCCCTTTCGATTCCCCCGACGCTTAGTCCGATTCTCCATCGTTTTGCTAGCGGGTGTTGCGGCGACCGCCTCAGCGGCCTGGTTGTGGAGCAAGCAGCCGAAGAATCCAACGGCGGCTTACGGTCAAGCGGTTTGGCAAGAAGTCAATCGATCCGACCTGGAAGTCGTTGTGCTCGAGCGAGGAAGTTTAGAAAGTCAGTCGAATATCGAATTGATTTGCGAAGTCGAAGATGTGCGTCGCGACAACATCAATGGAACAACGATTCTGTGGATGATCCCCAACGGAGCTTCGGTAAAGGAAGGCGACTTGGTGATTGAGCTCGATTCGACGCCGATGCAAGAAGCGCTCGATGACCAGACTCTGTTTACTGAGAACGCGATTGCTGAGAAGATTCAAGCCGAAGCGAACTTGAAGAACCAATTGACGATGAACGCAACGGCAGAAGCGGAAGCGCGTTTGCTGATCGAGCTAGCGAAGCTTGAACTGGAGATGTACGTCGACGAAAGCAATGGAACTCACAAGTTGGCGGTCGACGCGAACAAACGGCGCATCGACGATGTGAACAACGAGATCCTTGCGGCTCAAGCGACGATGGAGCTGCGGCGCGAAGAGCAACGTGGCGTGCAGTCGCTGTTTAAGCTTGGATATGCGAACTGCAACGAAGTCCGCCGCATCGAACTGACTTACTTGCAAGCCGAAGGTCAGTTCGCAGCGAAGTTGAATCAGTTGCAATCCGAGCTTTCGACGCTGAAGAAAATGGAAGTCTACGAACAGCGCAAAGAGCTACTGAGCTTGGAAGGCAAAGTTGCGACGGCCAAGCGCGGACTAGAGCAAGTGCTGCGCAATAACGAAGCCAAGCTCGCACAGATGCAGGCTTTGATGCGGGCCAAGGACGAATCGCTGAAGAAGGAAGAGGAACGGCTGGCGCGCTACAAAGATCAACT
>JBGSJB010000799.1:0-4281 GCA_041742175.1 Pirellulaceae bacterium
CGATTCGAATTGCAACTGGGCAAAGATGCGGAAATAAAACTCAGCCGCGAGAATGCTGAGTTGACGATCGAAGATAGTGCGGGCAAGAAATCGGTGCTGTCGCTTGCACGCGACGTGGGGGCGAGTCGAACTTATTCGGCAGTGAAGTCGGACCTTCCGCCAGGAGCTTACCGCGCGGTGGTTTTCCAACCGAGTTTGCAGCAACCGCCAAGCGAGAGTTTCAGCGTCGTGACACCTCCTGGAGAGCAAGCTAACTTGCGAGCAGATTGGACAGCGATGCGGCAATTAGCGGAGCAGTCGCGTGGTCGATTTTATTTGGCCGACCAAGCGCAGAGGCTTTTCAGTGAATTGCCGCCAGGTAAAGCGGCTCGGTTGGGAACGTTGCCACCGCGACCGATTTGGAATTCGCCATGGGTTGCAGCGGCATTTGTCGTGTTGTTAACTAGCGAGTGGTTGCTCAGACGCCGAGCTCGCATGCTGTAGCGATAATCAACGGAGTGGTTTACTCAGGCATTTTCAACGTTGAGTCAATTCGGCGTGCTTTAGCGAATTCTGCCTTCGACTCTGATGCTTTATCTTGTTTGAGCAAGAGGATCGCCCGAGTGAAGTGAAAGCTGGCAGGGTTGGGTGAACCTTGTTCGGCTGTGTTCAAGTCCTGCTCAGCTTCCGCTAGTTTTCCTGTAAGACTATGACAACGAGACCTCGATAGGTACGCTTCGGCTAATTGATCAGGGTTGAGGCCACCGTTGGAAATTGCCGTATCCAGCAATGGAATCGCCTCCGAATACTTTCCGGTTTGCTCCAACTCGGCCGCTTTTTCAGCGGCCGATTGGGTTTCTTGCACCGCTGACTTGGACATACCACTGCCACATCCTGCAATTGTTGCACATCCCGCAATCGCGAAAACCAGCCAAGCGATTGCAACTACTGGTCGTCCCACGGTCAACTCCTCAACGCAACTAATAGCGTAGTAAGACTGTTTACGAAATGCTCTAGTTGTCGATATTCGCAACTTCACCTAGGTCGCGAGTTCCAACGGCTCGCCAAATAGCGAGTTCGATACTATCGCTGACAAACCGTACGGAGCCATCGCCCATTGAAACATTGACTCCGCCAGTATGAAGGCTCCGCGCGCTAATAATCGCATGCTCACCGGGAGCGTCCACGATTGCGCTTCGAGTTCCGCAGTCAATCGCTCTCCAGTTTGGTGTCGCGACGTGGTTGTACATTGTCGCCGAATAGAAACCGAATGGCCAACCATTCGAAAAGTCTGTTCCGGGTAACCAACGTCCCATCGAGTTGAAGTTGAAACCACCATTAGTCGTGGGCGCTTGTGCTAAACAAGCGGCATACATTACGTCTGCGTCAATAAGGTTTGCAGGTCGGCTTAGCATGTTGGTCACATCTGAAGGCCCAGGCAATGCTGAAGCGAGATTCGCGCCGCTACCTTTCGTTCTCTCAGAGAAGAACGCCGTGTTAGATAGACCGTCGGTGAACGCGCTCGTAGACAAGGCTCGACCGATGGTAAAGGCACCATTTCCGCGACATGAAAATCCAGCCGGTGACGTGGCATTGGTGTTATTGTTTGCTGTGGAACCCAGCGCGCCACCAAATGGGGTCGACCCACCAAAGTTATACCGATAGTTGTTCTCGGTGATGACAACCCCGGTAAACGGACATGATGGGCAGATGAAGATTGCCGCCGCGTTTGCGTAAGCGGTGTAGTTGGCGTTGATCGGAGTCGCACCATTACCGGTTGTCATGCGGACGGACGTCGGCTTCGAGAAGTCAATCAAATTGTAAATGTTGCCTTGTTCCATGAAGGGCAATATGAAAGTGTGGACTGACCGAAATCCCGTGTTCGCCCCAGGAGGAAGCGTGTTTGGATATGTTGTGTAAGTGGTTTGTGCAACTCCGTTCAAGGTGTAATCGGGATCTAATCGGCCAGGAGGGAATTTCTTGTGAGCAGACTCGTAGTTCAACGTTGCTAAGCCCATCTGCTTAACATTGTTCGAGCACTGCATACGCCGAGCTGCTTCGCGGGCGGCTTGTACGGCGGGGAGTAGTAAACCGACCAGAATTCCGATGATGGCGATAACCACCAGCAATTCAACGAGCGTAAATGCTTTACGCGGACTTGGCATAAAAAGGGGCATTCGATAGGCTCCGAGTATCAATGAAATCCAAAAGCAAAACGACTCAACAGACGCAATCTATAAACCTGAATTTAATAGTGAAGAATCGGTGTTGAAATCGGTCAAGCTGTAAGGTTAACGAATTAAGGCGACTTCGCAACCGTTTTTGCGTGTATTGGACTATCGTCAATTCTAGAATTCACAATCTGCACCAGGTTCTCGTCCCAAGGTGCTTATTAGTGGTGCGTTAAGGCGCGTAATTGAACTTCGAACCTTCTCGAAATCTTAACATAGGTTAACTTATGCTGGGAACTATTGAGCTGGGTTGGTCTGGCTTGGAGGTTCTCCACCGGTTGCTTCGGGGTTCCTAAAGTTGGCGGTCAGGATAGAGTTTGCCGAACTATCAAGCGAAAAAAGCCGCTTGATGACTCAAGCGGCTGGAAGAACGGTTCGTTTGCGAAGCGGGTGAAGGGCTACTTCACCAGGTCTTCGATGATGCCATCGATTTCGGTCCAGTGGACGCCGGTCTTTACTACTTTGCCGTTCTTATCCACGATGATGTTTACCGGCAGAGTCAGAATGCCGTAAGCGACCGCTACGTTGCTGTCGAGTCCGCCTTCGTCGAACAGATGCATCCACGGGAATGAATTCTGTTTGAGGAAGTCATTGGCGGACTGCTTGGTGTTGTCGAAGTTGATGCCCACGATACTCAGCTTGGACTTGCTGTATTTGCTCTGCAGTTCCTTGAGGCCACGCATTTCGGCTTTGCAGCCTTCGCACCAGCTGGCCCAGCAATGATAAACGACCGGCCCACCAGCCAAAGCGGGAGAAGAAAACGCTCGACCGTCGAGCAGTTTGCCTTCGAGTCCGAATTTTTCGCCGACGAGAGCGAGGCGGCGCAGGGCACCGGCGGCTTTTTTGCCGGGCAATGTATCAGCGAATTTCGTTGCAGCTTGATCGTACCACTTCTCAGCCAGTTTCGTATCGCCCGAGAATTCCGCTGAGAGCGCGATTTGGATCATCGCTTCGGCGGTGTCGTCGGTCGTAGGGTACTTGGCGATGAAGGCTTCCAGGTCCGCCAAGTAGGCTTTCTGGAGCGCGTCAAAGTCGGCTTTCGGCTGCTGCATCTTGTAGTTGTTGTCCGCCGTCAGGGTGCGAAAAACAACGTAAGCGATATCGTCTTGGGTCGCGTTTGCACCAGCGAGCTTGCCGACAAAATCTTGCAGACGTTTGACACCCTGCGGATACTCACCGATCTGAGCGGCGGCGCTTACCGTGTCAGCAAACTGGCGAATCCAGTTCCGTCGCTCTTCGGCATCCGTCGATGCGGAAATCAGTTTTTCGAGCGCATCGGCGCGGCGCGATTGCAAGACTGCTTTGTCGGAATCGCCGAGCGTCCGCGACTGCAGTTTTTCATCGACTTCTTGGAGATCGGTAACCAACTTTTGCATCGCTTTGCTGATCCCGCCAGCCGACTCGGTTGAGCCCGAAGCGCCGCGAGGCTGGAACGAGACGCTGAAGAATACGCCGGAATCGGAGACTTCGGCACCTTCGCTGACCGTCTTCGGCAGATCGACTAGACGCCAAGTTGGGCCGACTTGGATCATGGTACCGACCAGCAATTGTTTCGATTTGCCGCTGTCTTCTAGCAATGCGACGACGTTTTCATAGACCACGATATCGTTCTTGGAACCGTCGGTCCCAGCCGGCACGATGCCCGGTTTGTCAGCGCCGAAGTTCGTCCATTTGCTTTGCTTGGAGATCACATTCTGGCCAGCCGTCCAAGCAGCGAACTGCTTCCGCGCGTCCGCGACACGATTCGTCAGCATGTCGACTTTCTCTTTGCCCAAACCGAGCGAAGCGATTTCGCTATCAGAAATCAGCAAGCGTGCGAATCGGTCCGCGTCGCGCGTCGCTGTCGCTCGCACGACTTCGGCGGTCACTTCCTCCGCCGAAATCATATTCCACTGATCGATCGAGCCATCCTCGTCTTTGTCTTTGCCCCAACGCAGTCCCTCGGTGCTCAACCAACGGAACTCGTCAGCCACTTCGTTGAAGTCTGTGTCGGACTCGCGGTAGACCTCTACGCCGGCGTTGTAGTAGCACCAGCGATCCAAGCGGTTATCGCCGTTGGTATCTGCGAACC